>JBJONT010000519.1:0-2646 GCA_046051705.1 Planctomycetota bacterium | reverse complement strand
TTGTTCGACGCAAGGTTTGAAGTAGCGCGAGGGCTGGAATAAGAGCCCATGTTCGAGCTCGTCGATGGTTTTGAATTGGTAGAAGAAGTTTGGGGATCGGAAGCAAGATCGGAGTGGTCGTGAGACAATTCACCAGCGATCAGGCTGTCTATGCCACCGGATCGCATTTCGCCTTCACCTTGTTGGATTTGGAGAAACACAGGTGCACCGGTCATCATGGCTTGATAACGCCCATCTTCGATGGCCTCTCGAAGCTTCTGAGTCGCTTCGCTCAACTCCGCTTTCCGCAATGGCCGGGCGATGCTTGGCCATGCAATGGCAAGGATACCAGCGAGAAGAACTACCACGATCATCATTTCGAGGAGCGAGAAACCGGATCGAGATGAGGGAAGCTCACGTCGAGGGGAGGTTGCTGTGACCGTCTCTGCGAAGATAGAGTTCGAGGTAGTGCTGTAATTGAGACGAGTGATTGCCATTTTTTTACTATCTGCCATGTTGTATGTGGCTTGTGGCTGATTACTTCGATCCTGAATCGGATTCATCGGAGGCTGGTTGATTGCTAATATCATCGGCTGTGCCTGGTTGACGATCTGGTCCGCTCGAGAAAATTCTTGGGAAAGCATCGGTACCTTTGCTGTCTTCAGAATCTGCCGATTCGAATTCGTATTGGAACTCACCACCCCACGGATCGCGTGGTAGTTTGCCCCCTTCGATGTAAGGGCCATCCCAGTTCTTTGAAATCGATTCGTCTTCTGGAGCCGCGACTAGGGCTTGCAACCCCTCTTCGGTCAATGGAAACGACTTCATGTCCACCACATACATCTTAAGCGCGGAGGCAAGGTTCCCGATTTGCGCCTGAGCGGTTCGGATGTCAGCTTTCTTTTGGGTACCGAGCAATCGGGGGCCAACGAGTGCAATGAGTCCGACGAGAATGATCAGAACGATCATCAATTCGAGCAGGGTAAGGCCTTTGCGGTTTTGACGTTTCATTGTGGATAGTTTCATAGTGAATAGTGTCCTTTCTTGTTTTGTTTGTATTCGTTGACGTGGTTTAAATTGTGTGATTTGGATGGAGATCAACCGACCGAGGAGTTGAGATCGAAGACGGGGAGCAAGACGCCTACGATGACAAACATCACCATACCGCCGATAAAAATCAGCATCATCGGTTCGATCATTCGGACGAGTACTTCCAGTTTGCGTTCGATCCGTCCATCGATGCGATCTGCGATCTTGACGAGGACTTCGTCGAGGGTGTTCGATTCTTCTGCGATGCGAATCATGGCCATGACTTGTGGGGGGATCAAGCCGCTTGCGGCTAACGGTTTCGATAGCGAGTCACCGGCGGTGACATTATCGACCGATTTGAGCATCGCTTCGGCCAACAGGATATTTCCAGTCGACTCGCTGCTGATGCGTAATGCCCTAAGCAATGGAACGCCGTTTTTGAGCATTGTCCCCAGGACGCGGCAAGCGCGAGAGACTGCTGCGTCGTGGAAGATATCGCCAGCAACGGGCGTTTTGAGTTTCACTTGATCGATGATTCGACGGCCTTGATCGGTTTTCATCCATTTCATGAAAGCCACCACCATGGCGACGATGGCAAGAATGACAAACAAACCGTAGTTCTTCAACACGTTGCTTGCAGTTAGCAAAACGACGGTGATGATTGGCAATCCGGTTCCGTTTTGTTCGAGCCGATCGAAGAAGGGCTGAAATTTCGGAACTAGGAAGACCACCATGGCAGATACGATAATTGTTCCGACGACACCGAGGATCATTGGATAGGTAAGCGCACCGATGATTTTGCTGCGCATTTCGTCTTGTTTGCGCAAGAAGTGTGCTGTGCGTTGCAGAGATTCTTCGAGGAACGCACCTTCTTGTCCCGCGCGAACCATGCTGAGGGTCAGTTCGGAGAAAATCGTTGGGTGCTTCCCGAGCGCAACATCGAGCGTGTCCCCTTGAGAAACACCATCATGGATAGCCATGCAAGTTTCTTGAAGCTTTGGGTTTTCCGTTGCTTCGGAGAGGATTTTCAGGGACTCAAGCATTGGCACCCCGTTGGTGAGCAAATCAGCGAGCTGGGCGCAAAAGTCTGCAACTTGCTCTTTCTTCACTCGTTTTGGGAGCGAGATCGTGATCGACTTGGACTTCGGAGCTGCATCCTCCAACCGCATCGGATACATGGCTTGAGCGCGAAGCTTTTGCATCGCTTCTGCGCGAGTCGATGCCGCGACGACCCCGGAGAGTTTCTCTCCAGTACTCGATTTCGCGGTGTATGCAAACTCAGCCATGATTGGAATTGGTTCGTTTTGTTCGTTAGGTTAGGAGGGGTTCGCGTTGGAACAGTTTTAGGAGGTAGTCTTCGCTAATCGGCTTTCGTTACCCGCATCACTTCATCGATTGTGGTGATACCTGCGAGGACTTTGTTCCATCCGTCGACTCGCAAGGTTTCCATTCCCGCGCGAATCGCGGCTTGCTTAATTACATCGGTGGTCCCTGCTTGGGTCAGCAGATGACGAATCTCGTCATTGGTGACCAACAACTCGTAGATTCCAAGTCGACCACGGTAACCGTTGCGTCGGCATCGCTCGCAGCCAACTGGACGGTAGAGTTGAAGGTTTGGATCTAAGCGTTGTTCGACGG
>JBJONT010000518.1:0-6244 GCA_046051705.1 Planctomycetota bacterium | reverse complement strand
GTAAAAACGAATGTAGCAATGCGAAACTCTCGACCTTGCTTGTTTGTCACTGAAGTCAGCAGGTCTGCGCAATCGATACAACCGTTAGAACTTTGCTTGTTGACTCAATCGGAATATCTTTCCATGTTCCCCGCAACTTCCCGTTGGCTTCGCGGTGGTTTGCTATCCTTCTGCGTTTGGATGCTTGCAAATCCATCGCATTTGGGATTTTGCCAATCCCCGCCCGAGACTGACCCGCTGACCGCACGAATTGAGGAACTTGAGCGGAACGCAAAGACATCGGAATCCAAACTCCAAGCGATCGAAGATGGAGCTAAAGCGGAGAAAACAAAGCGGCCGACCTTACAATTAAGTGGTGTCTTTCAAGCCGATGCAGTCGCCTTTGATCAAGATGAATCAAGTCGATTCAATTACGGCAGGATTGAAAGTGGAGCTGATTTCCGACGTGCTCGACTTGGTGCCAAAGGAGCAGTGTCCGACAGCATGGACTATTTCATGCAACTCGATTTCGGTTTCTTCGGACGCCCAACCTTTACCGATCTATGGGTTGACTTCAAAGACGCTGGTCCCTTGGGAACCGTTCGCGTCGGGCAATGGAAGCATCCTTTCTCTTTGGAAACGGTCAGCAGTTTCCGGTACACGACTTTCATGGAACGCGCCGGAGTGTTTCAAGCCTTCACTCCCTTTCGACACCTCGGGATTGGTTTCTACGATCACTCCAAAGATGAACGTTGGACTTGGGCAACGTCGTATCTTCGAACCGGACAAGATCAATTCGGGGGTTCCCTGAGCACCGATCAAGGGAACGGCATGGCAAGTCGGCTTACCCATTTGCTTTGGTACAACGATTCGACGGGATCGGAATACTTGCACCTGGGAGCAGGATACTTTCTCAATGCACCTCCCAACGGCAGACTACGAGTGCGTAGTGTTCCTGAAATCTTCGTAGGCGAATTCGTGGTACCGGCAGGCGAACCGAACGGCACGAGCGGTCAGCCCGTGCCTACAGTTGTCAACGGAACTCCCTTCTTCGTCGATACAGGACTGCTGACCGATGTCAGTCTCGTCAACACCTTCGGTACCGAAGCACTATGGGTGCACGGTCCACTCTCCTGGCAATCAGAAGCCATGGCCCAGCAGATTGATGGTGGTGCAAGTGGCAATGGAATGCTCTGGGGAGGATATTCACAAGTTGGCTATTTCCTCACAGGTGAGCATCGTCCTTATGATCGTAAAGCTGGCGCGATCGACCGCGTCAAACCAATCGCGAGCGTGAGCAAGTCCGGGGGGATCGGAGCTTGGGAAGTCGCCTTGCGATGGTCCTACCTCGATTTGCTCGACCGTAATATTCGCGGAGGTGAAATGGAAAATTTCACGGCTGGATTGAACTGGTATGTAAATCCGAATTGCAAGTGTGTCTTTAACTATATCCACTCAGATACTCTTGCCCGCAGCGTCCGAAACGGCATCATCACCAATGACACCCTTACGGCTTCTACCACGCACGCATTCGGACTACGCTGCCAAGTCGATTTCTAAAATCATTTCGCCAACGAGCAATCACATTTCGCTCCTTGCTTCATCGAAGGCCCCCGGGGTACACTCGATAGTGATAGAATTCCTTTCATCTCACTACCGAGTGTTCGTTCCATCGCTCCTCTTCCCAGTTGCGATCCCGTACGGAAAGCTTCGATGTCTCCAAAACCCGCCTCGCTTCGACAATTCCTAGCTCTTCTTCGTTCCTTGTTCGCGGTCATTGCCCTCGCTATCGTAGCTTGGCAATCAACAGCCCCTCTCTCTGGCCAATCGCCTACAGAAACTTTAGCCGCACCTTCAGAACACGAAGTCGGTGCGTTAGCAAGCCGCTCTGTATCGCTGAACCTCAATCAATCAGCCGTCCCTGATTCCTGGAACTGGGTTCAAGCCCAAGTCGACTTTTATTGGGGTGGCCATCAACTCGCCATGCAAATCGATAGGTTTGTGTCCAGTTCGACCGTCGCACGGCTTCGAGAGACCAATTTATGGTCAACGGTAACTGAATTGTTTTTGAAAGAGTGGAAAGATCGCAAAAGCGATTTGGCCCGCGTCAAAGCCATTCTCGACAACCCAAGCGCACGGGACGTGCGCAAGTTCCTTTTCGATATCGCTTCCGAGGACCTCTTCGTAGTCGTTGACGAACACCTTTCGAAATCACTTGCGCACTGGAACGCCATCCAACCGGATCTCGAGCGACTAGCCGATCCCAAGCTAACCACGGAATTTCGCGCTGAAATTATCGCTCGTTGGATCGACGAACGCTTACCGGATTATCAAATCCCAACCATGATCATCGGTGGCAAGTTCTCCGACACCAATGCGGCACTTTCCAAGATCGACGAAGTCGAAGGATTGCTGCGACTTGGTTTAGCAGCGGTTCCCGATCTTCGTCAGTTTTTCAAGTTCTTGAAACGCGTTGAAGATCCACGCGGCAATCGATTGACTTGGACTCTCAATAGTGAAGTTATCCCTTGGGACTCGATCCCCGAGACCGATTTTCTCGACCGCGAGTCCCTCGATAGCTTGCGGCGAGAGCTTGAAGGGAAAACATTCCAATGTTCGATCGGTACGGTCGATCAATATTTTTGTATTGTCATTGGAGGTGATCGAAATTGGATCGAACGGGTTGGTAGCGAACAGTGCTTCAAGACTATTCCAGCCGTTGAGACATTGCGAGGAGAAGCAGCAAGCATCCGCGAGTCAAGCTCGAACGCCACAGGCATGACATCGACTTACTACACATCCGATGCGTTGATACAAGGGTGTCAGACGCTGCTGCTCGATGGGTTCTTTCGCAAGCTAGCTAGGTCAGCCCTAATGCCTATGCTCGACACCTATCCCAAAGAATCGGATACGGCTGAATGGCTTACTTCGGTGATTGATGATGCGGGTTGGTTAGACGAGCGGATTGGAAGTGTCGTTCCTCGATTCCGAGGGATTGCCCAGTGCGGCTGGATCGACGACTTTGGGTTCCAATCGCTGCGAATCGATAGAAATCCACCGTATGTGCTACAAGCGGCCGGTTCCTTGGAAGCGCTCAACAACATAGACCGTTCGCCACTTCTATTGCTTGACCTGCAGCTAGCCCAGCATCCAGAGTTTCTTGGGGTGACCAAGGACATCGTCAGACGCATCCGAGAGCGGCTTCGCGAATCGACCAAGCTTGATGATGCACGGTGGGACAAATCCGCTGCCACCGAATCCTATGCGTTGCTTGAATCGTATTGGCCGTTAGTGGAAACCATCACTGAAGTTTGGGAGAAACAAACCCTTCCGGGGTGGCAAGGCGAGCATTGCGTGGTGATTCAAGCGGGGAGTTTGGACGCAAGGCAATGGTCTCCGTTGGTCGCGGGTAGCGAACAACCACTTCCCGTACCGGAGATCGCATGGGTCAGCCGTTTGGAGAAACGCGACGATTGGGAGCGAGGAATCATAGCGGTCGCGCGTACGATCGTTGAAAAGCATCCTGTATGGGGCGAGTCTGCAGCGCGGAAGGTAATTTCTTGGACTGATGAAGCGGACCGGATGCTCAGTGCATGGCATCGTTGGTCGCTGCCGGTTGAACTTCCGTTTTTGTCCGATAACAAATCTTCACCGATACCGACACTTGCCGATCACCCCACGTGGTCTTGGATTGGATATTCGCCTGGGCAGTGGGAGGGATATGCGAGGCGGGTAAATGGTGGGCCGGAGAAGCCGAGTTGGATCATCGTAGAAGACCCAGCGGCCCCTTTAGCAACGTACGCGCATGTCGATTTTGGTGGCTGGGTTAGGCTACTGGAGCCTTGGGTAGAGTACGCGTTACAACGAGTACCTCGTCGCGAGAATGGATCGCTTGCGATCCCACCGACGAAGACTGGTAGGGGATTAGAGATCTCGGTTCAAGATGTAGTTAAGTTTGTACAACAAGCGAGTGAGTTTGGGGTCTTATCAAGTTGGTCATGGCGGCGGAGCGATGGATTTACGCAATCACGATCCGTCTATCGCGTGCGAGAGCGATGATCTGATCGCGCCGATCATTCCCCGGCCTAGGGCCGGCATCCCTTCTCGGCCGCAGGCCCGCATCGCCTCACGGCCGCAGGCCGGCGTGTCAGCCGCGCGGGCGCTAGCCCCCGGTTGAAATACCCGTACCACCGTAACCATCCGATTCAACATTAAACCGGAGGCAAGTGCCTTCCGGCTGATATTTCTTCACGGCCACAGGCCCGCATGTCAGCCGCGCGGGCGCTAGCCCCCGGTTGAAACACCCGACCACCTTAACCTTCCGATTCAACATTAAACCGGAGGCTAGTGCCTTCCGGCTGATATTTCCTTCACGGCCGCAGGCCGGCGTCTCAGCCGCGCGGGCGCTAGCCCCCGGTTTAAATACCTGTACCACCTTAACCATCCGATTCAACGTTAAACCGGAGGCTAGTGCCTTCCGGCTGATATTTCCTTCACGGCCGCAGGCCCGCATGTCAGCCGCGCGGGCGCTAGCCCCCGGTTGAAACACCCGTACCACCTTAACCTTCCAATTCCACGTGTATTTCCACTTCACTACCACGCCTGGTAATACACCCCTTTGTTCTGATTCGCGATCTCTCGAAGCACCAATACATCCTCCATCAATCCGACACAGTCGATCTTCGCCGGCTTCTTTCCCTGATGATTCAACATGGTGATCATCTGAACGTTCGTCGGATCGAACTCCCCATCCGACAATAGAACGATTCGCTCAGGCCTCAACCCAATCGCCTCCGTCATCGCTCCCATCGGCATCGTACCGCCACCCCCCGGTGCCCGCGCTAGCCATAACTTAGCCCTACGTTTGCTATCCACGCTTGCTACCTCTAACCCGGTTACCCCTGGCGCGAAATAATACCCATGATCAAACAGAATAACACAAAACTTCTGCTTGCTACTCAACTGATCGATCGCGCGCGAGAGTGCATTCATCACCCGGGGAAGCTTGTCGTTCACCTGCATACTGGAACTTACATCGATCACAAATACGGTCGTCGCAGCCGGCTTACCATCCCCCACAAATGGATTCAAACCCTTGGTCGCGCCCAAATCCAATCCCGCCCCATCTCCCGATCCGCCTCCACCCAAAGGCCCATTGCTCGCTCGCGCAGCCGGTGTGTTCTGCCTATTCGGAACCAACGCTAACGTGACTTCCTTCTGCTGATTCTTCTCAATTAGCTTTTGTTGGTCTTCCTCCTTCAAATCTCGATCTTCAACACTCCGCCCCTCAACGTCCCTACCATCCTTCGTTAGCCCATCGCCCCCCACCGCTTCGTCTTCTTCGGATTCGGTATTCGATCCGTCCCGCACGGCTTGCGAACCATCAGCCTTGTTCGCTGCTATCTCCTGCTCGGCCCCCGCAGTCGTCGCTTCGTCTTGACCATTCTCTAGCGTATCTCCTGTCGAACTCTCACCAGCAAGCACCCCCTCCGTCTGTTCATTGCCTCCTTGCTCACCGCCAACACTCTCGCCCGTTGTGTCATTCCGGGCCATAAACAGTCCGACCAAGATCAACATCATCAAGGTCGCGGCGGCAATAACGATTCCAAACAGTTCTGGTCGATCCTGCTCGCTTTTGACCACCACTGGATCAGCGGTCCGGGTAGCGGATAACTCGGGTTCTGGACCGGGGTCTCGTAACGGAGGAGGAATCCGCGTTGGATCGCTCGCTGGTTCCATCTCTCTCCCCCTTTCCGCTTTCAAGCCGTTATTCGAATTTCCTCAAACTACTGCACCGTCGCAGTTCCACCCTTAACGATCATCAACGTATCCGGGTTGTCCACCGGAAGCAAATCATAGTCGTACTGCATTTCAATTAGCTTTGCTTTGAGCTGAGCAAACTCGCTGTGCGAATCGGAAAAGACCGCAACCGAAACAAAGGTGCTACTATTCGAATGATCATCGAGGACCCGTTTGAATTTCGCGAAGTCCTGGACAGAATCAAACTCCCAACCCGCAGCTTGCTTGAGCCGAACCTGTACTCCAATTCCTAGATCAACGGCGGTCGCATGCTTACTATTGATACCATGGTCTCCATCACCTTCGGTATCTGTGATAAGAAACAGTTTGCCGTAACGCATGGCGAACATCAAATTCCCCTTGAACGTATTCGACACCTTAGGAAGTGTTGTCGTTGTCTCAACCGCATCGAGCGATTCCTCGAGTTCTTTCGACCGCTCGCTTACCGCCAATCGTGCATCTGTCA
>JBJONT010000517.1:0-4292 GCA_046051705.1 Planctomycetota bacterium | reverse complement strand
AACTGTTTTGAGCTTAATCTTTGTGGACACAATAGGAGCTCCCAACAGGTTGCCTCTAGCCTTATGTCGCTCAGTCGAAAGGGTTGGATTGTAGTGAGCGGCGTAGATCTAGAGAGTTTTGATGCGTTGGTTGCCGCAATTGATTCAGATCCAATTCCTCCATTCGCGACATATTCGCTTACGCTCGATGGGCTGAAGGAATGGGAGCAAAGAGCAAAACCAGATTGGAACCGATACGTTGATCTCGTTACCCATGATGAGACGTCGATTCGAGCAATTGCTGGAAGCGTCTTTATGGGTATTGTTTCTATGGAAGAGCACGCAGTCACTGAGAGGCTCTCTATTGACTGGGAATCCTTAAGCATTACGGAGATAGCAGACTGGCAGCCGTTTTTGCATAAGAGACTCGATTTCGGTTTCGACTTGCGTGCGAGCCTTTCTGAAAGGAAGCCGGCCTGTGGCCGAGGGGAATACCGTCCCCCTGTTTCAGAGATTTGGTTCCGGACCGGGGTTACTCGACGCGAATAATCTGAAATAGACTGAAATCGGGTAAGTCTGCCCGTTTCCGGGCACCCGCGACATAGCAACACTCGTTCTGTCCCACGATTCAGAATTGCTAGCCCGAAATAGCCTATCGCTCCATCCGTTGATTGCTTCGCTAGCAAGTGCCTGATATCTTTGAACTTCGGATCGAGGCTCGCTTGCTTGATAAGCTACGTTGATGCGGTCTACAGGGTTTAGGCGGATCCACATAAAAACAAGTTCATCGGACCTAGGCTGACTGGATGAGAGTCTGCGTTCGGTAATTTGACGGAGATCGGCGGATTTGACATGCTAATCACGCTCAAGTCGCTACTACCCAACGGACGTTAGCGTTGGCATGCGTCATGAGCGTAGTGAGGTTTGGGTTCGCTCTGGGGTTTTCGTCGAACACGGTTGCCGTTGTCGCGTAAGCCGATGAACTTTCCAACGCAGCGATCATGGCATCGCGCCATGCCGCTGGTTTAAAATATTTCTTCGATGAAAGATAGACTTCGCTCATGAAAGACAATCGTCGGCCACTTATAATGCCACCGGCCGCTGAGGCTGACATGAATGCGATCGAAATGGCAAGGATCTGGATTGCAAAAAGCAAACTCCATTGTGTTTTGAACGTCGGGCATTGGAGCACAACATCTGGAATCGATGAAAGACATGCCTGGGGTATCGTGTTGGCTGACATAGCCCGGCATGCATCATTCGCACTTGAGGATTCAATGGGTAGTGATCCCCGTGAAAATCTGAAAATGATCCTCGAATCGTTTCGAACGGAAATCGCTCACGAAACTTCCGAGCATACTGGCGAATGGCCCGAAGGCAAACCGTAACACCTGCCGATGGGCTGAGGAAATCGACGAACAAAAAAATGCACCCGAGCTGCCTATCGGGCGTTTCCTGAAGTCAAAGTCACTTGGCGGCAACCGGGTGATTTTGGTCGTTCATCGGACTTAGGCTGACTGGATGACAATCTGCGTTCGGTAATTTGACGGAGATCGGCGGATTTGACATTCTAATCACGCTCAAGTCGCTGCAACCCAACGGACGTTAGCGTTGGCATGCGTCATGAGCGTAGTGAGGTTTGGGTTCGCTCTGGGTTTTCGTCAAACGCGATTGCCGTTGTCGCGTAAGCCTATAAACTTTCCAACGAAGCGATCATGGCATCGTGCCATGCCGCTGGTTTAAAATAGTTCGCCCTGATAGATGTTGGAGCACTAAATTGTCATCGCCCGACGACCTCGTTGCACAAGACGTCGCGAAATACGGTTGGTCGTGTATCACCATTCATGACGCCGAAAAGCCGCTTGCTTACACGGCGGGTCTGATGCACACTTACCAACATCCCGAATTGATCGTTTTCGGGCGTCTGACTGACGATTCGGGAATTCTTGACTCGCTGGTTATGGCAATCCGCGATGGAAGCCGCATTGATGAGCCGCGTGAATACGATTTGCTCGAAGGATTTCCGATTGCAACACGGCGTGTGCATGCAACCCAACATGAACTGTACTTCGGATTCGCGATGGGCTTCTTGACAAACATCGGGAGAATGGGCGAGTTGGAAGCTGTTCAGATTTTCGTTCCGGATAGACACGGCGTATACCCGTTTCAACCGAACTGTTCGTTGCCCGTTTATGAATCACAACCAAGACTAGATATCGGCTTGACGAAATCAGAACTCACTGGATGGCGCCGTCAGTGGCGATGACGGCGAACAAAGCGTTGGACGCGGAGCCGCCGATCGCGTCGTTTCTAAAGTCAATGTTGATTGGCGGCGGCCCTGTCAACGCGGACGTTATCTGCCAAATCAATCATGTTAGCCGAACAGCAATTCTGGAAGTGGTTCAAGGCACACGAAGACGAACTCTTCCACTTTGAACGTGACCAAGAACCGACATTTGATCGGCTCGCTGATGCCCTAGGCGAAGTTGACGACGACCTGACATTTGAATTCGGCCCCAAACGGGACGGTGTCCGGGAATTCGTGATTAGTGCAGCAGGGCTTAAGCGTGCGTTTCCTTCGGTTGCAAGGTTGTACGACGCCCGCCCGCAACTCGACCGGTTCTACGTCACTGCGTTTCGTCCGCGCCGGCGTGTTGCCAACGACATCGAATGCGAGGATCTGAGAATCACCGCGAGTGAAGTGTACTATCGACTGTGCAAGGACGACGATCCACAGAAGATTGGCATCCTTTTGTTTCTGCCCGGATGCATCGATGACCGCCGAGATGCATTTGCTCAGGTAGGATACTTGTTCCTCGACGAAGCTCTCGGTGAGTACGATGTGGAAACAAACGTGGGCTTCATCGAAATCATGGGCCACGATTCCAAATATTTTCATGGGGCCTTTCCGATTCAGCAACTCGCCACCGATTTTGATACGTTGCTACAATCCAAGAAGGGCAAATAACGAGACCATTGCACACGGAACCGCGGGTCGTGCGCTTCCTGGAATCAATGTCGTTCGCCACGACTCCGTGAACGGTGTCGTAAGCCCAAAGACATTGAATGAACACGATTGAGGCCGTTTAGGATGCCCGTTGCCGGGCACCCTCCCCACACCACCGAGCGATCACCCCTCCACCATCACCTTCTTCGCCCCTGCAGCCCGGGCAAAATCATCCTCTGTCACCTAGAAATAGAGAATGGAGAATTATTAAGAACACGCCGACCCGCATGGATTTCAATTCTCAATTCTCAATTCAATTAGTAGGTTAGCATTCTTCCAGCCCATTACCGCGATGGCAGCAGCGCGATACTGGACAACTCCGAATGCCGCGGCCTTCGTGGCGCTCGACCTTTGGCTTCGGGATACTCATCCGGTTCATTTCCCAGTCGATGTCGTCCCATCGTAGCGACTCAGCCCCAAGATCACTTGCCAAACCGGGTTGGTCTTGTTGGTTTAAGCGCCCGCTCACCAGGGTACGACGGACCTCTGCTTCAGAGGACTAGAAATCCTCGACTCATGCGATTAGCTCTGGTAAGATTAGCTTGGAGGGTTAACCCATGTCGGTTGAAACGTTGATTTACAATTTGACTCAGGACGAAAAGCGTTACGCCTTGGAATTGCTTTGGGCCTCACTTCGGGGTGATGCCCAAGGATATACACCACCTGGATGGCACGCAGATGTATTGGCCGAGCGCATACAGAATCCCTCTTCCGAACCTTCGAAACCGCTAAGCGAAGCGATGGAAGACATCAGGCGGAGGGTACATGAACGTCGCTCTTCGTCCTGAAGCTTCGTCAGACCTTGTTTCTGCAGCGGCGTACTTCAATGATGTCAATGATGGTTGGGGCGATCATTTCCTCGACACGATTGAGGTCGACCTTGCTGATCTTCGAGATGAAGCTGGAATCCATGCAATTCACTATGGATTACCCTGCAAGTTCGCCAAGGTATTCCCGTTTGCAATCTACTACCGTGTCGAGACTGAGTCAGCGATCGTCTACGCGATCTTAAGTTGCCGAATGTCCCCGGATGCCCACAGGTCAATACTGAAGCAACGTGTTTAGTCCTTAAGGGGCTGACCGCCTCGTTATGCGATCAGTGACGAAAGGAATCGCCGACGGGGATACCATTTTTGTACCTCTCGAACTCATCAAAAACATTGGGAAAACATCAAAAAGTTCGGTTCCTGTCCTCTCCGCTCAAAAACCCTGGTTTTCCCAGGGTTTTTCGCATATTCGGCCAATTGCTTTGGCTTTCCTGCCTATCCATGCATGTCCATGCCTGCAGGTGCTGCGTCGTCTTGTG
>JBJONT010000516.1:0-4020 GCA_046051705.1 Planctomycetota bacterium | reverse complement strand
GAAATTGACCGTGAGAAAATCGTACGGATTTAAGGAGGTAGAAACCATTTCTACCGCACTATATCATCAGCTTGGCGACTTACCCGAGCCAATTCGGACCCACAAATTCTGCTGACGAGGCTAAATCATTTGGAATACGGAAAGGGACATAATGCTTCAATCGGATTCTCGATTGTCTCCCTACAAAGCGGACAGTGGAAATTTCGACTAACGGTATCTAGCAACATGGTTACGCGTGGCCTCATCCGAAACAACGAAATCCGCCGTAGAAGGTAAAGCTCGGTAGGATCGCTTGAGTTTAAAAATTCTAGCTCCAGTTGCTTTGAGAGGTATGCTCGCCCCATCGCCAATCCGTACATGAATCCTTTGTGTAGTCTGTCGCTCATAGGAGGTAGCGTCGCGCCATCTCCAGACAATGCGTCATAAAGAATTATCTCTGCGATCGAAAATGCAATCTCATGATACCTCCCGGCACTAATGCCAATCTTCACAAGATGCGGGAACGCAGCGAAACTTGCGTTGTATACAGATCCTTGATGTGAAACTGCATTTGTGAAACCCATAAACTTTTCGTCCGCCACATCGTCGCCCGAGTACATTTCACGAAGAGTTTGGGGTATCGATGAGGCATTGCCATAGGCATGTCGCAATTCCGACCAAATCGTGTCATCCAAGTCAATCAGCATCGAACATCACCTCACGGAAGGATTTTGGAACACCCAACGACGAAAGATTCAAATTACATGAGCCGCAGAACTGCCGAGGAACGTTCAAGCACGCTAAAAATTGTCATTTCATCTATAAACGCACTTGCTCGCGAAGAAACCTTGAGATCCGGCATTGCAGCCGTGCGTCGCAATAGGCGAAAAACGGATTGCAAAGTCGCAACAAACTCACTGAAGTGTTAACCACCGAGTTTTCCAAATTTTGTTTTGGAATTCGGACCGACAAATATACTCGAGACGAACCGTCACTCACGACGGATCGCCTCCAAACGCAGTACACATCTTCCATAGGCGCGACGTCAACTGATTCAAAATCAGATTGAAGTAACGAAGCAAACAACACTTCGCACTCGTTAACATTTCCAAAAAACTCAGATGAGAAACGACCGAGCCGACACTCAATCAATTGCAGCATCCCATTTTCGGTCCGCACATTGTGTACGTATACGCACCTGGGTCGCTTCAAAGCAGAGCGTAACGCAAACACAGCCTATTCCGCCGACACGCGTGTATGTACGAAAGCACTGTCTTACGCCACCACGGGGGCTGAAGTTATCGATCAGCGATAGTACTCCACCGACGAATGCATCGGAGGTTATTTCTCCAGTTGGATCAACCTTGACTAAAGGCTGGCTGCCGAAAACTTCGTACAAGTGGTAAGGGTTGCCGTCAAAACCAATTGGGTCACGCGAGCAGAATCTCCCTATGCTCGGCGCATACATCGCCATAGCATTCGTAGAAACCGTAATGCCGCATATCAACATCATCAACACTTGCTTAATCGTTCGTGTGTTCATCGTGCTTAAGCTCCAGGGATAGTTAACGATTGGGTATGGTTTAGAATGTCAAATGAGTTTGCCCAAGTTATTCAACTTGATTTCGGCTCCGTCGGTTCTGCAATTCGGTCTGCAAATGTCGATATCAACGGTCTCTAATTCGCGGTTCGCAGCTTTTCCTGTCTTTCGATTCAATTTTGACGCGTGTCCTTGGACGCTCGCGCGAAAAATTCCCGATGGAAATCTGCTCTTGTCTCGAGGTCTGCTGCATTCACAGCATCGCGATCGCTAAGGCTCGCTAGTTGCTGCAAAACGAGATAATCTCAAACTGACAGGAGTACCACCAATATCATAAACATCGGCCGCTGTTTCATCTGACGACGACCGTTAAATTCGAAAGAATCAAGCAGAAATTTTCTTATTCTGTCTCGATCAAATCGATTCTAGTATTGGTTCCAAACGGAAGCAGCGTCAGCCCCGACGGCTCAAGCCGAAGAAGCACGCCTCCGGTGTTTTCACAATCGTACTGCACACTCTCTTCGGAACTCGCGTTGATTATTAGTACAATCTCACCATGCGTAAGAAAGTCGACCAAAACTTTATCTCCGACTGCGAGTGGCTTGCCAGTTTCGCTGTAGAGCTTGGATAGACGGCACTCTGTCCCCCTGCTCATATTGGCCCCCCACCAGACGCAGGAGTAACTGCAGGTAATAACGAGCCTGGGAGTGGATCCTTCAATACCTCCACCCAAAAACAAACGCAGCCTTTCGATGGATTTCTAGGATTTGGCGGACTTTGGTTCATAACGTACACATGTGAGTGAGGTGTAGGTATTGGATTTCCATCGGGATCATTGTGGGGTGGAGAATTTGGCCCATCGACGCGATAAGCGATGGAGCCTACGGGTGGGCTGCATGGTTTGCAGCCATTTTGAGGGGGCTTCGGCTTGTGGCAGTTGCAAGGCGCTTTGTTAACACCCCACTTGAAACATCCCCAGTTAATGATATCGCTCGTGGAGCAATTGTAAGCGTTGCCAGTCACTCCCTTCTGCGCGATACAGGCGGAATTGCACGCCGCATGTTCGACTGGGGTACATGTCCTCTCACCTGTAGGATCGATCCCCTTACAAGGATTGGAGTCAGTATACTCGTAAATGTTGAATTCACTGCCATCAAACCCAACCGGGTCGCGCAAACAAAAACGCCCAATGCTCGGCGCGTACATCGCTATCGCATTCGTCGAAAAGGTAATGCTGCAGATCAACATCATCAACGCTTGTTGCATCGCTCGATTGTTCATCGTCCTGGCACTCTGTTCAGAAAAAGGGAATGGTTGTTGGGTTGATGGAAAGTGTTGAAGGGATCGTTGAGCTGGGGCATTGGACTTATTGGATTACCAAAGCCGACAGGAACAACCGGGCTCGGCGTTGGTGATCCGAACGGATTGAATTGCAGATCGCACTTTTGACGTAATCGTTCTTGCTGCGCAAGTAGCTCTGGAAAGTTATCGATGGTCTTGGGACGAACGAGTCGTGAAAGAAAACCGCGATACATCGGATGCGGATAGTGCTTCACAGCAAGCGAATAACATACGGCGGCGTCGGAACGATTGCCGCTGTCTGTTGAACTCCCTCTCTATGCGAATTGTACAATAATAAACGATACACGCCGAACCTGAATCATTTCGAAACCTGCATGGCATCGATTGTCAGGTGGGGGCCGGATCGATATCAAGCGGATAATAAGGATTAACAGTACCTACCCATTGACCTACACGGCCGGAGGTCGGAACGACAATGAAAATCCGAAAGATGTTCGAGATCTTGCTGGTTCTGCGTGCGGAGCATCGGGGGGCCTCGATGCGTTGTGCTGGATGCATTTCAGCCATCAAATCGGGAATTATTATAGTTTTTCCTTTAAATTTCGCACGCCCATCGTTGCAATTGCCCTTGGGGATCCGTTAGGCTAGTGTCGAAAAGAGTTGCCCGTTTTGTGGCGCACACACCGAGCTCTTTAAGTCCTGTCAGGTTTTATGATGATGAATCACGCCCCGACCTTGATCAGCCCCTTGGCAACAATGTCTGTTGCTCATTGTGGTGCACAAGCACCACGATGGATCAAGCAGATCGACGCGAAGAACAAGAACACGCTGATCACCTTCGATGCCCGCAATCGCCGTAAGTTAACCACCGATCGGATCAGCGCCGCGACGGCCTTTGCATACACGGCCCTGAGCCAACTGGCTTCGCTCACCGATGCCGAAAACCAAACGACTAGCTACACGTACGATTCCCGGGGCTTGAAACTCACCGAAACCTATCCGGATCACACCTCCGGGACTTCCGTCGGTCAGACCGGCTACGGGATCGTGACCTTCGTTTACGACAATGCAGGAAGAATGCTGCGCAAGCAGGACCAGCTAGGGGACACCCTCACGCACAACTACGACTTGGCAGGTCGAATGACCAGTCGGAACTACCGGACGGCTGCTAATTCTCCTTCAGGTACCATCGCCGATAC
>JBJONT010000515.1:0-8687 GCA_046051705.1 Planctomycetota bacterium | reverse complement strand
AAGAGGGGAGTCCTTCGGTGGCCAAGGCACTCCGTGTGATCGTGTCGGATCATAGAAGTGGGTGTGGCAGTCGATGATCTCTAGATCTTTAATCTTGCCGACTTCAACTTTGTCCCCTTCCAGTTCGCCCCCTTCAGTATTACTGCCTTTGGGTTCCGCAGAGATTCCCATCGAACGCATGCTGCCAGCTAAACAACTTGCAAGAGTCGCTTGGAGACCCAGATGCAATGCGTCACGCCGCAAAGGCTTGTTGGTAGCCGAAGCAGCACTCAGCTCGGTTGCGCTTGGTGAGCTAGGCCCCACTGAGCTAGGCCCCGCTGAGTTAGGCCCTGCTGAGCTACGTTCAATTCGATGTTCAGACATTCGCACCCTCATCCAGTTCGTGTTACGATACTCTTCGGATTGTACTCTGCCGGTGACCGCCCCGATAATTGTACAGACCGGTTCTTAGCCGTTCCTCCCTCCTTCTGACGATTTGAATTAGGATCCAGAAAAAATGTCGAAATCTCTCCGTCGAAAAAACAAACCGATCATCTCGAAGCAGGCGTTCGTCCAAGCAGCCCTCGGTATGCTTGTAGGATTACCGCTAGGGCTAAATCTTGGGGTCGATGGATCCGCCTCTGTCGCTTACGCACAGGAGTCGAATCCCCTTAGCATTGCCCCTAAACAAAATTATGGGCCTGGTAACGGGGACTTCGTCGTCGGTCCTGAATATCGCATCGATCCGGATTTGAAGGATCAAGGGAACGCGAAGGGGAAAACCTTTGAATTCAAAATGCCACTTGCGGACAGCAAGATATTTCAAGGTACGGATTCAACCTTGGATTCCAAGAAGGAAGTTCGCAAGGAACGCAAGATTTTCGTCTACATTCCAGCAGCTTACAAAGATGGCACCGCTGCTCCCCTCTTGGTCATGCACGATGGACCGAGCAATCTCGACTTGGTGAAAAACGCCCTCGATAATTTGACTGTCTCCAAAGACCCAAAACGTAAACTACCACCTTTCGTCGTCGTCAGTATTGAGAACGGCGGTAACGATGGAAAAGGTAGTCAACGAGGACTTGAATACGATACGATGTCCGATCGTTTGGCTCGATTCGTACACGAAGAAGTTTTGCCAGCCGTTGTGAATCATCCAGAGATCAAGAAAGCCTTTCCTAAGTTTGCAATCACCGATGATCCTTGGGGACGCGCAGCGATGGGATGCAGCTCCGGTGGCGCGGCGGCCCTCTCCATGGGTTGGTTCCGACCCGATCTGTTTCGCCGACTAATCACCTACTCGGGTACCTTCGTCGATCAACAAGATGATGACGCGCCAGAAGAGAGCAAGTTTCCTCTCGGCGCTTGGGAGTATCACTCAAGCATGAAGTTGATCGAAACAACCGAAAAGAAACCACTTCGGATTTTCACACACGTAGCGGATAAAGATCTGCGGGCGAATGATGCCGAAGAAACGTACCATAACTGGGTTATGGCTAACGAACGAACCGCGAAAGCACTCGCAGCCAAAGGCTACGATTATCGTTATGTTTTCACCCGAGATTCGAAACACTGTGATCGCCGTGTCTTCGAACATACTCTCGCCGACACCCTCGTATGGATGTGGGAAGGGTTCTAAGCCAGAAGCCCTGTTGTGCTAGAAGGTAGTTAATTCCAAGGTAACTCCGCATCGTCGGAGTCACCTTGTGGATCTAAGTGCCCCGATCGATTGATCGCAAGCAGAATTCGAAATGTCACTATCAAGCTGACAATCAAACCACCGAGTCCAATCAGCGAGAGATCCTTGAGTCCCATCGGACCACCATTGATGAATAACAATGGTGGTACTTTCGATGAGAGCATGATCGATGAGCCGAGCAAAAGTGAGCTCGTCAACAATCCCAATACCAATCGATTGATCGATGGACTCAGTCCACGGTGAGATAAGTGGACGTCGAGTTTGCCGGACTGCACCAACTCCATCAAGTTGCTTATCTGGCCCGGTAGTTTCTCGATCAGTCCTTCGACTTCCACGTAGAGTCGTCTCAAGCGTCTGGCCTGTCGCCAAGGGGACAGGCGACTCCTCCAGAGCCGCTTGAACATCGGCTCGATCACTTCTAATAAGCTGAAGGATGGGCTCGTCTGGTTGATTGTCCCCTGCAAAGTTACGAGGGTCTTGATCAACATCCCAAGCTGACTCGGTAAAACGATTCGATGTCGATGCAAGATATCGGTTGCATCGTTCAAGGCTGACGCAAGATCGATTCGATCGATCGGTTGATTACCATAAGTTGCAATCAAATCGGTTACGTCGTTTGAAAGCATCGATTCGTCAACACCCGCCGGGACTTTACCTACCCGCTTGATGATGGATGTCAGCAAAGCCGAATCCTTCAACGATAAAGCCCATAGCATCTCTTCGATGTTCTCTCGCAACAATTCATCGATGCGACCGACCATTCCGAAATCGAGCAACCCGACCGTTCCATCCGGTTCTACTAAGATGTTTCCCGGATGCGGGTCGGCATGATACAGTCCCTTGACGAAAATCATCTCGACGTACAACTCAGCGATTTTCTTGGCAAGCGCTTCGCAATCCAAGTCCGGAAACTTTTGGCTGTTCTTTACATCATGAATGGACTCACCTTGAAGCAATCCCATCGTCAAGACGCGTGTATTGGAGTGAGTCGGATAAGCCTTGGGAATCACTACTCCGGGGAAATGTTCGAGAGCTTGCCGCAGCATCATCAAGTTCGCTTGCTCTTGCGAAAAACTCAGCTCTCGTTTCAAGGATCGGGCTAACTGTGCGACGATCTCTCGCGGACGCCAAACAGCAAACTCTGGTAGCCTTTCTGCCAAAGATGCAAGCCCTGCTAGTACCTCAAGATCCTCGTGGATCTTAGGCCGGATATTCGCATGCTGCACTTTGACGACGACTTGAGTTCCATCGAGCAACTCAGCGCGGTGCGCTTGTCCAATCGATGCCGAAGCCATCGCTGTAGGTTCGATGAATGCATACAAAGACGCGATAGGTTTACCAAGGTCCGTCTCAATGGTCTGTTCGACTGAAGGAAACGGATCGGCTGGTACGTTCGATTGCAGTAACTGCAACTCCGCCGCTAACTCGCTGCCGACAAGGTCAGGGCGAAGCGAGAGGACTTGACCAAGCTTGATAAACGTAGGGCCCAAATCCGTTAATGCCATCCTGACGCGGGCCGATCGCGTGTAACTCGATAGCGGCACACCTTGATCGTCCTTGATCCAATCACGCACCACCTCCAAAGGAAGTCGGCTCAACCAATCCGCTAAGCCGTAGCGTCGAAGGATCGAGATGATCTCGCGCCAACGGCGAATGTTGCGATAGTAGCGAGGTAGCGAAGTGATTCTCATCGAGGTGGTGGGAATAGTGGTTGGGGTACTTGGTTCTCGCTACCCGGAACATTTCCCTGCGTTTGAAGTTTTTCGAGCATCGACTCCGCCGATGATTGGAATTTCTCAATATCAAGTTCTCCAATCACCTCGGAATTACCGACTTCTGGACTCTCCCATGTTTCGTCCGTCCAACGCACCTTGATAAGGTTTCCTTGATAGCGCAATTGCATCTCCGATACCGAAGGATAGAGCTGCTGGCGGAAAGCGTCTCCGCGTTGTGCCGGTAGGTCATGTTTCTGATAAAGCAATCGACCGGTACGAACGTCAACCAAGGCGATGCTTGTAAAATCCAAAGCCATCCCTCGTACGTTCGAAAGTGTTAGCCTTCGCAAAAAGACAGCGGCTGGAGATTCCCGGTTCTGACTCAATGGAAACATGAAATGCTTTACCGGTTGACTCGTAGTCCATGCCAGGGAGCCATCCTTGAGATTCACCGCGAACATTCTGCCCGCACAAGCAGCGACGGACGGATCGGTACGCATCTGTGGTGCGACGACCACTCGCTCAAGTTCCATTGAGCCCGCGTACGGTAACACGAGCGCAACGTCTCCAAAAACCTGCGCTGAAATACTGCTGAACTTTCCTTCAACCTCGACCTTCTGTACCACCTCGGTCCCCTTCCGAGCATCCCAGTACGTCATCGTACCGTCGGTTCGCAGAGCGATCGCGCCAATCTCGTCAGCAATCGCAAGTCGTGTATCAATGGTATGGTCAGCTTGTAGTAATATTTCGCCACTCGAAGGCTCCACCAATCGCAACCGCATGCGGTTACCCGGATCCGTATTGCCTGTCCGCATCGGACTAAAAATCCAACGGTTGGCAACCGTTGCAATCGGAGCCCACCCCTCTTGTTCGGTCGCTACTTGTTCGGTGACTAACCCATCCAGCAAGTCGATCACTTGGATCTTGTTCGTCCCTGGGACGAATGCATACAGGACGTTATCTTTGCGAACAAACGATGCGTTCTTGAACCCTTGCAACGCCCATTGACGCAGACCATTGAGGGGACTGTAGGAAACCAATTCATCGTTCGATTGTACGACCACTCCCGAATGCGAGATGGCCGCAATTTTGAATGCGCGTCGCTGTACTGGCATCCCCCAAGTGTTACGCTCAATGGTATTGCTGCGTCCCCGGCCTCGATCTACCGCCGAATCGATATTCTCATTGGCAAAGCTCAATGTCCACAACTGACCGTCTTGCTCGCTCCTTGTCGCATGGAACAAATCGATGGCGAACAACTGATCTTTCATCTCGACGACCAATAAGCTCTCCAACGCATAAACCCTCGGAACCACCGTCCGGTCTGATCGAGTCACGTCAAGCAAATACTGCACATCCTCGCCGGTTGTGCGATTAAACAATTGAAGCAATCCTGAATGGAAGTAGACCTGCCACCCTTCAAAGGATGTTCCAATACGCTCCACTACGGGACACAGATGGGAAGATTCGTGAACGCCATCGAGACCTTCTTGTAAATTGCGTTGATCGAATGATGAAGTTACGACAACTTTCCCCTCAGGCCAGGATGCGACTCGGCTCGCAACTCCTTGGCGGGCTGCGAATCGTTCAAGCAGACTTGATTGCTCATTGAATCGCAATACTCCGGGCTGGTAGCGACCAGTGAACGACTTTGCTAGTTCGATAAAAGCATCGTTGTCTTGCCCAAGCTCCAGCCAGGCTTTCATCGGCCTCTCGCCTCGCAAGTAAATCGAAGCGCGTACGCGCTGCACTTCCTTGGTAAATGATTCTGTCCAGCCATTAGGTTGCAACTTGTTTGGCTTCGATGGAATCAAATACTCAGCATCGATCAAACTTCGATTTCCAAGCGTCTTGACGTATCGCAACCGAGCTTCGTCGGTGTAAGGTAATCCATCGAAATGCTGTAGCCGCAACCGCATTACACTCGGGTCGCGCGTGGCCTCCGGCGACAATCGCTCTTCGATGGCCTTGCCTAGCTTTTCCCAATCCTCAGGCTTGACCTTTTCCGCAGTCCGCGCAAGTCTCGCCGAAATCCAACTGTCTTCCTGGATCGACCAGCGATTGTTGACATCGACATCCTGGCTGTCGTTCATCTGATCGACACGGCGATGCATACGACCGTCGGATAACTCAAGTAGTTTCTCGAAGGCCTCGCTCCATCGCTCGTTTTGTTCCAATCCATGAATCACGATTCGCAGATACGAAGGAAGATCCATGTCGAAGGTCAACGCTTGATATTTTCGAACACGATCCACATAGCGATCGAAATCCGAACGCAAGGCGATCGATGCCGCTTTGACTAACGAGCGTTGGACGCTTCGGTCGTTCGGAGCACCCTCGAGCGCTTGCTCAAGATTCGTCAGTGCACCGTCGATGTTTCCGGACGCGAGATCCAACTCGCCTTGCTTGAGCAACGTCAAAGGTGTCTGGCCCGATCGCTTCAATTCATCGAGCAATTCCTGCTGGAATGGGTCTCGCAGCGAATAACAAGTCAATTCATAAGGGCTGGTGCTCAATAACTGATTGCCAACGACTGTCAGATTTCCCAACGCACGCTCTGTTCGTGTCGTCGAGAGGATTGCACCTTGGACCAAATCAATCTCCATCAACTGCTGTGTGGAAAGCGGAACGAATAGTTTGGAGTCTGACCGCACGCACTTACCGACCACTTGAGCTCCCCCCGGAAACGGAATCGGCGTCCAAGCGGGTTGGCCTGTCTTCAAGTCAATCCCGACGATCTCTTGGGCATAGACCAAAACAGCAACTTGATTCCACACGCCTGCGATAAATCGGAAGGTGGTGTTTTCTTCCAGACCGATCTGCCACAACTCCGATCCATCGGCATTCGATACGCCATAGATTGCTGTACCGTTCGAAGGGGCGAAAACACTTACTCCATCCTGTGAGATCACGAAGGTGTTTAAAGGTCGAGACATCATCGGGTCTGTCTCTCGTACATCCATCCCGCCGACAAAATTAAATGCAGCTCCAGGGGTCAGAGATGCATTCAGTGGATAGCTTTTATTCCAAGCGAGTTCACGGCGATCGAGATCGTAGGCGACCAAGAATCCCGATAGCGTTGGGCATAGAACCAGCGATCCATCGATAGTGGGGGTCAAGCCAAAGGATTTGCGTTGAGGATCAAGTGAAATCGTTGTCCCTTGATTCGCCGCTAAAGGTTGCTTCCATCGCATTTTACCTGTCGCTGGAACCAGAGAAATCAAATAAACCTCTCCGTTGATCTCAGCAATCACCAGCAACTCGGTCTGCGTTGGCAACGGTGCTCCTAGAAACAACGCTCCAGTTAATTCCGGCGCACTCGAGGTCGATACACCCCCACACTCCCAAAGCAACTTTCCTTCTTCGGGCAAACTCCAAGCCTGCAAAACGTTATTCGTTCTAATCATCTTGCCACGGCCCAATTGGCCATTCTGACCAACCGCAAAACTCTCACCAACCTCCAATGCAGAAGTTTCGCTGACGCTGTATATCCGTTCGTTGTCCACAGATATCTGGCTTGTCGTGAAATCCCCCCACACTCGCCGCACCAAATAATCAGGTGCAGGTAGACCCAACGAATAGCCATCGCGTTCTTGAGAATTCTCGAACGAGAATCCAAGTGGTGTACCGCTAAAGACGATCGGCCAGCGGATCTTTCCGCTGCGTGTATCGATGGCCAAGATGCGCTGATCGTACGATGGGATCAGCACTAAACCATTTCCCGTAGCGATAGGGACTCTCGTCGGAATCACATGTGACTTCCTTTCAGAAATCTGCTTCCGCATTGTGCGTTCAAGATTCTCCTTGTGCTGTGTTGATTCATGCAAATCCACCAGCCATCGCAAAATTGGAACGGGCCGCCCACCGAGCGTGTTGGCATTCCTGTCCATTTGCCCACCCTCGAACATCGGCCAACGCACACTGCGAACCACGCGCTTGATCGGTTCCTTAGATACCGACTCCAAAATGGATTCCGCAGTGGTCTTGTCATTCCAACCAATCTTCGAACCATCCCAGTCAACAGAGACATTAGGGAAGTATTCCCGAACGCGTTCCAAGAATCGCAATGCATCCGCTTGGGGAACCACCGCAGATTTCGTAGCAAGGGCTAAGACTCCAAGGGATGGGCCGAACCGTTCACGCGCTCTTGGTTGATCGACAAGTCGCTCCAATGTCGCTGCCGCAGTTGCAACTGACCCATTCGCGATGTCCCGATTCGAGAGCAACAACCCTGCATCGAGTCCAGCTTCGGTAAAGCTATAGCGACTCGCGACCTGACGAAGCAATCCAGCGTCGTCTTGTTCAATGGCGTTCTCAAGCAACTGACGGGCACGAACTCCGTAACGCAATTCGACCGATTGTTGAGCTTCTTTCGGAAGCGATTCAAGCAATCGCTTCGCCTCGCCTAGAATTGTTCCCGATCCTTCCTTACCTCGCGCACCGAGAGGCATGAAGTAGTCTTCGCCAAGCCCCTGTTCGCCAGCTTGATCTTCAAGACCAAGGAGTTGCCCCAAGGCCACCACTGCTTCGCCCCACTGCTCCTTGGATATCGATTCCTGAGCGTCACCTAGCAGGACCTCGATTTCTCGAGGTGCCGTCATCAACAACCCTTCCGGCATCGAAAAGCGGCTTTGGAAACCTTGTGCAAATGCAGTCCAAGGAGCACAAATTGCAGCGAGCAGAACCCCGGATCGCCAAAGGCTTGCGACAGGAAAGTGGCAAAGCGTTCGTGGTGAAGATTTCGATGGGATTCGCAGACTAAGTACATCTCGTCGCACAGACATGGATAGCCCCGGTAATTTCCTGGGAATGGTCAGTCGGTCAGCAAAGCAGCGGTCAGCGTGGTCGGCGCAAGCCGGCGCGAGAGCTGCATCACTATCAGTGTACCGGAAAACCGGCCCTTTTCGCAGTTCCCACCCCAATTTCCACGCAGTACTGACAGCTGAGTATCCAACACCTTGGCATTTAGATGCTAGCGGCGCAAGACGCCCGGTGGGGCAATGTTAGCGGTGCGGCGCAAGACGCCCGGTGTTTTGTGTACCCGGATCAATTCCATCCGAACGTCGCACCGCATGCATTGGAAGCGGAATGACGCGAGCCATCCGGTGAGTCGTTCGCATCCCAACACCGGGCCGTTTGTGTTACCGGGCCGCTTGAGCTTTCTAAGGCACGCTCAATCCATCATGCCGACTCTGAATCCAACTCTTGACTTCCGGTAAACGCCCATAAGCGTACGCTAACAATGCAATTGGCGGAATCGTCGGCTTGTCGACCCCCTGCTCCATCTGCAACTT
>JBJONT010000514.1:0-14414 GCA_046051705.1 Planctomycetota bacterium | reverse complement strand
TTCCCAATCGCGATCGCCCAACGTGGTGCAGGCGCGACCAACACCCCTTGCAGGAACCCTTCGCGACGATCCTCAATGATCGAAATGGTTGAGAAGATAGACGTAAAAAGTAGGATCAGCGCAACGGTGCCCGCCACGTAGTACCCCATAAAGCTCTCTCCAGCCCCACCGCCCCGAAACGCTTGATGGAACCCCGTCCCAAAAAGCAACCAAAACAAGATTGGCTGACCAAGCGCTGCGATCACCCGAAATGGCTGCCTGAAGAATCGGATCCATTCCCGTTTAGCCAACACCCAAGCGACCCTAAATCCATGAGCCCCGTCTTCTCTACGTTCGTTCATCCATTTATTCCTATTCGTGGATTGTAATTGCGGACTGGCTCAAGCAAAGGAACTCATCCCGGAACGAAAAGCTTGCATCTCGATCCGTAATCCTTGCAGGCCACGTTTTAACAATCCCGCGACCGCCATCTCGGACTTATCCATCCGGTCGGAAATCTCTTTGAGCGACATTCCTTCCAAGTACCTCATCCGGATCGCCGTTCGCTGCGTATCGGGTAATTGCTCGAGGCAAGCCGCCAAGATGGCCGCAGCTTCACTTCGCATCAGCCGCTGGCTAGGGGTCGAAGCATCGGATGGAACCAAATACTCCATTTCCATCGAGCTCGCCCCGTTCGATGCCCCTTTACGAATATCCACCTCGCGTTTCGCAGACCGCTTTTGTGTCGCTAGGTGTTCTTGATGCGCCGTTGCAATATTGTTTCGCAGAATATTCCGCAACCAAGCTAAAAAGGACTCGATCGATTCACCGCGAAATTGATGAAAGTCTCGCGATGCTTCCAAGTAAGTCGCTTGCACAACATCGCCAAAATCCATCCGCCCCTGCAATCGCTCGTCAAGCAACCTTTGAGCGATGACATTCAAGTAAGGTCGAAATCGATCGAGCAATTCCCCCTTCGATTGCAAGTCTCCCCTCTTGGCAGCATCAAGCTTTAATCGCGAATCGAAAACCATTTGGGAACCCTACCATCCGAAGCACTTTTTATAAAGAGCTCACCTTATAAAGAAGTCACCGTTGGCGAATCCTGTGTACTCGATACAGGTTTCGGTGGAACTTGAGCAATCGAAAGAACATAGTTGACCAAATGCCACAAATCCTCTTCCTTGAGCCCAGGCTCGTCGCTCGATTGAGCGATCGAAGCGGCGGGCATTGGGCTACCTGCAATCCCATAACGAATCCGACGATAGATATCGATCGGATTGCGTCCACCTCGCAAATGCCCTTCGACAATGTTTCTCGGCTTGAGCGTCTGCGGCTTCATACCACCTCGCGCCATAAGGGGAATCAAAGCATCGGTATCTGTCGGTTGCAACCCAATCTTGGAGGTCCACTCTTTGGTCCAGTCGTCATAGTCAGGCAACTGCCCTCCCTTGCCGTCAGCTTGTAAACCATGGCACTTCGAACAAGCTGCTGCTTCTTGGGCGAAGAGTTCCTTACCCTTCGCAATCGACGCAAGCAACTGATCTTTGTTTTCTTCGGTCTGCGATCCAACCAACGGAAAATCCGGCAAAGGAAAGTCTTCCGTAGCGTCTTCCGCGCCAACCCAACGATCCGCAATTTGCGTCAATAATTCCGAAGCTGCGGATTGCTGTTCCTCACGAACCTTGGCATCTCCAGACACGTCATACAACCTCTCTCCCGGAGCATCGATTGCCGCTGTTTGCAAAAGCTTTCGTTCAAATTCCCCACGGATACTCAAGAAGATCACGTAATCGACTAATGCCCCGATATCTTTGTCGGAAAGCTTGTCGAAAATCGGCATCTGGCTTCCAGACAACCCTTCTCGAAGCACCCTTGTTAAATCTTCCTTCAAGGGTTTCGCACCCCTTGAAGTCGACTTGAATTTGAAAATCCCAGCGCGGAAGTCCCGAGGATACGGATCTTGGCTTGCGGCCACCGGTCCGCGTCCCTGCCCACTAAGACCGTGGCACGAAGCGCACTGCTGCACCACATACAAACCCGGCTTACCGGCACTTCCTGCTGCCAACTGCAGATTCTCTTCGGAAATCAAATCGGAATAATCACCCTCTTTGAGCGCCGCTGGAAGCTTCGGGGCATCGACCGTCCCGAACCACTCGGCGAGAAGCGCTTTCGTGTCCGATAATGGTTGCGCCATCTCGGTCTCTTGGCTGATCTCCATCGAATGAGCAAACAAATAATTCGGCTCATGCATACTTGCAAGCGGATTCGGTTCACGGCATCCCGCCGCACAACCGACCAACCCAAGTAGCGTCAGACCGGCAGCGAAAGCTCGACTGCCCATCGATGCAGATTCTTTGTTCCCGTGATTCAATCTTGAATAGCTCATTCGACTTCAATTGGTTAGTGAGTTGGAATGTTTAGTGAGTTGGAACAGTAGAAGTAACATGCACTTCTCCTGTAGTCTAAAAAGAACGGAATTCGTATTCCTACTTCTTCAATTCGCGGATCTCGATATTGCGCCAACGTACATCAAAAGGACCTTGATCAGCCCCAATACCGTGAACTTGTAATCCGATGAATCCATTCTCATGCGAAAGCTCATCGGTGATGTCCTCGATCAACTTCCCATTAATCCACGTTTGTATCTGCTTGCCCTTGGCTCGAATGTGGTACTGATTCCATTCGTTGTTCTTGAAATTCGAATGGACTGGTTGCGTTGGGGAAATCCAATTCCTTCCGGTAGCTTCACCGTAAACATATCCTGCCTCACCCGGGCCTGCTTCAATCTCGACCTGAGGACCATGGACGCGACCATTGTCCTTCTCGGGAACACTCTTCGAGCGAATCTGAACGCCAGAATTCAGGTCATTGTGAACCTTGACTTCAAACCTCAGTTCAAAGTCTGAATAGTCCTTGGTCGTACAAAGAAACGAGTTTGGACTGAACTTCGATGTCGTACCATGAATACTATCGCCATCGATTCGGTACACTGCCCAGCCGTTCTTTTGCTGCCAGCCCGACAAGTCTTTACCATTGAACAGCGACTGCCATCCATCCCCACTTGGAACAGGCAGTCCATCTGGATGCTCGTGCCTAACGACCTTCGCTCCAGCATCTTGAGCTCGAAGGCTCTGCTCAGAGCCTTCACCACCACAAAGACCGAACACTAACCCAGCCGATAGAACACTGGAGAAGAGCGAGCGAGTTAAGAACAGGTTGGAAAGTGCCAATCGACGCATGGGAAATGTCCTTGGAGAGCAAAACTTGGAAAGGATACCTCGCTGAATTTTAGCCTGACCGCTAGAATTCTGCCATGCTGCAACGCCCGAATGAACCGAACGTAGCTGAACAAATTGCCACAGTTTCCCATTCCTTCACGATCGACTTCGTCCCCGCCATGCCATCCCCCCTTTCTCATTTCGGCTCCTTTCCCAACACACGCTTGCGACGGCTGCGACGCTGGGACTGGGTCCGAGAGATGGTCCAAGAAACAAGCTTGAGCGCCGCGAATTTGATCTGGCCGATTTTTGTGATCGAAGGGACTAACCAATCCCAACCCATCGCTTCCATGCCCGGTGTGGAACGCATGTCGATCGATCTGGCCGTCCAAGCCTCCGAGAAAGCATGCGAACTGGGTATCGGCGCGGTCGCAATCTTTCCGGTCACTCCACAATCGAAGAAAACCGACTGCGGCAAAGAAGCCCTCTGCGAAGAGAACTTGATATGCACCGCAACGCGAGCCATTCGCCAAGCGTGCGGTGAAAAACTCGGTATCGTCTGCGATGTTGCTTTAGATCCCTACACGACGCACGGACACGATGGACTCTTGGTCGACAACTACATCGTCAACGACCAGACAGTCGAAGTACTCGCTCGCCAAGCCGTCGTCCAAGCCCAAGCAGGGGCATCCGTTATCGCCCCTTCCGACATGATGGACGGTCGCATCGGCGCCATCCGAAAAGCCCTTGATGAAAATGGCTTCCAACATGTCATCGTCCTGAGCTACGCAGCGAAATATGCTTCCGCTTTCTACGGACCTTTCCGCGATGCAGTCGGCTCCGCAAAGAATCTCGGTGGTGCTTCGAAGAAAACCTACCAAATGAACCCAGCGAACTCCGAGGAAGCACTCCGCGAAGTCGCTCTGGACATCGAAGAAGGTGCAGATATGGTGATGGTCAAACCAGGAATGCCCTATCTCGATATCGTAAGAAAGCTAAAGGATAACTTCTCGATCCCTATCGCCGTTTACCAAGTCTCCGGCGAATATGCGATGCTTCAATTCGCATCCCAAGCCAATGCACTCGATGCAAAAGCTGTGATGATGGAGAGCATGATCTCGTTTCGTCGCGCCGGAGCCGATGCAATTCTGACCTATTTTGCTCCCGAAGTTGCGCAAAACCTTCGCGGTTGATCGTTACTCACAACCCGCGTGCAGCTCGCATCTACTCCGACGCATTTTGCAAGACTCGATCGATAAGCCTTGCCGCCCCTTCGATGGATTCATAAGAGATCGTATGTGGTCCGGCGAATTCGATGTAATCAACACTCATCGACTCGGATTCTAGAAACCCTCTTAGCGATCGCCCCGTGGATATCGGCAAGATCATGTCTTGCGTTCCATGACTTTGAAATACGTCTAAACCGCGATGACGCCCATCCAATGCCGCATGCCAGTCCGATTCACAAATCAAAGCACCCGACCAAAGGATTAATCCCCGAAGCTTGCTTGCGTCGTAAGCACCTGCTGTTTGCACCGCCAACATCGCCCCTTGAGAGAATCCACCAAGCACAATCGTAGCGTTCTCCCATTTTTTCTCGCTTAAGCAATGCGTTATGCAGCTTTGCAAAGCAGCCGATGCCTCTGAGATACCTTCCGGAACTTCATTGCGCATCTCATCGAAACTTGACGCCGCAGTCAGCTCCGCCAACCGCGCCATGTTGATACGCCACCAAGCCCTCGGCCCTTCGACCCCGAAGTCCTCGGACATATCCAAAAGGCCTTCCGGGAATAAAAACGCAGGGGCCGAAGCTTCCTCCGGGGACTCACCCGCAAGAATCGGAACCAATTCTTCTGCGAGGTTCACCAAGTCGCTCCCAGGTGCACCGAATCCATGACAAAGCACTACCAGTGACTTTGGGGTGCCCGCTCGAGGCGAAATCACAATGCAATCGAGCCCCCCGAGTCGGCCCCGTTCGAGCATCCAACTCTCCGCATCAAACTTCATCGCGATTCCATTCAAAAGAAAACCAAAGAACGACGGAGATCCCGTACGTGACATCGGTCCGACTGGGACAAAGTACCGTCAGGAGAATAAAGCACCGTCAGGAGAATTACTTGAGATCTTTCAGGGAGACCCAAGCCAAGTAGCCCAACAACCCTGCACAAATGATGAACACAATGTCCATCAAGAGACTTGGGTACGAAAAAATTCCGCCCCCACCGGTAAGGGACATGATCAAGTCCGCCAGGAATAGCAAAAGAACCAGTCCAGCGACGACGAGTCCAGATAAACACAACAGTCTGGGCATCAAATACCTCGTTGCTCTACGGGGCCCGTTACACTACGTGGCCTCCATCAAACTCCTGACAATGAAAAACATTCATTCCATTGAGACCGGCTAGTATAGTTGAAGTTTTCCGACTGTCATCTATCCCTTACAACTACAGGGGGTTTTCCCGGAAAACTCTCCGATAAAACAAAGCGTCCGAACGAAACTTTGTCATAACCGGAACCTCTTAACCCTCACAATCCACAGCGAACAACCCGAAATTGGTCGGCTTTGGCAGCGAACGGACCCCTAAACGTGAACCGAATCCCAGCCATAAATCCCCAACCCACGCCCCTCACCACTCCAACCCAAGCTTGGGAATCGTTTCGGGAGCAGATGCCCATCTGCCGACGCTGGGCCTATTTCGATCACGCCGCCGTCGGCCCAATTCCTCAAAAAGCGGCGGCCGCGTTGAGCACCTTTGCTCAACAAGCCTCCCTCGATGGGGACTACCACTGGCCTTCCTGGTCAGCCACCGCCAGCGAAACTCGAAAGCTCGCAGCAAAACTCCTTCACGCATCCCAAGAAGAAATCGCTCTGGTTTCGAACACAACACTCGGAATCCATACCATCGCCTTGGCTTATCCGTTCAAGCCCTCCGATAGCGTCGTCATTTTAAAGAATGAATTTCCCAGCAACCAACTCCCCTGGCTCAACCTACGCGCAGCAGGAGTGGAAGTTCGCATCGTCGAACCGAATCCCGATGGTTCGATTTGCATCGACCGCGTCCTCGATGCCATCGATTCAACAACCCGACTCGTTGCAATCAGTTGGGTCGGGTACGCCACCGGCTTTCGAATCGATCTGGCATCTCTCGTCGAGCAAATCCACCGTCGAGGCGCAGAAGTCTTCCTCGACGCGATTCAAGGTCTTGGTGTTTTTCCACTAAACGTCACTGATATTCCTGTCGATTATCTTGCTGCCGATGGCCATAAATGGCTGCTCGGTCCCGAAGGTGCCGGCATCCTCTACATCCAGAAAAACCATTTGAACAAACTTGGGCCAGCCCTCTGCGGCTGGAACTCCCTACAAGCAAGCCATGAATTTCGACTGGAAGGAAAAGGCCTCAAGGATTCTGCGGCCCGATACGAAGGTGGCTCTTTGAACCACGTCGGTATCGCTGCACTCAAAGAAAGCTTGTCCTTGCTCCTTGAACAAGGTTGCCACGACCCGGCTAGCGGCTTTGCCAAACGCATCTTGCACCTTACAAACTACGCTCGCGAACGCCTGAGAACGGCCGGTGCTTCGTTTCCCTGGTTCACCCCCATCGCTCCGGAAAAACTTGCAAGCCATGCAAGCGGGATCCTTTCATTCGATTTCCAAGACCATAATCCTCAACTGCTTCGCAAAGCCCTCATCGACGCGCGCATCATCCTAAGCGTCCGACACGAAAGCCTACGTATTGCCATTCATGCTTACAATAATGAGGATGAAATCGACCACTTGATCGAATCGATTGCTTCCATCATCAAACCGACGACCTTCCACCTTTCGCCAAATCCACAGCCATGAAAAACAAACTCGTGATCGGACTCGGTGAAGTGCTCTGGGATGTTTACCCTGATGTCGCTCTGTTCGGCGGAGCACCAGCAAATTTCGCCCTGCACGCTGCTTACCTCGGTGCTGATGCTCACATCATCAGCGCCGTCGGCGACGATGAATTGGGAACACGAGCCCTCAAATGGCTCTTGTCAAAAAACCAACCCACAAATCATATCCTCGTAGACCCCAAGCACCCTACCGGAAACGTCCAAGTAACCCTGGATCGATCGGGAACCCCTTCCTATCACTTCGCTCCCGATGTCGCTTGGGATTATCTAACTTTTCCCGACGAAGCCTTCGACCTCGCTTCGAAAGCCGATGCGATCTGTTTCGGTACCTTGGCTCAACGATCAAAGATCAGCGCACAATCGATCGCGAGACTTCTAGATTCCACCCCCAAACAATGCTTACGCGTTTTCGACGTGAATCTTCGTCAAAACTTCTACTCCGCCGAAGTCCTCGATTCAACCTTGCAACGCGCAAACGTCTTGAAACTCAACCGCGAAGAACTTCCAGTCGTACTACAAGCATTAAACATCACCCCCGCACAATCCTCCCCAAGTGACATTCAACAACCAGTCCAACTGCACCAAAGCAATTGCCAAGCTTTGATCGATCGCTACAACCTTCCTACCGTCGCGCTAACCCTCGGATCCGACGGTTCGATGATCTATCATAACGGCCGATGGGATGTTCAACCCGGAATCCCCGTCGATGCCATTGATACCGTCGGAGCGGGGGACTCTTTCTCAGCCGCGATGATCATGGGATTACTCCCTACTAACGACTCATCCGGTAAAGAACTATCCGGTGAAGACCTGTCCAAAATCCATCAACGCGCCGCACGAATCGCAGCTTACGTCTGCACTCAACGCGGCGCTGTACCACTTCCACCTGAGGATCTGCTCAGATGATTTCAAATACATATTCCTATGATGTTCTCGTCGTCGGAGCCGGCCATGCCGGCACCGAAGCCGCGGCGGCTGCTGCACGCCTTGGTGCCAAAGTTGCACTTCTTACCGGAAACCTCGACACCGTCGGGCAAATGAGCTGCAACCCCGCCATCGGTGGAGTCGCCAAAGGCCAAATCGTTCGCGAAATCGATGCCCTAGGAGGCTTGATGGGACAAACCATCGACCGAACCGGCATCCAGTTCCGACTGCTCAACAGCCGCAAAGGGGCAGCCATGCACTCCCCTCGCGCGCAAGCAGACAAAAAGGCCTACCAATTCGACATCAAACGCCAAATCGAAGAAAACCCCAATATCGATCTTCGACAAGAACTCGTCGAAGATCTCATCATCGAGACGATCAATGGAAACTCTCGCATCCAAGGTGTCGTCGTTCGCGGTAACGCCCGCTACGAAGCTCCAGCGGTCGTCCTGACGACCGGCACGTTTCTTCAAGCCATCATGCATACCGGAGAAGCTAAGACGGCTGGTGGTCGAGCCGGCGAAGGAAGCACCTCCGGAATCAGCCAAGCCTTTGAACGACTCGGATTCCGCGTCGAACGCTTCAAAACCGGAACCCCAGCTCGCATCAGTAGCCGAACCATCGACTACTCCAAAACCGAAATCCAACCCGGTGACTCAAACCCGCAACCCTTCTCCTTCCTAACCGACTCCCTCCCCGATCCTCAACTCCCGTGCTGGATCACCTACACGAACGAGCAAGTCCACCAACTCATTCGCGCAAACCTTCACCGCGCTCCGATGTACACCGGCCAAATCCAATCCTCAGGACCACGATACTGCCCGTCGATCGAAGACAAGGTTGTTCGCTTTGCCGATAAAGATCGACACCAACTATTCCTAGAACCCGAAGGTCGGCACACCCAAGAAATCTACGTCAACGGGATCTCCACCTCCCTGCCTCGCGATGTCCAAGATCAAATGTTTCGGCTCATCCCGGGCTTAGAAAACGCACGAATCATGCGATACGGCTACGCCGTTGAATACGATTTCTGCCCCCCGGATCAACTCACCCCATGGCTTGAAACCAAACAAGTCTCCGGTCTGTACTTTGCCGGCCAACTTAATGGCACAACGGGATACGAAGAAGCCGGAGCTCAAGGCTTGGTCGCCGGCGCGAATGCTGCACTGCGCCAAAAAGGTAAATCCGAATGGGTCCTCCAACGCGACGATGCCTACATCGGTGTCCTCGTCGATGACCTTGTTACATGCGGCGTTGACGAACCCTACCGAATGTTCACCAGCCGCGCTGAATATCGAATGATGCTGCGACAAGACAATGCCGACCGTCGCCTTACACCCATCGGTTATCAGTTGGGCTTGGTTGACCAAAAACGATACGACCGATTCTGCGATAAACTTGAACGTATCGAACAAGCCAAACGGGCAGTCGCAAGCCTTCGTATTGGCGATATCACCGGGGATAAATACCTCAAACGCAACGAAGTGACTTGGGATTCCCTTCTCGAAATGTTCCCTGAATCTCTCTCGGCATTTCCGACCGAAATTGGTTTACAAGTTGAATACGATACGAAGTACGCCGGGTACGTTGCTCGTCAACACGTCCAAGTCGAACGTCAAATGAAAATGATGGACAAGAAAATCCCATTGGACTTCGACTACACCACCATCATCAGTTTGCGCAACGAAGCAAAACAGAAATTCAGTCGCATCCGTCCACTGAACCTCGATCAAGCCTCGAGAATCTCAGGTATCACCCCTGCTGACATCTCCCTGCTGCTCGCTTATCTGGAAAACCCGAACCTGCGTACTCGAAGCACCCACGCAAGTCCAAACACATAGAACATCAAAACGCGATGAGTAATGTCGATTCGATACCAAAAAACCTTTCCGCCGATGTCTTAATCGTCGGCGGGGGACTCGCCGGCCTTACCGCCGCACGAACGCTACATCGCGCCGGCAGATCGGTGTTGGTACTCGAAGCCGATGAAGTTCCAGGAGGTAAACTTAAAACCGATCAACTCGATGGCTTTCTGCTCGACCATGGATTCCAAGTCTACCTGACCGGTTACGAAATCGCTGGCGAAGAACTCAAAGATGCCAATCTCTCCTTGCGATCCTTTGATCCGGGAGCCAAAGTTCGTGTCGGTAATCAATGGTACTGCGTCCAAGATCCCCTGCGACTTGCTGCCAGCAGACGTTTGCAAGCAGTTTGGCAAACCCTCATCGCTCCAATTGCGACGTGGCAGGACCTCTTTACTCTCTGGTCCTATCGCGAAAAAGTTTTAGCTACCCCGTTGCAAGATATCTTCAAGCAGACCGGCATCCCTACCATTGATCATCTGCGTTCTGTAGGTTTCTCCGAACGCATTATCGAGCGATTCTTCCGTCCATTTCTCGGTGGCATTTTTCTTGCACCATCCCTCGATATGGACGCATCTCGAATGCAATTCGTATTCCGAGAGATGTCGCGCGGATTCGCAGCCCTACCCGCAGAAGGCATGGCCGCAATTCCCAAAGCCCTCTGCGCCGGTTTGCCCTCAAACACTATTCGTTGCAACGCAACCGTATCCCAAATCCACCGCAACGAAGTAGAGCTCTCCGACGGCACTCGACTTCATGGACGGCAAACGCTCCTGGCCACCGAAGTCGGCGCTGCGATGCGGCTGCTAGGTGAGCGATGGCCTATGCATAACATTGCATTTGCTACCCAAACTTCAAATACAAAGAACGCGACCGTTCCAATTGCCCCAGTTCCAAAAGCAACAGGCCCAAAAGCAACAGTTCCAATACTCGCCGAGCAATCTACCCATTGCTTGTACTTTAGTCTCGATGCCGCAACCGCCCCTACACGAACACCAATCCTCTTCCTCGATGGAAATCCACCAAACCAAGACTGGTCCATCAATCACGTGGCCTTCCCAAGCCTTGTGCAAAGCACCTACGCACCGAAGGATAAAGTCCTCGCAAGCGTAAACATCCTCGGGAAGCCCAATGTGCACGGCCGAGAACTCGTTAGCATCGTCCAGCGAGAACTAGAAGCGTGGTTTGGCTGGTCCGTCCGATACTGGAGACACCTCCGCACCTACTCGATCCCGAAAGCTTTCGTTACGCCAACTCTGCCGATCCCCTCAGAGGAATCATTCGGTATTCAGAGCACTGCCGATGGCGTCATTGTTTGTGGTGACTACACCGGCACGAGCAGTATTGAAGGTGCGATCCAAAGCGGACGACTTGCCGCCAAGAGGATCATCGAAGAAATTCGATAAGCCGATCGATCAACCAGCTACGTATCCTGAACGATCACGACCATGCATCCACAGCAACACAGCTTGCGATGTGCGAATCTTTTTACGATCCTTGCGATCAAATCCTCGCTGGCTCACACCGATCGCATCGGCCAGTCGAAACAACCCTTCAGACAATTGCTCCGATTCGCCATTCGGCTCTCGCATCACCGACTCGACTGCCCATAGAGCCGCCGATTGAGCGTCTTCCCGTACAACAATCCCGCGAAACGACCCGCTTTGGACGTAATACTTTGGCATCTCGCCGTGTCTTTCTTATGCTGCGAACTACGAAAAAAGCTTGCATCCGATGAATGCTCACTGGCGAGCCAGATCAAGCCTCTTGACTACTTATTCGTACTTCGGTGTGACACCTCTGGTCACCGCGCAGAACAAAAAGCAAAAAATCAAAGATTGGGAACTGGCTGCCCTGGAATCGGGCTGCGGACTTCATCGTCCAGATGACGCGGAGTTCCACGCTTTTCTTCAAAATCCTGAATCAATGCTTGCAGGTCAGTTTGCATAACATCGAGAAGTTCGGTGAGCCGGGCAATAGTCGGAAGAGTTTCCTCTTCTTGTTGCTTTCCGATAAATTCTAAGTGCCCAAAGATTCTCCCCTGATGCTTCAAGGGTAACCGAAGCGTCCAACGTTCAGAATATTCCGGAAGATTGTTCTTCTTCCATGCCGCATGGTACCCTTCATGCAACCAAGGCATGTTTAGGTCAAGGCTCAGTTGTGCAAGCTCATGTTTTTCAGCGAATTCGACTAAAGTGCTCCAAACCGTATCCCAGTTGCGTGTACCCTGCAATTGGACAACTTCCTGATGCACGCCGTGCATGTTTCGCTTCGGCGGTGAAATCAAACTTGTTACCACGCGTTCGACCCGCAAATACAGCATCTTCAGCTCAGCGAATCCAAACAGCTTCGAGACAACCAGCGAGCCTAAAGCAAAGACCATCGTCGCTATCGAAATCAAGTCAGATTTCAAGATTACTCCGGCTACCGCACCGGCAGCCGTCACCGATGATAACAACGCAATAATCCCTACCAACGCCCGATCGTGGAATCCATGACGCATCAGATTGTGATGCAAATGGCCTCGGTCTACCGTAAAAACACTTCGTCCCGTCAACTTGCGCCGCAATACCGCCATCGATGAATCAAACAATGGGATTGCCATCAGAACAAGCGGGATCGTGATCGACATCGACGACCCCTCGTTAAACCACGAACGCATCGTCAAGACACCAAGGAACAATCCAACAAGCATACTGCCCGAGTCCCCCAGGAACACACTTGCCGGCGGCAGATTGTAAAACAGGAATCCCAGCAAAGCGCCCGCAAGCGATGCGGCGATGATTCCTTCAATGTGATTCCCCGTAAATGCACATATGACCGATACGGCTGCAAAAGCGATCCAGCCTACGGTAGAACACAACCCATCGGCACCATCAATAAGATTGATCGAGTTGATACACAACAACAACCACAATAGCGTCACCGGCCAAGCCAACATGCCGAGTTCAATGGGATACCCAAAAATCTGAATCTTCTCGATCGAGAACCCAAACGCGATAATCCCAACGCAAATCAAAACCTGAACGGCGAGCTTCTGCCTTCCCCTGAGTCCTGATCGGTCATCAATCACCCCGAGCCCAACAATCGCTATCGCACCGAGCCCTAAAGACAAAGCTTGCTGAGAATCCCTTACTAAGTGAATGGCTTGTTCGGGATACAATGCCAAAACCATTCCGAAACTGATCAATAGCGTCGCTAAGATCGATATACCACCACACCGAGCAATCGGTTGACGGTGAAGCTTCCGCAAGTTGTCCGGATAATCCACCAGACCAAAAATAAATGCCAAACGCCTAGCGAATGGAGTGATCGCGATCGATATCGCTAATCCTACCATCAACGCTACAAGCGGCAGTGCAAACGGATGATTCATGAAGTTCCCGACGACCTCTACGATTTCCTTCTCGGATTTCCTGCTCGGATGTCTCTCTAGGTTGCTGCGGGCGAAGCCTCTATCCTGAACCGGCGAACAAGCTTTGGCTAGTGGTTTTCCAAGAATTATTCAACTCTTCACCGCTCCAGCTCTCCCCGCTCCAACACAAAATCCGCCGCTAGAAAACTAGTTCGATTTCCGGTTTAGGCAACCCACCCTTTCAGTTTACAATACCCATCGCCTGACCCAAACTACTTAGATACTCCAGCGAATCCGATCCGGTTTCCCCCGATCTAATCAACAAAATCTCAATGAAACTTGCCACTCTCCTAGCCACCGCCACTCTGACCCTATTAGTCACAACCTCAACGAATTTAGTCGCTTCCGCCCAATCCCCCTCTTCGCCACTCCTTAACCGTATCAGGCCGAAATGGGTCGCAGACCAAGGTTTCTGGTACACGAAACCCCTCGCCAATGGGTCAAAGGAGTGGGTTTGGGTCGATCCGACCGCTAAGAAAATCCTTCGTGCGTCGAGCTTCGAAGAACTCGAAAAACTCGCAGGGATCCCCCTGCGTACCCCCAATAACAACGGAGGTCCGGTCCGAATCGAACCTTCTGAAACACAAGATGAATCCCGAATCGACCTCGCTATCCGAAACGGACTCGACGAGGCGGTTGAACTTTTTTGGGTGGACTTCCAAGGAAACCCGCAACCCTACGGCCGTCTCGCCCCCGGAGAATCGCGAACTCAGTCCACCTTCGCCGGACACTCTTGGCTCGCAACCGACGAGAAACGCAATCCAATCTGGACGGCAATCGGCTCCTCCGCAGGTGAAACTCTCGAAATCCAAAAGATGCAAATCGAACCGATTCGCGATTTTCCACGACGCGGACGCGCCCGCCGCCAAAACAACCAACCACCCAAGTCTCCAAACGCAGTACCCAATCCATGGCAAGTCGTCCGCGAAGAACATCAGCTTCGGTTCACCAACAACTCCGGTGAGACGATCCTTGATACGTCCAGCTTAAGCGATGCTGCCGGAAGCCAATCGCTGCGCTACGATCAGCCTATCTTTTGGTCTCCAGACTATCGGTATGCATTCACACTCCAAATCGCCCAAGGAGACCATCGCGAAATCACCCTCGTGGAGTCCTCTCCTAAAGACCAAC
>JBJONT010000513.1:0-10396 GCA_046051705.1 Planctomycetota bacterium | reverse complement strand
AATACGGGTGGAGCCGAAGTACTGGCTTGCGAGTTTGGACGAAGGCATCGCGACAAGTATGACGTAATTTATGTATGTTTAGATGAACCTGGGAATCTTGCTCAGGTGCTCGAGTCGGAGGGGTTTAAGGTTTTTGTATTGGATCGTAAACCGGGATTTGACTATGGATTAACTAAGCGGTTCTCAAAGCTCTTGAAAGATCAGCGTGTTGCGTTGGTACATGCTCACCAATACGCACCATTTTTCTATTCTTCGATAGCCCGAGGAATGCTTCGCAAACGTCCGCCGATATTGTTTACCGAGCATGGCCGAGCGTTTCCGGATGTTCGTAGGCCTAAGAGGTGCTTGGCCAATCGTTTCTTGCTCAAATCCTGCGATCGTATTGTTGCGGTAGGAGAGCAGGTCAAGCGGGCTTTGGTGTCGAACGAAGACTTGCCGGCAAGCAGAATAGAGGTGATCTACAACGGAGTCGATGTAAGTCGCTACATGGTGACTTGTACGGATCTGGAGCGCAGGAGGGTGCGTCAGGAGTTAGGGATTGAGGAGGGTACGCAAGTGGTGATTCAAGTCGCACGGCTTAACGCATTGAAGGACCACCATACGGCTATCGAAGCGATGGCTCAAGTCATCAAGAAGATACCGAAGACAGAGTTTTGGATCGTGGGTGAAGGGGAAGAGCGTAGCGGTATCGAAGCTGACATTCAACGCTTGGGGCTTGTCGATAAGGTGCGGATGTTAGGGAATCGAAGTGACGTGAATGTTTTGATGAGAGTCGCGGACTTGTTTCTTTTGACAAGCGTCTCGGAGGGGATTCCGCTTACTGTGATCGAAGCCATGTTTTCCGGGTTGCCATGCGTGTGCACCAATGTGGGAGGGTTGCCCGAGATCATCGAGCATGAACGCAATGGATTGTTGGCTGAAGCGAAAGATCCCCAAGGTATAGCGAGTATGGTGGAGCGAGTATTGACCGATTCGCGATTGTCGCTGCGGTTGGCTCAGGCGGGGCGAGAAGGTGCTTTGGCTCGATTTTCCGATGGGGCAATGCAAGGTGCATATGGGCGGGTCTATGAACAGATGCTTCAATGATCCGATCGATGTTTCCGTGTTGGATTGCAAGCGATCGAGTGAGATGAATGAAGTGAGTGAAAGGGCTGGCAGGTGGGAACGAAACAAGTTGCGGTTGGTCAGCGATCGAATGGGCAGATGTTGGCGAAACGCTTCGTTCAAGGTTGTTTCTTAGTCTGGATAATGCCACGACTTTTGATTTACCGCTTATCGCAGAGTCTGTTCGGTGAGAGAGCTTTTTTGGGTGCGTCGGAGTCGATTGCGCGAAAGCCAGGGATGTGGGGCGTGTTTTTGAGGCAAGCGTTCTATGGTCAGCTTTTGTCGTCCTGTGGCAAGGATGTGTATATCGGTTGGGGGACCGTGTTTTCGATGAGAGAGGCGTCGCTAGGGGATAAAGCGTATGTGGGAAGAAATTGCAATCTTGGGTACGCGAAGGTTGGGCAGAACGTGATGTTGGCGGATAACGTGGTGGTGTTAAGTGGGGGCAGAGAGCACTCGACGGATGTGCAGGCTGGATCGATGCATGATCAGAAGCAGGTTTATTCTGAGGTTTCCATCGGTGATGGTGCTTGGATTGGTGCCGGTGCGATTATCATGGCGAATGTGGGTCGGGAATGCATTATTGGGGCGGGGGCTGTGGTGAACAAACCGATTGCGGATGGTGCGGTGGCAGTTGGAGTGCCAGCAAAGGTGGTTAAATACCGCGAAGGATATGGAGAGAGAGCCGATGTGCGGAATTAGTGGAGCGTTGTGGTGGTCGGAGCGAGGATTCGTATCGGAGTCAACCTTTGACTCGATGACGGATATGATGTCGCATCGAGGACCTGATGGGCGAGGGGTTCATCGTCGGCAATACAGCAATGGGGTTGGAGTAGCTTTAGGGCACAGACGCCTTTCGATCATCGATGTCGAGGGTGGGGGGCAACCTCAGCACAACGAGACAAAGGATGTATGGATTGTCTTCAATGGAGAAATCTACAACTACGTTGAGCTGTACGATGAGTTAATTAAAAAAGGGCACCAATTCCAGACGCGATCTGATACGGAGGTGATTGTCCATTTGTACGAAGAGTACGGCGAGAAGTGTTTAGAGTACCTGCGAGGTATGTTTGCCTTTGCGATTTGGGATGAGAACAAGCAGCGACTATTCTTTGCGCGGGATAGGCTGGGGCAAAAGCCTTTTGTTTATCATCAGACATCCGAAGGCTTTTACTTTGGAAGTGAGATCAAAGTCCTGCTGGGATTGCCGTTCTTTCAAAAGAAGCTTCGAGAAGAATCGATCACGGAGTATTTGCTTTATGGTTATATCCCCCATCCGCATAGTGCTTTTCAAGGGATCAGCAAGCTGCCGCCTGCCCATTACGGAGTGATAGAGCAGGGGAGGTTAAGAATTCACAAGTATTGGAACCCTGAATTGGTTCCAAACTCTAGGCTCGGACTTGCTGAATGCCAGGAGATGATCCGGCATCGTGTGCAAGATTCAGTCAGGACGCAGCTTCGAAGCGATGTTCCGTTGGGTTGTTTCCTATCGGGTGGAATCGATAGCACCGTGATTTCCGGAGCGATTCAAGAGCAACTCGATGCGCCGCTCAATACGTTTACGATCGGTTTTGGTGTCGAAGGATATGATGAGTCAAGCTTTGCCGCTGCTGCGGCGAAGCATTTGGGAACGAACCACCGATGTTTACAGGTTGAGCCCGATTCGATGGATATCCTCGATCGTCTTGTCTGGCTATTCGACGAGCCGTTTTCGGACAGCAGTGCGATTCCAACTTATTTCTTGTCGCGCGAGACGCGTAAGTACGTCAAGGTCGCGTTAACGGGTGATGGTGGCGATGAAGCTTTTGCGGGCTACGGGCGGCACAGGACTGCCGAGTCATTGACTCGATTCGACCGTTTGCCATCTTGGTTGCGCGGGATGTTGACGAGTCGCTGGGTGGATGCGTTGCCCAGAGGAAGCGCCGATTCAAAGGTTGGGAAGTTGAAGAATCGTTTGACGGTGCTAAGGAGAGATTTTTCCAAGCGTTATTTGGATTGGGTCAGCCCATTTACACTTGAGCATGTCGAAGGCTTGACCGGTTCAGGGCCTTTGCGTGGCAAGGAACGCGATGGGATGGGGTTCTTGTCGGGGTTAATCGCGGGTTTTAGTCCGATGAGCGATGGGCTTAAGGCGATGCGGGCAGACATGTTCAGCTATCTTCCGGGTGACTTATTGGCCAAGGTTGACATTGTCAGCATGGCGCACGGTTTGGAATGTCGTAGTCCATTTTTAGATCATTTGTTGATTGAAGATGCGTTGAGGATTCCATTTGAGCATTTGATTGAGGGGCAGAACGTCAAGCCGATGCTTTCCGAGACATTCAAGCAATGGATTCCGGAGGAATTGCGTCGACGTCCAAAGATGGGATTCCGAATTCCTTTGAGTTATTGGCTTAGAGGTTCCGAAGCCTTGGGGCAAAACCAGCTAGCCTCCAAGGATTCATTTTGTGCCCAGTACTTGGATCGCAAAGCGATCCAAGAAATTGTTGCCATGAATCAGACCGGTAAATGGGACTTCGGAGATCGGCTCTGGTCCTTGCTGTTCTTGGAACGTTGGGGGCGATTGCATTTCTAACGCACTGCGTTTTTCGTGTAGCTCGGAAGAATTGAGAGTCATCGGTGAAGGTAGATATTTGTGAGAGTCCAGAACAAGTCCGAGATTTGTTGGGGGAGTCGTGGGACTGGTCCAAGGTAACACCGGGTATTGGCTGGTGGGAAGCTTTAGTTCGGGGATTGCAATACAGACCTTACTACTTGGTCTGTAAGTCCTCCGGCCAAGCCATGGGCTGTTTGCCTTTGATGCTCGTAGAGAGTTGGTTGTTTGGCAAGTTCTTGGTCTCGCTTCCTTATTTGAATTCGGGGGGAGTGGTCTTGCAGGGGGAGCAGGGCGATGCGCAGGTGCATAAGGATGTTGCGTTCGCGCTGATCGATCGGGCGGTTGAATTGGCTGATTCTTTGGATGTGAAGCATTTAGAGTTGCGGCATGAGATGCCTTGGGAGCACCCTGCGTTTAATGCAAAGAGGGAGGACAAAGTCCATATGCGGATGGCTCTCCCTGAAGATTCGGTTACTTTGCTTGCAAAGTACAAAAGCAAGTTGCGCAGTCAGCTAAAAAAATCGGGCGAAAATGAGTTCGAAATCGCATTTGGTGGAGAAGAGTTGCTCGATGGCTTTTATCAGGTCTTCTCTGAAAACATGAGGGATTTGGGTACACCTGTCTATTCTCGGGGGTTATTTAAGGAGATTCTTCGCCGGCTCGACGCTTCGGCCTCCGGGGTCGCAAGTGCAGAGTTGTGTGTTGTCCGGCTGGGTGGTGCCCCGATCTGCGGAGCGTTATTGGTGCACCAAGGGGAGCGGTCGGAGGTTCCGAGCGCGAGCGCATTACGGAAATTTAATGCGACTTCGGTCAACATGTGGATGTACCATAAATTGCTTGAGCGAGCCATTGAGAAGGGTGCCAAAGAGTTCGATTTCGGTCGAAGCAGCGTTGGAAGTGGAACGTACAAATTCAAGGAGCAGTGGGGTGCGAAACCTCAGAGTGCGGTTTGGCAATACTACGTCCGAAGGGGGGATCCGGCGGATATGCGCCCGGACTCGCAGGGCAAGAAGCGGCTGGTTCAGATATGGCAAAAACTGCCGGTTAGACTAACGCGCTGGATTGGGCCGACAATCGTGCGTGGAATTCCTTAAATGAGGCCCATATCCAAGGAAAATTGCAGTTTTTGGGAAAAGGAATTCAAGGAATTAACTTCCTTAGTTATTGACCTTCCTATCAAGTCGCTTATGCTTTTGTCATCAGTATGTCGGATTCTTTCAAGGTAAGCGGATAATGAGTAGTCGACGAAGACGGTCCGGAGCCCCACCCGCGATTTCGCTGGATCCCACGGTTCGGGGGTCTGATCCGTTGCAACTTACCCGTCGGAAACGATCTTCCGACTTGGTTGAAGACGGTGGTACTGTCCAAGAGAAATTACTTCTTGCTAGTGGTAAGGTTGATCCGGCTACTCTACGGTATCCTTGGGTTGCCGACAAGATCGCTTGGATTGGGTTTGGTTTGCTAGCTCTCTCGATCCTTTGGGCGTTTTTGCCTTCGTGGTCGAACCTTGTCCAAGCTTGGGAGAGAGAACCGGATTACTCGCACGGTTGGTTTGTGATTCCTATCGTTGCTTACTTGATGTGGACCTTCAGAGATTCCATGCCACCGCTGAGGGCTGGATTTCATCCGGGTGGATTGGTGGTGTTGGTGGCAGTGTTGCTTTTGCGACTTTTCTTCCAGTGGGCTTACTTGGATTTCGCGGATGGTTGGATGATTCCACTGACTGTGATTTCGATAAGCTGGGTGATTGGGGGGTGGGCCTTTGCGGTTTGGGCGTTCCCGATGCTGATGTTTTTGTTTTTCATGGTTCCACTGCCGTTTCGATTGGAGAATGAGTTAAGTCGTCCGTTGCAGTGGATCGCCACGCATGGTAGTGCGAGCGTGTTGCAATTGTTTGGTCAACCGGCGATTTCGCAAGGCACGACAATTCTTCTTGGGGAGAATACCCTAGAGGTGGAGCGAGCCTGTTCGGGGCTTCGGATTTTCATGGGGGTCTTTGCCTTGTCGTACGTGTATGCGATGTTGGCTCGGCGGACTTGGTGGGAAGGTTTGTTGATCGTGCTGGCGGCGATTCCTATCGCTTTGATCGCGAACATGTCTCGGATTGTCATTACTGGTTTGTGTTATCAGTGGCTCAGTGGAGAGGCGGCGAAGAAGTTTTCGCACGACCTGGCGGGCTATTTCATGATTGTTCTTGCTGGTTCGTTGTTTGCGATGTTTGTCTTTTATCTTCGGTGGTTAATTCAAGATGCTCAGACGATGGATCAAGTTGCTTTGAGGCGTGCTTGATCGTTTGGCGGTGTGTTTTGGGTTTGTGGGGAATGCTTGAGTTTAACGCGTATGCGTGGAGTAATTGAGTGATGGCAGAGCAAAACAGTGGCAAATTGGCTCGGGTTGGCTCGGTGTCGGTTATCGGAAACACGGGTGGTGCTTCTGGTGCTCGGCGGGCGAACGTGTCGAGCTTGCCTACGCTCGATGGGGCTTTCTTTTGGGGTTTGTTTCGCAAGAACTGGGCTTGGTTGATTCCGGCGATGTTCTTGTGCATCGCTGTTGCCAGCGCAGGGGTGCTGGCTTTTTTCCGTCCGTCATACCAAGCCAGGTTTCGGCTTGAAGTTGATCCGAGCACCTTCGTGGTGTTTAAGGATGGATCTGTTCGGCCGTCGTCGGAATTTGTGGATCTTCAAAAGGCGATTTTGTTGGGGAATAGTGTACTAGAGAAAGCCGTAGCGGATCGTGTTATTGCATCGGTTCCGGCGGTTTCGCAAGCGAAGGATCCTGTTGCGTTTTTGCGAGAAGAAGTCCGTGTGACGAGCACCGCTGGGTATCGTTTGATGGACGTTCGGTTTGAGGATCCAGATCCAACTTCGGCAGCAAACGTTGTCAACACTTTGGTTGACGAGTATTTGAGAACTCGGCGTGCGATGGATGAAATCAGGACGTCCACGCAAGAGCGAAACGTTTTGGCAGCGTTGTCGAAAGCAGAAGCTGAAGTTGAAGCGGCCAAAGCGCGGGTGCGGGATTTGAGCGTTCAAGCGGTTAAGACCGACACGTTGGTTGGAGAGTCTGAGAGTGGTCGGATCGATACGTCCTACTTAGATGGTATCCGCATGCAACGCATGGAACTCACTAGTGAATTGGCAATTCTTGAATTGAATCTTGCGGAAGTCGAAGCGGCTTACAAGCGTGATCAGCAGTCGAAGTCCGATGCTGGTGTAGACGAGTCGAAGCCTGTTGAGATTACCGAAGAGATCCTGGACCGAGACGTTGTTGTTGGTGCGGTAGTGCAGCAACTCGAGAATGCGAAAACCGCTCTGCGAGACTTGGAAACGGCCACGAATGTCGGCGCGAAGAACCCAATTTACATCCAGGCTAGCCGTCGGGTGGAAATGCTTGAGAAAGAATTAGTAAGGACCCGAGAAAACCGTAAGGTTGAGCTTGCAACCCGAGGTGTAATGGCTTCGGCTGACGCTCGTCGCGATCGCATTAATGCGTTGCGGGACAAAGTTGCGCAGATGAAGACCAAGCGGGATGTGTTGGAGAATCAAGTTAAAGAGTATTTGACATCGCTCAAGCAATCGAGTGCGACTTCGGTCGACTTGCAGTTCGCTGAAGCAGATCTTCAAGAGTGGAATACCATTCGGGCAACGGTGCACAATCGCCGGATTCAGTTGCAAACCGAGCGGGATGCGATGGACTCGGTTCGTGAGTTGGAGCGTGCGATCGCCCCTAGACTGCCTGTCGAGGAGTTGCCGTACAAACAGCTTGCACTCGGAGCGATGGCGGGTGCCGCCCTTCCGTTTTTGATTGGATTGTTGTTGGAAATTCGCTCGCGTCGCGTTGACGACGCCGGTCAGCTTGAGTCCAGAACAAGGCTCTCCGTGTTGGGTGAAATATCAACCATTCCTGTGGCGACAAACGGCAAGTTGTCGAAGCGTAAGCGTTCTCACGCGAGGGAGTTAAGGTTGTTCGAAGAAAGTGTGGACTCTTTGTCTACGACTTTGATCCTGCGAGAAGATCTAAAGGGAGCTCAGGTTTTCACAATCACCAGTGCTCTTTCTGGAGAAGGCAAGACTAGCGTTTCCTGCCAGTTAGTTGTATCGATGGCTCGGGCGACAGGCAAAAAGGTTTTGTTGATCGACGGTGACCTTCGAGCTCCTGACGTTCACCACGTGTTCGGTCGTCAAATGACTCCTGGGTTGGTTGGTTATTTGTCGGGTGATGGCGATTGGCGGGACTACGTGGATCGCGAGTGGAATGAGTCGATTCACATTTTGTCTGCTGGGTATCTTAAGGGTAGTCCGCACCGACTAATGAGCAGTGGACGCTACGAGCGCATGATTGCCGAAGCTCGGGAAGAGTACGGGTTTGTGGTGGTTGATACTCCGCCGGTATTGCCTGCGAGTGAGGCGTTGCTGTTTGCCACTGCTGCCGATGCGGTACTTATTTGTGCATTGCGAGATAAGAGCCGCATTGAACAAATGATTCAGGCGTTTTCAAGAATGGAATCAGCGGGAGCAAAGGTGGCAGGATCGGTTCTCTCGGGTGTGCCTGTCAAGGAGTACGCCAGCTATTATGGTGACTACTACGAGTCGAAGGCGTAGTGGTTAGTTGGCTCTAGCTCGGGTGAAAGTTTTAAAGGCGCACGGAGTTCTAAAAGGCTCATGCGCCTTTGTTTTGTTTAATCCACTGCAGATAATCGATGAAAATTCATAAACGCTCAACACCAGAGACACGTCAACGCCTTGTGCTTAATTGGCGATTGGCGATCGGAACGATTGTTTCGTTGTTGGTTCTGGTTCTCTCTGGTGTGATTTTACAGCGCGCACAGGTGTCGCGGGTAAGGAATGCGTTGGACTCGCAAGTTCGCGAGTTCACTGCGTTGGGGAATTGGGGTGAAGCTGCGAGTGTACTGGATACTTTGCTGCAACTTGAACCCACGAACACGCAGTACAAGGTTGAATTGGCTGAAGCTTACGATAAGAGTGCCGATAGTTTTCCGGATTACTCTCAGGCCGTTTCTCTGTTTGCAACGGCGATCGGAGCTTGCGAAGCAAGCATTGATTTCCGAGACCGCGTCCCTGAATTGCGCAATCGAATGATGGAGCGATTGTTCACCTTAGGTCGTTACGAAGACGCCATGGAGCAGATTCCTAGGCTTGCGGGTTCCGCAATGGATCCAGGACTTCTGAAGTGGTTGGCTAGGTGTAGGTTCAAGCTAGCTGTTGAGAAGCGATCACATACCTTTTCAAGTGCATCTCAATCGTTGATGCCCGAGTGGTTGGTGACTGCTTCAACAATGCATTCTGTTGATTTATTGCTGAAAGCCTTGATTGAAAATCCGGGTGATAAAGAAATCAGCTATTCGATAGCTTTGGCGTGTTTGGAAGATGAAGCGTTCCTTCGGAATTCGCAATTGGGTAATGATAGCCCCAAGGGCTTGAAGGATCGGGCGCTGACAACGGTGGATCGGATGCTTGCGAGTCACCGTGAAGATGCAGAGGCTTGGTTGATTCATTATCGGGTTACTTCGGCTATCGACCGAATTGCAGCGGAGTCAGATATTGTGCAGGCGATGGTGCTTGCCCCGGAAGACCCTGAGATTGTGCTAGAAGCAGGCAACCATTATTTGGCGCGTGCGCGAGGAGCTTTTGGAGTCACTGAATTAGAGAAAAAAGATGAGTGGCTTGAGAAAGCCGAGGGCTACTTTAGGGCTTGCCTGGAAAAGAATCTTCGACGAGACGTGCAGACCTATTTGGGGCTTGGAGACACTCTGTGGGAGCGATCTAAGAAGGAAGAGGCCGTTGGGGTTTGGGAGAATGGTATTCGTATTGCCACGCCTCCGACATCGTTGTTGTATTTCAAGCTAATTGAATATTGGCTTCGCGAAGGGGACATGGAAAAATCCCAATATGTCCTCGGCGAGATGGATCGCGTCTTGCGAGAGCAGAGTACGTTGGTAAGTAGTCGGCTTCAGGGATACCTTGAAAGGCTTGGCAAGCAGTCTTGGGCAAGCTATTACGTGTCTAAACGCGACTATGTTTCTGCGACGAACTTGCTCGAGCAGGTCGTTGCAAGCAACCTGGAGATGGATGCTCGAAATCGTTCCGAGTTGTTTGCGTTTTTGGCGGGTTGTTACATGCGTTCAGGTCAGTTTGACCGTGCTGCGGCGTATTATGAAACAGCAGCTAATTTAACGCCCACGGAGGATGATAGGTATCGTGGAGCCGCGGAAGCTTGGGCGGCGGCAGGTCGATTTCGTGAGGCGATTGGTCAATTGCAACGCATCTCGCTAAAGTCGGGAAAAGACAACATTAAGTTATGTGAATACATTTTGGCAACCCAATCGAGAAGCCGTCAGGACTTCAGGGATTGGTTGATTTTTGATGAAGCGCTTGAAGAGGCAATCAAACTGCAAACATCCGACCCTTACTTGGTCGAAAGGCCTTGGTTGATAGATACCGTCGGATTGGATTCGCAGGTTCTTAGGTCGGATCCAGATAGCGTTGATCAGGTCAAGGCTGCATCTGCGGATAAGTTGTTGGAGTTGAATTCTCAATATGCTTCAGATATTCAACTTCAGCGGTTTGCCGTGGAGCGACTCGCGGATTGGGGTTTTGAGCAACAGTCCCGAGATCTTTTGACGAAACTAGTTGAAAAAGCACCGAAGGACACCGGAGTTTTCCTAGTGAAGATTGA
>JBJONT010000512.1:0-8757 GCA_046051705.1 Planctomycetota bacterium | reverse complement strand
CACGACTGAGTCTTTTCCGTCAGGAGCAATCAGTGCGCAATCGTCCCCAATCCCAAGCTTGATTTTTGGCAAACGCATCGAGCGTTGCTTGGCCCAAGCAATAAATCCGTGTTCCATGATTACCTTTTCAACGACGAAGGGACTCAAGCCCGAGATCGAGCCTTCATGCTAGTGATGCGAGTCGTGCTTATCTCAGACGCCGACTACTTCGGGGTATCGCTCTAAAAGCTTCCGGCAAGTGGCTGCGATTCCCGGCGCATCCATTCCGAGTGATGCGAGCAGTTCGTTGCGTTCCCCGTGCTCGACAAATCGGTCAGGGATCCCGATGGTACGCAGAATCCGTGTGTCCCAACCCCGCTCACAAGCCGCTTCGAGAACTGCGGAACCAAAACCGCCGGCCAACGCTCCTTCTTCGACACTGACTACAAAACGGGATTCCTTGAATACTTTTTCAAGCAGTTCAATATCCAATGGCTTGATGAATCTTGCGTTGACCACCTGAACGTCGATCCCCTCAGCAGCTAACTGGTCCGCAGCGCTGAGTGCTTGCTGAAGCATCGCACCGATCGCTAGGATGGTTCCATCTCTGCCTGGTCGGATGATCTCGGACTTCCCAAGTTCAATCGGCTGTTTAGGACGATCGAACGCCAAGGCGCTTGTTTTCGGATAGCGGATGGAGGTCGGACCAGCATGTTGAAGTGCGAACTCAAGCATCGGTTCGACTTCGGTCGAATCCGCAGGAGCCATCATCACGATGTTCGGAAAGACTCGCGTGTAACCGATATCGAATAATCCGTGATGCGTTGGGCCGTCCGGGCCGGTCAAGCCTGCGCGATCCATCATCAAAACCACTGGCAAATTTTGCAGTGCGACTTCTTGAAAAATCTGATCGTACGATCGCTGCATGAACGTCGAGTAAATCGCAACAATCGGACGCAACCCAACCTTCGCTTGGCCAGCAGCAAAAGCCACCGCATGCGATTCGCAAATCCCGACGTCAAAGAAACGCTCAGGGAACTCGTCGCGGACTGGCTCGAGTTTGTTACCCTGGCACATCGCTGCAGTCATCACAGTAACCCGATCGTTCTTACGCATCTGTGATGAAATCGCATCCCTCGCATAGTTCGTAAAAGCGGGCTTCTCTCCAATGCTGAGAATCCTTGGACTACCATCCTCATCTTCGAACGCCGGGGGTGTGTGGAAGTATACCGGATCGTCTTCCGCCGGTTTGTAACCTCGCCCTTTTTCCGTCACTACATGCAATAAGGTTGGGCCCTCTAAGCCCTTAACCATCTCCAAGTACTTCTTGAGCAATCGGATATCATGCCCATCGATAGGGCCAATATATTTGAAACCAAACTCCTCGAACAACATCCCCCCTACCATGCCGGCTTTGACTCCCTCTTTCACTTGAGCCAAAAACCGTTCGGTCGAGTCGCCAAAGACCGGTACCTTCGTCAGCATTTTCGTCACTTCATGCTTGAGCCCCGTATAAAAGGGATTCGTACGAAGTCGATCAAGATAATTGGCCAAGGCACCGACCCGTGGGCATATCGACATTTTGTTGTCGTTAAGCACAACGATGAGATCTTTGTTCAACTCACCCGCGTTGTTCATGGCTTCAAAGACAATGCCAGAAGGAAATGCACCATCGCCAATCACCGCGATGCTCTTCTTAGATTTCCCACCCATTAAGTCGTCACCGGATTTCAGCCCCAATGCCGTTGAAACGCTACATCCAGCATGGCCGGTCATAAACAAGTCGTATTCGCTCTCCGAAGGATTCGGATAGCCCATCAAGCCACCCCGCTCCCGAATCGACTTGAAGTTCTTGTATCTACCAGTGATCAACTTGTGGGGATAAATCTGGTGCCCCGTGTCCCAGATCAATCGATCCGACTTGAAGTCAAAAACACTGTGTAGAGCCAAGCAGAGTTCGACAACTCCAAGATTTGACGCGAAGTGTGCCGTCCGTGTGGCTAACAAATTGCACAAAACGTCTCGAATTTCACTTGCCAACTGCTCAAGCTGATCGGCCCCCATGCTTCGCAGCGGGTCGGCCGATTCAAGTTGGGAAAGCAGGGGATGAGACGCCATTACGTGTTCCTTTTCAAGATGTACATCGCAAGTTGCCGTAGTCCATCGGCCTCTTGCCCAAGCTCTTCCAAAGCGTTGATCGCCTCGGATACATGCCAATCCGCCATCCGACGGCTTTCCTCTACACCATAGAGCCCAGGAAAGGTCAACTTACCTCGCTGAGCATCTTTCCCCGTCGCTTTACCAGTCTTTTCAACTGTCGACTCTACGTCCAGCAGATCATCGGTGATTTGAAACGCAATTCCAATTCCTTGACCATACTTGGCGACCTGATTCAGACATTCTGTCGTAGCTCCCGCCGCCAACGCTCCCAAAACAACCGATGCTTCGATCATCGCACCCGTTTTACGTCGATGAATCGAGGAGAGTTGATCCCCCGGTTCGCGCTCAGGCCCCTTGGGCCCCAAGAGCATCTCCGGTCGCTTCTCTCCCAACAAATCATCCATCTGCCCGCCGACCATCCCTTCGGAACCCGCCGCTCGGGCTAGTACCAAGGCACTTTGCGCTTTGATCGAATCCGGCAAAGTGCTGGTCAAAATTGTCTCGAATGCCAGCGGTTGCAGGGCATCTCCGGCAAGAATCGCGGTTGCTTCGTCATACTCGCGATGGCAAGTCTTGCGTCCCCGACGCAAATCGTCGTCATCCATCGCAGGCAAATCATCGTGAATCAAAGAATAACAGTGGATCATCTCCAAAGCACAAGCACTTGAAAGTGCGACTTGATGCGGAGCGCCCAAAGCTTCGCAGGTGAGCAAGCACAGGACAGGACGAAGCCTTTTGCCGGGGGATAGAAGTGAATAACCGATCGCAGCTCGCAAGCGTTCGGGACAACCATCGCCAAGCTCCCCGAGTTTTGCTTCTAACGCAGCATCAACGGCGTTAGCTAAGAGTTTCCAGTGGTCTGTAAGTGCATACGGTCCACTCTCCTGAGGCTCCTTAGCACCTTCTTCCACTTCGCTTCTTTTCGCGCCCTGCGCTCGATCTGATCCTTGATATCCCGAGGCGATAATAACGTTCCTGTCAGCTTTGAATAATTTGGTTGGAAGAATCTACCGACCGATTTCGGCAACTGTGTGCTTGAATCTCGGTCTGTAGTATAAGCCGGCCTGGAATCCCCGAAAAGCACAGCAAGCCGAATCCATTGAAACAGTGGACTTGCCCTGGCACCGAAAACTCGAAAGAATCCTTGCGAACGTTAAATTTGCCCCTTCGTTCGAGAACGACGGACACAAGATTCGATATCACTACGTCGTGGAATTGCTGTGACGCCGAAACCCACTAGCCGTTTTTTTCGAGCCTTGGGTCGCAACCTCGCTACAATTGACGGGTTAGGTAACCACGGAACCTCCTTTCCTTTTGGCAAAGCCGGCGGAAGCTCGCTGGAAAAGACGCAGGAACAAAAACGATGAAACGTACTATGAAATCAAAATGCCTCCGCTTGTTGGCTTGCGTTACCACAGGAGCTTTGCTCAGCACCGGTTTGATCGCTAATCTCGATCCTATTTCGAGAGCTCAAGCTCAATTTCCCTCGGGCGGAATGACAGGGGGCGGATTCGGTGGTAGCACCGGTGGATTCGGGGGTGGAACTGGAGGTTTCGGGGGTGGGACCGGAATCGGCGGAGGTGGCTTCGGCGGCGGATCGAGTGCACTTGGTGGAGGACTAGGGGGGGGAACGAACACATCGAATTTTCCGGGGACCTTCGGTGGCCCCGGGGTGACTGGACAGAACTTCATCGGCAATCTGAACACACGTCCGATCACGGCTAGCACCATGACTGGGTCTTCTCAATTCGGCGTTGGTGCCAGTGGCGGTGGATCCGGTAGCGCGTTCGGTGCAAATGCATTCGGCGGAAGCACCGGCGGTGGTTTCGGTGGGGGATTTGGCGGCGGTCTAGGTGGCGGCTTAGGTGGACTTGGTGGTGGTCTCGGCGGCGGACTCGGTGGCCTTGGCGGAATCGGAGGACTCGGTGGTATCGGTGGACTCGGCGGCGGCTTGAATAACCGCAATCGCACCAACGGTTTCGGTGCTCAAGGGAACCAACAAGGTCGAAAGCCGATTCGCGCGACTGTCAGACCAGACTTCCCAATCTCAGCAAACTCAATCCCCGCCGTGACAAGCCGTATTGAAGAGCGAATCTCTCGCTCTCCAATTCAACAACGCTTGCGCAACATCAACATCGGCGTCGAGGGTGGAGAAGTTACCCTGCGTGGTACTGTCGCTACCGAAGCGGATAAGAGGTTGATGGAGCGTTTGATGAAGCTTGAACCGGGTGTTGATTCAGTCCGGAATGAACTTGTTGTGGCTGCATCCCAATCCCAGCTTGAATCTGTCCCTGCTGTCCGAAACTAGTTCCCGCACCACTGGTCGTATTGGACATAGTCGCATTCGGCATTACCGATAGCTGATTCGGCATGCCAGGCAAAAGCGATGGGCTCATGCCAGCTGACGGCACATGAAACAAAGGTGTCGATCCAGAGTTCATCGCTCGTTGCATCGACATGTCTTGATTGTTCATCCCTACCGGCATCCCCTGTGCCCCTGAAACTCCAGTCGCGTTCCCCATCGCAGGTACTACCCCTGTTGAGACTCCTCCCGCCCCAGCCGGTGGTTGCACTCCGAACTGTTGCAGTGTCGCAGGATCGAAATTCGCACTGCGTGCTTGCTCTAGCAATTGCGTTGCTTGCTCAGGAGTCAGTAAAGGTTGTACACGAGCGGCAGCCCTGGCCGGCATCTGGATCGTCGTCGTTTTCGGACGTTCTTGCCCTAAGGCATCAGCGCCCATCGCATTTGTTTGGCCCAAAACATTTGCGCCACTTTGCATTGGCAACCCTGTCGCCGAAGCTAATTGCACACCTTGTTGATTCTTGTTCGCCTGTGTCGCTCCCGCTTGAATCACCTTCCCAGCCGCTTCCTCTTCACTCCAGCCCGGTAGTAGCAAAGTAGCTGCGTTTCCACGAATGACCTTCCCATCCTTCGACTTAAATGTCGGTATTAACATGACCTTCTTCTTCGCACCCGGTGCGGCATCCCAAGGTACCCAGATGCTATAGGAAGCCCCAAGGTCACCTTCGGAGAAGTGGGTTGTGAATTGTTCAGGCGTAAAGCGATATCGCTTGTCAGCTTGATCCATTCCAACGCCTTCATGGGATTCATATGTATCATCGAATCCGTAGACCATCACTTCACCATCGACGGGAATCGTCTGAGACTTCTCGTTGTAGAAATATATCCGTCCCCCAAACCCTCGTGTCGGTGGCTTACCCGGAACCGAGATGATGTCGTGCACCCAAGTAACATTCATACTTTGCGGAATCTGGTACTCTTTCTTCTTGAATAAAGACCATTTCGAGTCTTCTTTCGTCTTCCCCTTCCCTTTGTCCGTCATCGACGCACAACCAGAGACAGCAACACAACACATCGCCAAGAACACGAGCCATCGCGAGGAACTCTGTGCCACTACTCGCCTCGAATCGTTGAATTTTGCATATCGCAATTGCATGATAAAGCTCACTGAATTCGTTGGGTTTCTTGCTAGGCTGCTGTAGGCTGCTGTGCGTATGGGAAAGTCTATTTACGTCGATCGGATTCGGTTTGAATCCGATCGCACTACTTCGTGCGAACTGTGTTACCGTTGCTATTGCTCGTTTGCATACTCATGTTGGTTTGCATGTTTGGAGCTGGTACGGCATAAGGCGAAGGTGCTATCGTGATCGGCTGATAATTGCTTGGAACGCTGCCGCTGCTGCTCGGACCAACGGCTGCCGAGTTCGCAGGGGCCACGCCATTTCGCAACAAGGTCTTCGGCACCTGACGACTCGATGTCGGCCCACCTGGAATAACTTGCTGCGGTACTCTCTGTGGAACTGCTCCTTGAGGAACTTCCTGTTCGAGCAGCAAAGGAGCTTCCTCCTCACCCAAGATCACAGTGCCTGGACCATACTGGCCGTTGCCCACAGGCTGGCCGTTAGGAGCGAACTGGTTGCTAGCTCCAGACTGGTTATTTGGCACATACTGGTTATTTGGCACAAACTGGCCATTAGGTATGGAATTGCCATTCGACATCCCAGCCCCATTGGACATCACAGCACCGTTCGACTGCGCTCCGTATGGCCCTACTTGAATCTCACCATTCCAACTGCCAACCGTCGGGATCGATTGTCGTTCAAGAGGTTGCGGAACGTTATCTAAACTTGGAGTCATGTAAGTCGGAGCACCCGATCCATCGATGCTTCCACCCGATTCACCGCGACCAACATCACCCGTCGGATTTACGTCCGGATAAATCACAGGGCTCGCTGCTGGTCCCCACAATCCATTCCCTTCGCTCAATCCTACGTCGCCATAGACATTGAGAATGTCTGCCAAACACCAGCTCATCCGTGACGATTCGACTTGCTTGATCATATCAAGCTTGTTCGGATCGTTGTAATTGATCACCCGGGGAGTCATCACGACCAACAATTCCGTTCGTCGCTCCGTTTCGCTGTCGTAGCGGAATAACCATCCAGCCAAAGGAATATCTGCCAAGAAAGGAATTCGACGAGACCGAGTCGCTCGCTCCTTGGTGATCAATCCACCAAGGATGACTGTCTGGCCATCGTAAGCCGTCACACGTGTCTGAGCTAAGGTCTGATTGAAAATCGGAGCACTGATCGGCTGCGAGTTTCCTTGGCCGTCGATCTGGAAGCCGATCGGAATGCCACCGCTCGGGTCGATGTTCGAACGACTGACCGCAACGATCATGTTGATCAACCCGTCTTGATTCGTTCGCGGTTGAATCTGCATCGTCAAACCGGTGTTGACGTAGTTAACCCCAGTAGTCACCCCGTTGATACCGTTCGTGGTACCTGTCAACGTTGGAACTGACTGACCGACGTTCACGACGGAGATGTTGTTATCGATGGTCATCAAGCTTGGACGCGAGAGAATCTGAACCCGGTTGGCATCTTGCAACATCCGGAATAGCAATCCAACCGACTCGCTACTTGCTGCTAAAACCAAACCACCATACCCCAAGTCCGCATTCGATCGCCCCATCGCAAAGCTCGAAAGCCCTTGCCCGGCAACATTCTGAGGACGGCGTTGCGGTTGATTCAACCCGAACGGTGTTCCCAAGTTAAACGCTGGACTATTCAACGTCCCGCCGGTGGCACTGTTTCGGTCAAACAACAAGGAGTCTTGCAATCCCAACTCTGTACCGATGTCAAACGCATCATCCAAAGTCACTTCGGCAATCAAAATCTCAACCGCAATCATCGGTTGCTGACGATCAAGCCGCTCAATGACTTGCTTGATCTGCTGCATGTACCGAGGAGTGGCACTGATGATCAGACTGTTGGTCGAAGGTTCCGACACGACGAAGACTTCTCGGTCAATTCGCTCGAACAAACTGATCGCCTGACCGGTAACCAATTGCTGAGTGATCACTGTCCGCTGGTTGGTCAGCAACGTATTGAGGGCGTTGAACACATCGATCGCATTCGCATTCCGCAACCAAACCACTTCGTTGTTGCGTTGTTGACCACCGGTCTCATCGAGCCGATACAACAATGCTTCAATCACCTCAAGATCCGATGGAGCACCCGAAGCGATAATACTGTTAGTCCGAGTATCGACGGAGATCCGTAGCTGAACCAGCGAGCCTTCACCGCCACCAGTTAGTGCGGCCAAGTTCTGAAGACCCAAGGCTGTAGCTGCGTTGTTGGTGTTCGTTCCCGCTGTCGCAGGCAAACCAAAGATCTGTTGCAAGGTATTCGCAAGACTCGTCGCATCCCCATTGATTACTGGGTAGACCTTGATTCTCGCATCGGCACTAGGAAGCTGATCGAGTTGCTCGATCAATGCTTGAATCAGCGGCATGCTCTTCGAAGGTGCACGCACAACCAACGCATTGATACTTGGATTGCTTGTGATGGTCACACCAGCGAGAATTCCCGAGTTGACCGGATCTCCCTCGCGAGGAACCACCATCAATCGACTGCTAGGGGCGCGCGAACTGCCAGTCCCACCCGTCGCTTGTGGCTGACCACCTTGCGCCCCACCTTGGCCAGTTGTCGCTGAGGCTGTACCCGTAATCGCAGACTGAAGGATCGGCTGCAACTCCGAAGCCACCGCGTTCTTCACTGGGAACACCCGAATCTCATTCTCGGCTGGTGTCGACTCGACATCGATCTCTAAAATCAATCTCGCTACCTCGGCAATGTCACGAGGTGATGCTTGTACGATCAACGAGTTAGTCCGATAGTCGGCCACCACCTTGACCCGTGCATTCAACTGCGTACCTGCCGCAGCCGCATTGCCGCCGGTTGCTTGCGTCGAAATATCACCGAAGAAATTCCTAACGATCGTCTCGGCATCAGTCGCCGATGAATTCACAAGTCGGAATACTCTAAGCTGATTGTTCGGATCCAATGGCTGATCCAACTTGACAATCAACTCTTTGATCCCTGTAAGCGCCTCGGGACGTCCGATCAACAACAATGAATTCGGTTGACCCAATGCATAGAGACTGATCTGCCCCTGACGTGGCGAGAACACCTTGTCATTTAAATCCCTCAATACCGGCTCTAAAGCTACGCCGTTGACATGCTTGAGCGGATAAACCTCGATCTCCGGTTGCGTCTCGGCACTCTGCTTCTTGATCTGATCGATCACCTCCA
>JBJONT010000511.1:0-17029 GCA_046051705.1 Planctomycetota bacterium | reverse complement strand
CCCCAACCCTTGCAGAATGTTGGAATTCCTCCGTCGCCATTCTGCAATCCGAGCAGCCACTTCGATGCGGCATGTGCAGCGAGCGCAAGCGTAGAGATGCTGACCGAAGACTCGTTAGTCTTCGAAGGATTGTCTCGCGTGAATTGATCGAAAAAGGCACGCAGTGCAAGCATCGCTCCGGGAGTGTCATCTGCATCGGGAACCCCGCCGCTCAGTGGGGTCCAAGACCAACCACCGGGTTTTGCCATCGTGTACGGGTGGACGGTTTTGTATTGCTGATCAAGCAGCCATCGCAAGCTTTTCAGGGCCTCTTCGCCGTGAAACGCGTTTTGGTCGCGGGCCTGCTCGCATACGCTCGGTGTTGCCTGCTCGCATACGCTCAGCGCATTGATCGAAAGGGTGCTAACCCAGGTTGCAAGGTGGGTATCGATTGCCCAGGAGCCGTCGGATCGGAAGGAGTTGATAAGGAATTCGATTCCTTGTTTGGTCACTCGATGCCCCCCCTGCCCTGCTCCGATGAGACTGATCGCAACGAAGCTCGTCAGCGGGATGGCTTCTAAAAAACCTCCGCTTGAAGGTTGGATCGATTCGAGGACGCGAAGGGTTCGTTTCGTTGCCAAGGATCGAATCAGGCGAGCGAAGGGGTTACGTGAGGGCCTTTGGCGGTGACGCACAAGGCCGATGGCGATCAATGCCGGAAGCGCGTAGCTGACAACAGGGAGTTGCAATGCGGCAAACCAGGAGCGGGGAAAGGCCGCCAGCTCGAAAGGCAATTGCGGAACCCATTTCCAAGGGTCGTCTTGTTCCGTTTCGCCGAGCCTACCGGTAGCGGCCAAGGTCATCAGGATTGGAACGGAGAAAGTTTGGTCTTTTCCGTATCGAGCGCGGATGGCCGGCGCGAGAACTTCGGGAGTAAGCCCGCCTGCGAGGCGTTCGATAGCTTGCTCGACTCGTTGCACTGCAAGTTCAATACGTCCGGTGAGTTTATCGTTGCGTTGGGGGTTGGTTCGGTCGATTTGCCGGTTGTTTTTCGGCGTATTGAGAGCTCCCCACACGAGCAACGTGGTGCTGATATTGGTGAAGCTTTTCGTCGTATCTCCCCAGCCTCCATCTTCGTTTTGATGGTCGAGTAGCCATTCTCTTCCTCGGGTGATCATGTCGGTGAGGGTACTACGCAATGGATCCGATAGATCGTTATTTACCCGCAAGAAGGCTTCTAGGGCGCACAGCGCCGTTGCGGTCGACAGGGCGCTGCTCGATAGTTCACCTTCCCAGAAACCTTGCTGATTGCGTTCGGCGAGCAGAGCCTTGCGAGTATTGTTTCGAAGCGGAGTTAAGAGTTGCTCGAACGCATCGGAGAACATGGGATTAGACGCTCAGGTGGCCGAGGGAGAGTAAGCCATAGTAGGTGTATTCGATATCAAGGGTGTCGTCTTCCCAAGTACCGAAGAATCCGCCGCGAGCGGTCCATAGGGTATCGAGGTAGTCGAGTGTTTTATCGGCGATGGGTTGTAGGTCGAAGTGGATCGAGCTCAACGCGTGTAGGGCAGTGGCGGTCGATAGCAGATCTGGCATGTCGATACCTGGGCCGACGCAAAAGCCTCCATCTTGATGCATCTGCGAGAGTAACCAGTCGCGGGTTGCTAATCCTTCGTCCGTCCCGAGATGTCGAAAGAGTGAAGCGGCTGCGGCGGTGGTGGGGGTCAATCCGAACGGAATATCCGGGCTGTTGGAATAGCCACCATCGGTTGCAAGTCGAGAGCGGATGCAATTGAGCATAGGTTCAGGGGGCCCGAGGTCGTAAGCCATGTCTTGTGCGATGCCTAAAGCAACGTAACAGCCGTAGAGTGAACCATAGGTTTCCACTAGCTCTGTAAAGAACCCTCCGTCGATTGAACGAAAGGCTTGCATGCGCCGGATGACTCGTGTCACCAGGTGTTCGGGCCAGAGGTCTTTCGGTACAAAAGCCCAGCAGCGAGCCAAACAGGACAGATCGATGAGGCTTAATTCTTCGATCCGGTGATCTTGCGTGCGCAGGTACTCGGCCAACTGTACTTGAGGCAAAGGTATCCTCAACGCAAGAAAGCCTGCGATACCGAAGGTCGAGTAGTATAGATCCTGATTACCGTCCCGGTCGCAGAAACCTCCTTCCGGATGCCATTGGCTTTGGAGGAAGGACGCGACGAGGTCGGTCGAGTCGCCGAGCATCTTAGGTGCTAATCTTGCTACCTGCAGCATTTCGAGTCTCAAACTCACTGCACCAATCCTTCACTTCAACGGTGAAAATCTTGCTGATAACGCGGCGAAGCAAGCCTTTGACGCTGGGGTTTTCAAGTTCGCTAAGGCATCGGATCGCTTGCTCTTTGTAAGACTCTTGAAGGACTTTGCATCGATCAGCGACGTTGTACTCGACGAACAGACTCTCGATTTGCTCAAGCTCTTCACGAGTGCATTCTTTGCGCCAAGCTTTCTCGACGAGTTGGCGTAGGGGAGCTTCGCCCCGAACGCGTTCGTGGAGAATCGCCAATGGCAATGAAGGCCGCATGGCTTGCAAGTCGCTCATGGTCTCGCCAGTGAGCATGTCTTCGAGGTCATCTCGAATTTGGTAAGCGATCCCAAGGGCTTCACTGAATTTCGAGATGGTTTCGCACAGTTGTGCATCACCATTTGCGGCAAGAGCGCCGAACTGCAAGGAGACTTCGAAGGCCGGCGAAGTCTTTTTGCGGAAGATCTCAAGGACTTCGGTGGTGCTCAAGGGACCTGGAGCATTGCCCCATTGGAATTCATCACCTTGGCCAAGGCATAGCGTACGGTGTCCGGATGCGGCCACACGGGTGATTGCTACGCGTTGTGCGGCGCTGAGTTCCGTGCTTGCGATCAGCGCGTATCCATCTCCGAGGAGCAAGTCACCGACGTTCAGAGCGACAGGAACTCCGAATTCGCTATGCAGCGACGGTTCATCGTATCGCAGGTCATCGTTATCTTCGATGTCATCGTGAACGAGGGATGCTTTGTGGAAACATTCAGCGGCGACCGCCAGTTGCTTCAATGCGAGTGGGATTGGTTCCGAAGGGTCGTCGGCCATAGCTTGCCAAATGCAAGCGGTGAGGAACGGACGCCATCGTTTGCCGTTCTTCGCGAGCCAGTCGCGAGCGATTTTCTCGGTCTCGCTTGGGGCGGGCCCCATAATCGTTTCGAGTTCGGATTGGCTGAACCAGCCTTTGACTTCGTCCCGAAGTGCATCAAGGTTGAGACGATAGGTTGCGTCATCGCTGGTCAAGTGGATGGTTTCCCAGATCCACTCGAGGTCGACGGTTACGTCTTTGCAGTCATCTTGCAGCAGTGGTATTGCGACGCCTGGGATGGCAGCTGATTCCATGTAAGGGAAGGCTTTTTCGAGGACGCTCAAGCAGCTTACGCCGACGATCGCATCGATCTTACCCGTTTCGATAATCGCCATCACCAATGCAGAGCCTTCGGCGACCAGGACGGCATATCCAAGCTTTTCTGCTTCTTCTTGTAGTTCTTGGATAGTGCAAAGGCCGCATTGTTTGCACAGTAACCCGAATTCATCGAAGGGAGCGGGGCATTTGTCTTCGATGCGCATGCATTTCGGGAGGAGGAGCAAGCGTCGTTCGTAGGGGACGGTTGCTAGTTGATCTCGCCAGACTTCGCTGTTGAGCAGTACACCGACGAAATCGGTATAGATCGGCGCAATGGCTTGTTCACGTACGAAAGCTTCCGCGTACGAACGCAGGTCGGCGATAGACAGTGGTGGTACAAGCTTTTCGTCGAGGACGTACTGACGAAGTCCAGCGCGGATCGCTTCACGTTCAGACTGCGTCTGAGGAATATTCTCTTTGGGTTGTCGTTCGCGTTGGACGGGCACAGCGCGGGGCAACGATAGGATTGGCAATTGCATGCGATAATCTCTTTAGGACGAATCAGGTGTAAGCACCGAAGCCGAAATACCAATGCTTTTTAGCAAATCGGTAGATCCAGCTTTTCTCTGGAATTTCTTCCCCGGGTTGATGTTGGCTGGTTCTCGGTTGCAACGCTTCTAATTCTAGCATAGCTGTCTTGCGTTGCGTGGTGTCTAGGGCGCCATGTTTTTCCACGAGTAGTTTCACTAGATCGGGGCGTTCGAGGACGACGCACCCACGGGTTGCGGCAGCCGAGGTCTTGCGGAAATCATCGAGAAACTCGGATTTCGCCATGATTTGGTAGATGCTCGGAGACTGCTGAATGGTCTCTTTGGCAAATTGGATGATGGGGCAAGGCTCGATCGCACCGGAAGGGCCGATATGGTGGCTCACACCGGTCGCCATCGGGCAAAGCGCACCCCCTTGATCGTCCCAGTAAGGCTCGACGATGCCAATGGGGACTTTGGTTCGCATCTCGACGATGAAGCGACGGAGGCGGACGATTTCCTCTGGGCTTAGAGCAAGTTCCGGCGTTGGTTTTGGTCCGACGACACGGTAGGTGTGGAACCAAGCGTAATGGACACCCAGGTCGATCAGTTGTCGAAGCCATTTTTCGCTGACGAGGTCTAGGTTTGTTTTGCAGACACTCGTCGCAACACCCACGATCAGCTTGTGTTTCACACAATTCTGAACGCCTTGAAGAGTCTTGTCGAAGACGTTTTTCGCACCTCGACGTTGATCGCTGATCAGGTCGGTTCCTTCGATGCTGATCAACGGCGTGGCATTGCCGATCTTTCTCAGCCTCGCGGCGACTTTCTCTGAAATCAGTTGACCGTTGGTGAAGATTTGGAAGTAGCAGTCGCGGTGGGCTTCAAGAACATCGAGAAGGTCTGGATGCATGAAGGGTTCGCCACCGAGGATACCGAAGTAGCTGTTGCCGTGTGCTTTGGCGTCAGTGATCAATCGGTTCAAGTCATCTTTGCTAATCATTTGTCGAGGCGAAGCGACATCGACCCAGCAGCCTTGGCATCGGAGCTGGCAGCTATTGATGATGGAGATGAACAAGAATGGTGGGAAGTGGACTCCTTGCTTGAGTCGCTTTTTGAACTTCTGGACGGAACGCATTCCTTTGTATCCGAAGTTGTAAGCGAACTTCCAAAGGAGTCGTTTATCGACCGTTGTGACCATCCGGTATGCTAGACGAGCGACCATTGGTATCTCACGGTTGGGGGGATTGAGGTGATTGGTTTGCGGACGAGTTTGCAGCATTATCAGCAAGAGCTTGTTGCGCTCTCTGCTTGGCTTGCTGCGCTTTGGATTGAATTTGATCCATGCTCGGCAAACTCGATAGGACTTCGGTGGGTATTTCGAGTCCATCGAAGTTGCTTTTGAGTTTATTCAAGCAGCGTTGACGTTCTTTGAGGGCTCGATCGTCGTCGCGTTCTTTGGAGAATCGAGACTTCGCTTTTTCGCTTCGGTCTCGAAGAAGCGAGTAAATGTCACCTCCCAAGAGAGCGGAGATGTCGACCTTCATCGCTTCGCGCCGCACATCGTCGGTATTGACTTCGTCGCCGTTGATCGGGCCGGCTTTGTATTTGGGGAACAGAATTGCGACTTCTGGGCAAACGCGAGAGCAAGCTGGGCAGTCGGTTTTGCAGTTCGTCTGATTCTGGACTTGGATCTTCCCTTCTTTCGTCACTCCATAGACGTCGAAGAGGCAGAAGCTCAAGCATTGCATGCAGTTGGTGCATCGGTCGAAATCGATCACGGGAAACCAAGGTTTCCATCTCTTCGGCGCAGCGGTTTGTTCTGCGGAAGGAGCGGTTTGGCTATCTGCTGGGGAACCCACAGGGGAATTGTTCAGCGAAGCATTGATCGAATCGAGAATCGTCTCAGCGGATTTGTCGCGAATGTCGTGGATCTGCAGTTCGTCGTTGTTCGCTTGCTCGCCAAGTTGCGTGGTCGGAAGATCGAAGATCCCAAGGACGACCACATTGTTGTGTCCGAGGTTTTCTAAGCGGCCTTGGTCGGTTGAACGACTGACGGTGAACCCTTTGTCGAGGAGCTTCACGAGGAGTTCAAGCCGCAGCGTCTGCGGAATACTTTGACTGTCCTTGCCTTCGTAAAGGATCACGCGAGGTAATTGAGGAAGTTTTGCGTTCACGCTATGGGCCCTCCGCTTGTCGGTTGTGATGCAGTAGCCTGTTGGGGTGCAGTAGCCTGTTGAGGTGCCGACTGCGATTCGCTCTCGTTCGCTGAATTCGAAGATTCCTCTGGAGGCGACTTCGGGCATGTCGACGTCAGTTGCGACCAGATAGTCTCGACCGAATCGGTTCTCATGTTGAGGATCTCGGCGCGGTTGGTATCCAATGGTGCGCCGGCGGCGTCGAAAAGCCATCGGACTGCACGGGGGTAGCAAGCGACGATACGAACGGTTGGCAGTTCGGCGAGTTGTTTCAAGGTCGGATCTTTCTTGGCGGACATCTCGCAAAGATCCGGAACGGAGTCGAAGGGGATATTGGAAGCGACGAGTCGTTCGAGTACTCCATCCTTGACGTCTTCTGGCAGCACCTTCGCGAACGCGCACCGGCAGTACAAAACAGGACGTTGTTCGCTCATGATTGGTTGGGTTGACTCATGGGCTAGAGGGTGCTGACGCTCGAAATTCGGTGAGTTGGGGTCGGAGGGGAGGGGCGAAAAGCCGCTACGTGCTTTTCTTCCAGGGACAATCTAGACGCCTGACAAGCGTTTCGCAAGGACTTGAGGGTCACGGATTTGAGTTCCTCGGGGTCTGCTTCTGCCCGAAGATTGAGGATTAGATCGCCGAATTCCAGAAGTTCGTCGAGTTGGTAGCTGAGTTCTACGTGGCTATCTTCGCGCACCAGGTTGGCGATTGCGATGTCATTTCCGACATCTGGGATGAGGGTCCCTTTTAGGTGAGCGATTGCGACGCTGTCTTTGGATTGGTTTAAGAGGCTTTGGTGAAGATCCTCTAGGAGTGTCAACAGGAATTGATTTCCGTCGAATTCAGCACCCCTTATGTGGGCCGAGACGTTTACCCAGCCGAGAAGAGCTTCGCCTTCGGCGTAGAGTTGGTAATCGACGGGCATGCTGCCTTGATTCGTTTTCGCCGAAGGGGTTAATGCTTCAAGCCATTGTTCGAAGCCTTCGCCAGTCCTAGCGCAAACGGAGAGGACTTTGGCTTTCGGGTAGCGTTTCTCAAGGGTGGAAACCAGGGTTTGCAGTTGATCGGTTTGAAGCAAATCCGATTTATTGATGACGATCAGGTCTGCTTCTTCGAGTTGGCGGTCGTAGATGTAGTTTACTTTTGGGGAAAATGTTTTTCCGGTAAGTAGACCGAGAAAGCGTTGAGCGCGGATTGGGTCGACCAAAACGCTTAGAGGGGCGATTCGGTATCTATCCGCGTGAAGTTGTTGCAAAGGGGTCACAACGGTTGCGACAAGATCGGTGCAGCTTCCGACGGGTTCAGCGAGATAGATCTCGGGTTTGCTGTGGGCGTCGAGATTTTCGCAAGCTTCGATCAGGGAGTTGAATTTGCAGCAGAAGCATCCACCGGAGATTTCTTCGGTGGGGAGTCCGCTGTTGGCGAGCATTGCGGTATCGACTAGCCCTTGGCTTTGGTCGTTCGCGATAAGTCCAACACGTTTTCCGAGTGAGGAGAAGTGTTGGGCGAGCCGCAGGATGCTGGTGGTTTTCCCTGCGCCTAGAAAGCCACCAATCATGATGTAATGTGCGGTTAGCATTTTTTGCGCTCTTGTTCTTCCTGGGAGAGAATACGATCGATTGCGACATCGAGGAGTTGTACGTATCCTTCGGCGTCAACGATTCGGCGGTCGGGAGTGCCGCGAGCGATGAAGAGCCAACCGCGGTCGTATGGATCTCGATCGACGAATTCTGGATTGGATTTCAGGGCTGGGTTCGATTCGATGAGAAGTCCATCGATCACGCTATAGATATCTGAGAGGGCTTTGAAGCCTTCGATCCAGCCGATGGGTTGCCCGAGTTTGATCGGGTTGTTCGTTTCGGTGGTAAATTCGCATTCAACGAAATCGCCGAGCATGCGTGTTGCGAAGTGGGTCAGGCCGATTCTGAAGAGGTCGGGTTCGAGGGTTTCGAGCCAGAAGTGCGAGGGTGCAAACTGGTATTTGGTAGGCAGTCGTGTAGTGAATCTGGCACGGCGGTAATACCTTGTCAGTGATGGATCGATTGGCATCGTTCGTTTCGTTGGCAAAAGGATATTACGTGTTAGATTTTCGCGAGGGCTTGGCTGAGGTCTTCGATAAGGTCCTCGGGATCTTCCAGGCCGACGGCGATTCGGACGAGGGAATCGGTGATCCCGGCTTTGGCTCGAGCGGCTGGGTCGTAGCTTGCATGAGACATTGTAGCGGGTTGTTCGATCAAGGATTCCACGGCACCGCAGCTGACGGCAAGGCCGAAGATTTCGGTACCTTTGCAGACTCGTTTCGCAGCATCGATATCGCCGTCGATATCGAAGGATACCATGGCACCGAATTGTTCACCGAAGTATTGTTTTGCGCGCTGGTGATGGGGGTGTGAGGAAAGCCCTGGAAACAGCACACGTCGGACGCGTGGGTGTTGTTCAAGCCATTGAGCGATGAGCAAAGCGGACTTGGATTGTTCCCGCACGCGAAGCTCCATGGTTTTGATTCCGCGATGCAGCAAGTGGCATTCGAGTCCACCGAGCACCGCACCGGTTGCATTTTGGATGAAATACAAACGCTGGTGGAGTTCGGGCGTTTTTGCCGATAGGGCACCGGCCAAGCAATCGCTGTGTCCGCCGAAGTACTTAGTAGCCGAGTGCATGACGATATCCGCACCAGCTTGCAAAGGACGGAAGATCGAGGGTGGGACAAAGGTACTATCGACGGCGAACAGGATGTTCGCTGCGCGGGTGACTTGCGAGATCGCTTCGAAGTCAGGGACACTCATCAGGGGGTTGCCGATGGTTTCGACCCAAACCATTTTCGTTTCGGGTCGGATGGCGGCTGCGATGTTGGCTGCATCGTCTGCATGGACGAGGGTGACATCGATACGGTTTCGATTGCAGATCTTGTGCAATAGTCGGTAGGTTCCGCCGTAGATATCGCAACCAGCGACAATGTGGTCGCCCGATTCAAGCAGTCCCATGGCGCAGTGAGTTGCAGCCATTCCAGAGGAGAAGGCTAGTGAGCCGGCGGCACCTTCGAGGTTGGCGATGGCTTTCTCGACTCGGGAGCGTGAAGGAGAACCGCTGCGTGAATAATCGAAAGCCCCCCAATCTCCGGGGCCTGGTTGAACGTACGTGGTGGCAAGGTAGATCGGTGGAACAACAGCCCCGGTACTATCGGGTTCGCTTCCGACATGGATTGCGCGAGTTCGAAATTTCATAGGATTCACCGTTGTGTGTTGGTCCGTTGTGCACTGGTCAGCAGTTCGGGGATGAGGCTTACACCTCAAGGGCTTGGGATAAGTCAGCGATCAAGTCATCTATGTCTTCGATTCCAACTGCCATCCGAATCATATTGTCGTAGATGCCGAAAGCGGCGCGTTGTTCGGGTTTGTAATCGAAATAGCTCATCACAAGGGGTTGTTCGATAAGGCTCTCGACTCCACCGAGGCTCGGTCCGATGCGTGGAATCTTGCATCGATCGATGACGGCAGCCGTTTGTTTCCAGTCGGCGTCTTTGACGAGGAACGTAATTAATCCTCCGAAGCCTTTCATGGTACGTTGAGCGATTGCGTGAGATGGATGAGATGCGAGTCCTGGGTAGAAGACTTTTTCGACACGCGGGTGTTTCTCCAAGAACTCTGCGATTCGTTGACCGTTGGAGTTGTGGCGTTCCATGCGTAGGGCAAAGGTTTTCAAACCGCGTTCGAGCAAGTACATATTGTGAGGGGAGTTGATCGCGCCGAGGATACCGCGAAGCTTGCGGACTGGTTCGAGTTTCTCTTTGGAACCGCAGATCACACCTGCGAGTAGGTCGTTGTGACCACCCATGTATTTCGTTGCCGAGTGCCAAACGTAATCGACACCCCATTCGATGGGACGCGTGTTGAAGGGGGTCGCAAGGGTCGCATCGATCAGCGTCTCGACGTTGTGTCTCTTGCCGATCGAGACGAAGGCTTCGAGATCGATGACCGATAGGTGTGGGTTTGTAGGTGATTCGCTCACGATCATCTTGGTGTTGGCATTGATCGCAGCTTCCATGGCTTGCATGTCCCCGGTTTTCACTTGGTGGGTAACCACACCAAAACGGGAGAGATGTTTCGCGCAGAATTCTCGGCTGCGGTGGTAGCATTGATCGAAGAAAACGATTTCGTCTCCGGCGCTGAGTTTTGTCATCAACAAGCCGACGATGGAGGCCATGCCGCTCGAATAGATGATGGCGTCTTCAGCGCAATCGAGGGCAGCGAGTTTCCGTTCTACGACTTTTTCGTTCGGATTCCCGTAGCGACCATACTCCTCGCGGTCTTGTTTCTCGTAGATGTAATTGAGAATGCTTTCGGTCGACTCAAAGGTGTAAGTGCTTGAGCAACAGATCGAATCGGTGATTGCATTGCTCGGCTTTTGACGGGCTTCTCCCGCATGCACGCTTTTCGTGCTCAGACCCAATTGTGGATGGTGATCCTGCGATGTATTGGTATTGGGGGTTTGGTTCGAAGCGCCAGAAGAATTCGAGGAAGAAGAATCCGAGGAAGAGTCAGTGGGGAACGTCATGAATCGGGTAGCCGGAGTCGGCGTTGGTTAAGCGAGGGAACGGTTGGTAAGGGTATAACCGAGTAGAGCCCGCGATCCGCAACACGCCTTGTTGACGGTTGTGCTTGAACCACTTTCTGCTTGAACCATCGCGCCTTGGATCACTTTAAGACACCTAAAACTTTAGGTGTTCGATCCTATAGACAAAAATGGCGCTTTAGCAGTGAGGCTGCAATCGGCCGCAAATCCCTGAACTCGTGCCACAGATTTTACACATGCAGGGGGAACTGAGCAAGTTCGGGGGGCGGATTAACTCGGCTGGGGTTCTAGGGTACACTGCATAAGATGCAAAGGCGATTGTCGATTCAAAAGGCGGAATATGCCAGCGATGCTCAAAATCTTATTTGACCGATACCTGAGGGCTTGGTTTCTGTGGGCTGGTTTTCCGGAGGCGGGTTTACCGGGTGTAGGGTTACCGGGTGTGTGGTTTCCAGGGGTGGGAATCGATTTCTTCAATTCTCCCCTGAGTTCTCAAAAGCGTATAGTCGCTGTGATTGCTGTTGCTTGCGCGATATTCCAAGCTTCAGCGACTTTGGGATTAGCCCAACAGGTAGCTCAAGAACCTGAGCAGATTGCGAAGTGGGTTGCGGAGCTTGGTAGCCCTAAATTCGAGATCCGTGATCAGGCAACTGGGCGATTGAGCGGTTTGTCGACTGATCAGCTAGAGTTGTTGCAGACGATGCAAGGGAACGCAAACGATCCTGAGGTGCGGGTTCGTTTGGGGAGTGTGATTGCCAAGTTAAAGTCCGAGCGTCAGCAGCAGATTATTGGCGTTTTTTTGCGTGATCCAACGATGCAAGAGGATCACGGGTTAAAGGGATGGAACAGTTTCGCAAAGGTTGCAGGCGCGACCCGCAGTTCGAAACGATTGTTTTTGCAGCTTTATGAGCGGCATGCAGAGTTGGTCGAGCAAGAGATCATCGACAGCGATCAAGGAGCTGAGATCGCGAGGAAGTTGGTCAGCAGGATTCAAGAATCCGAGATACGCCGAGGGGATGGAGCCGATAAATCGGACGGTTTGGCTTTGCTCTACACCGTGTGTGTTTCCGAAGGAGATAAGAAGACTCCTTTGAATGCTTCCGCGCTCCGGTTGTTATTGCGAGCACCTTTCAATCAAGCGCTGCGGGACCCGCAATCGAAGCGATCGATCGAAGCGATGATGGAGCGTTGGACAACGACGCTCGACGACGGTTACGAGCAAACCGTTGCGATTCAAATCATGGTTGAAGCAGATTTGAACTCCGCAAGGCTTCTGTCTCGCAGGATGCTTGAGCGAGCTGCTGCTGGCTCCGAGATTGAGCCGGGGGATTTGTTGCGAGCCTTTCAAGTTTTCTTTCGACGAGGAAAGCCGGAGGATATTGAGCTTCTCGAAGCGTGGCTTGAACGGAAGGAAGTATGCGAGGAGAGCATGAGCATCGGTGGAGCTTTTGCGCCAGGTGGGCAGATTCCAGGAAATCGAGGAGGGGCGGACGGAGGAGCCCCGGCTGAGGCGGATGCTAGGTTGGTCTCGACCGTTGAGTTACGAGATGTCGCTCTGCTTGCTTGTATGCAAGTTCGCGGGATCGATTACAGACAGTACTTTCCGACGATCCTCATATCGCAGTTGTGGGGGTATATTCCACGTTCGATCGCTCTGCCACCTTCTTCCGAGAAGGTTCGGGAAACCAGGCTGGAAGCATACAGGAACTTGGTATTGAAATCAGGTGCGGGGCAGTAAGCGGGTATCGAGAAAGTAGCGCAAGAAGAAGTGGGGTTTACACGTGCAGCGTGAATGGGACTTTGAATCCGAGCCAGAGGGTTCGAATTGGATGAGCGATGAGTCTTCGATGCGGCGAGCTTTAGCGTTGGCACGTCGAGCATCGGAAGAGGATGAAGTACCTGTGGGTGCATTGATCCTCCATGAGAATCAAGTGATAGCAAGTGCTTATAACCAGCGTGAGCAGTTAGCGGATCCCACAGCGCATGCGGAGATGATAGCGATCACGCAAGCCGCTTCGCAGCTCGGTACATGGCGGCTATTGGACTGCACGTTGGTAGTGACTCTTGAGCCATGTCCGATGTGTGCTGGTGCGATTTTGCAGAGTCGCATACCGAAGGTGGTTTATGGGGCGAGGGACCCGAAAGCGGGAGCGGTCGATTCGCTGTATCGATTGCTTAATGATTCGCGGCTAAATCATCGTTGCGAAGTCGTATCAGGGGTATTGTCCGTCGAATGTGGGATGGTGCTTACGGAGTTTTTCGAGCGTAAACGCCGGTTGGGCAAGAAATAGTCGCGGGGATGGGTGGCCGGCGGGCTTTGGGTAGTCTGCGTAAAGATTGCGGCATGTTCCGTGAGAAATGTTTATTCCCTTTGCACCGATTGTGCAGTTACTAGGCGTATCGATCCGATAGGACGACAGGACCCCCTGTTTTCAGGGGTGTGCTTGGTTCGGTGACGCGTTAGTTAGGGGCTCGCTATGAGCAGGATTTCTCGGAACACGATCAGTGGGTGGATTATCAGGGGCTGCATCGGCGGCGTTCTGCTCAGTGGATGTCATCCCGTGGATCGTTTTCATTCGTGGCGAGATTCGAAGAATGTTTCCTACTACCAGGATTTCATTACACGAATTGAAGAGCCGAACATTGAAAACTGCGTCGATCCTCAGGTGAGCGAGACGGTTAATCCGTTGGCGATCGAGAATCCAGCGGATTTGCCTACGTTGGAGTTGCGACTTCAGGATGCGATCTCGATGGCTTTGCAAAGTAGCGAAGTCTTGAGAAACATCGGCGGTACTGTAGTCTCGGCACCTCAAGGGACGCCGACGCAGATCGACCCTGCTTTGACGGATTTGAATCCGTTGGGTGGTACGCAAGCCGCCTTAGCGGCATTTGACGCCGTGGTGACTTCACAATTGTTCTGGCAAAAGAACGATCGCCCTGTGAACGTTCGTCCGCAGCCTCCTTTTGACCAGTTGTTCGTACCAGCATCGCGACAGACAGCCGGTACGCAGATCAACCAAATACAAAAACGTACGGCGACGGGTGCGACTTTTGCACTTCGAACCAACGTCCTTTACGATCGGAATAACAACCCAACGCGGAATTATCGCAGTGACTTCAGCGGGTTCCTCGAAGCCGAGTACCGTCAGCCATTATTGCAAGGTGCGGGGACGACCTATAATCGGATCGCTGGACCGAACGGGGTGGTTGGTCAGTACAACGGGGTGCTGATCGCAAGAATCAATACCGATATCAGCTTGGCTGACTTTGAATCTGGCGTGATCCGATTGATCAACGACGTCGAGACCGCTTATTGGGAGTTGTACTTCGCCTATCGCGCACTCGATGCACAGATATCGGGCCGCGAGAATGCTTTGAAGACCTGGCAGCGGATTCGCGAGTTGCAGAAAGTTGGTTATCGTGGGGGTGAAGCCGACGCGGAAGCCCAAGCTCGATCCAATTACTACTTATTCGCTTCGCAGTTGAACGATGCGCTGTCGGGCCCGAACGGTCTCTACGCTGCGGAGCAGCGACTTCGGTACATCATCGGTTACCCAGCGACCGACGGCAGGTTAGTCAAACCTGTCGATGATCCAATTCAAGCTGAAGTGATCTTTGATTGGCAGTCATCCTTGTCGGATGCGGTGAATCGTCGAGTGGAAGTGCGAAGGCAGGAATGGTCGATCAAGCGTCGAGAGTTAGAATTGATTGCCGCTCGTCTGAACAAGCGACCACGGCTCGATGCGTTGACTCTGTACCGTTACCGAGGTTTAGGGGATCATTTGCTCGGCACACGCAAGCCAAATGAATCGCTCGATAACTTCTTTACGAATCTCGGATCTGGCGATTATCAGGAATGGCAAGCTGGTTTGGAGTGGTCTTACAACGTAGGGCTGCGACAAGCTTCGGCGGCCGTCCGACATGCTCAATTGAATCTAGCCAGGGAGATGGCTCTGCTCAAAGAGCAACAGTTGCGTATCTCGCACGATTTGAGCAACTCCGCTCGTCAGATCGCTCGAAGCTATGAACAGATGCAGATCAACTACAACCGGATCGAAGCTGATAAATTGCAGGTTGAAGTATTGCGAAATCGCTATGAGAAGGGTTTGATCAACATCAACTTCTTGTTGCAAGCTCAGCAGCAATTGGCAAGCAGCACCAGCGCATTCTTCCGATCGCTGGTCGACTACAACCTTGCGATTCGAGACTTCCATCGTGAGAAGGGTTCGCTGTTGATGTACAACCAAGTCAACCTTTCGGAGGAGCCTCTCAACGGTTCGATGCTAGCTGGCGCTTACCAGCGGGGGCGATATTTCACTCCTCGCGATAATCCAGAGCAAGTGGTTGTTAGAGACCGCATCAGCGCAGGTGCCTTTGATCCGAGTGCCGTCGGTAGTCCCGTATCGGGAGCTCCGATGGAAACGGTAGTTCCTATGGAGACAACAGTTCCGATGGAACTCTCAACACCTATCGAAACCGCAGTACCGTCTCGAAAGGATACGCTGGGTACCTTGGAAGAACTCGGAGATCAACCCTAATCAACCCTTAGGGTGTGTTCTTGAGATACAGCCAAGACGAAGTCAGTTCGCGCGGAGTTTGGTGAACTGACGGACTTGATCGGTGATCGCCAGTTCGGTGGGTAGTCGTTCCATGGAACTTGCACCGTAGAAGCCATCTACGGCACGGCAGTTCGACAGGATGAACTGCGCGTCTTCGGGGTTTGCGATCGGGCCACCATGGCAGAGCACAAGGCAATCTTCGCGAAGTGATTTGCAAGTGTCGGTGATGGCTTGAACTTCTCGGACGCAGTCGGAGAGAGACTTGGCACTCTTCGCCCCGATCGAGCCGCTGGTGGTCAGCCCCATGTGTGCGACAACGATGTCCGCGCCGGCTTGAGTCATGAGCTTTGCTTCCTCGACGTTAAATACGTAAGGAGTGGTAAGCAAATCGAAGTCGCGAGCTGCTGCGATCAACTCGACTTCTTGTGAATAGCTCATCCCAGTTTCTTCGAGGTTTGCGCGGAATAGTCCATCGATCAGTCCGACGGTAGGAAAGTTTTGGATACCGGCAAAGCCGAGTTCTTTGAGTTCTTTGAGGAAGACGTCTCGGATCATGAATGGATCGGTTCCGTTGACCCCTGCGAGCACCGGAGTGTGCTTGACGGCCGTAAGGACTTCGTAAGCCATTTCCTTGACGATTTGGTTTGCATTTCCGTAGGCGAGCAAGCCCGATAGCGAACCGCGTCCAGCCATGCGATAGCGTCCGGAGTTATAGATGACGATCAAATCGATACCACCGGTTTCTTCGCATTTCGCCGAGATACCAGTACCGGCTCCTCCACCGATGATCGGTTCGCCACGGGCGACTTTAGCGCGAAGGTTGTTGAGGATCTGCGAACGGGTCAGTCGTTTAGTGTGCATCGGTTGTTCAGCTTGCATCGTTAGGATTCTTTGGTGCTGTGTTGGAGTTCATGAAAGACTTCGATGACACGCTCAATGAACTTCGGGTCATTGATGTGAGCATCGACGCGTTCTACGCGGATATGACCGATCCCTTGAAGTGCTTTTTCGAGCTCATCGAAGAGTATCTGGTTTGCCGCTGGATCGAAGAATGGTTTATTGGGCGCATCGAGTGCAGAGAGACCTTGGGTTGGTAAAAGAAGATGCACGGGGCTGATGCTTCTCGATAGCTTGTTTGCCATCCATTGGGCGCACTTGCGATTTTCCTCGGTGGTGGTCCGCATGAGAGTGACGTTGGAGTTGTGAATGTGCAGGTTGCGGTGCCGAAAGGGATCGGGGACGGTTTGCATCGCGCCAAAGTTGACCATGTCCATTGCACCGACGCTCATGACGCAAGGGAGTCGCCGTTCGGAGAGTACATCGAATCGTTTGGGGCCAGCCGGAAAGACTCCCCCGACGACTTCGTCCGCAACTTCTGTTGTCGTCAGATCGATAATGCCTTTGACGAGCCCGCTCGATACGAGGCTCTCCATGGCTTGACCGCCGATCCCCGTCGCATGGAAAACCAAGCAATCGTAACCGGCTTGTTCGAGAGCTTGACGAACTCCGGTGACGCATGGGGTGGTGACACCGAACATGCTCAGTGCGATTGCCGGTCTGGTCGGGTGGTCGGGGGATGGTCCGTTGGCCATGCCGATCAATGCATTGGCGGCATTCGATAAGATACGTGTGGAGACGGCGTTCAAGCCACTTACATCGACGACGGAAGGTAGAACAATAACGTCGCTTGAGCCGACATACGGGGCGATATTTCCCGAAGCGACGGTGGAGACCAAGAGTTTCGGAAGTCCGATAGGAAGAGCGCGCAGGGCGGGTGCGATCAAGGCGGT
>JBJONT010000510.1:0-6793 GCA_046051705.1 Planctomycetota bacterium | reverse complement strand
TCCCGTGGCTTGAAATTCCTCGCCAGGATGCTTGGCAAGCCGCAGGCCGTGTACTCGAAGTTCTCGGTGCTGTTGAGAAAAATAAAATTACACCGATGGGAACGAGGATGAGCCAAGTCCCATTGCATCCACGGTTGTCGCGAATGTGTATCGAAGCAGAAGAACTGGGGTGCTTCCAACAAGCGTGCGTGATGGGGGCCATGTTAAGCGAGCGGGATGCTTTTGATAGGAACGATCGAGGTACGCCAACGACGCAGCAATTGCGGTCATGGGAGAGCGACTGCGTGGAAAGATTGCATTGGTTGCAAAAAGGTAAGCATCAACCGATGACACCGTTTGGTAGATGGAATGCCAGCGCTGTGCGGGGGATCGACCAAGTAGCACGACAAATCGAGCAGTCACTTCAGAAAAGCAACGAGCATCGGGTTGCGGACGATAAGGAAACATCGGGTGAGCGAGGTTCTTCTGACGTGGGAGTCATGCAAGCGTTGCTTGCTGGGTTTCCTGATCGGTTGGCCAAGCGTCGGAATTCGGGCCAACCACACGGTTTAATGGTTGGCGGAAAAGGGGTCGAATTAAGCTCGCAGTCGGGAGTTCGGTCCGCAGAATTATTTTTGTGCATCGATTTAGAAGGTCAAAAAACAGATGCCTTGGTAAGGCAAGCAAGTGGGGTCCGTCCAGAATGGTTGGTCGGCAAGCATCTTCAATCTCGCGACGAGATGTTTTTTCATCCGACGCAAAAGCAGGTGGTTGGTCGTCGAAGATCGTACTGGTTCGATTTGTGTTTGCAGGAAACACCCATTTCCATCAGCGACGAAGAGCAATGTGCCGAGGTTTTGTTTAAAGCCGTCATAGCCAATTGGGAGAGTGTATTTCCTAAAGATGACGCAGGTGTTGCGCAGTGGATCCAAAGAGTAAGGTGTTTGCGTGAATGGGTTCCAGAACTGCAGATTCCGGAGCTCAACTCGTCGGCAATCCAGGAGGCGGCCAGAGAGCTTTGTCGAGGTAAAAGGTCGTTAGAACAAGTCCGATCGGGGGCTTGGTTGCAGTGGCTCGGAGCGTGCCTTTCACCCGACCAACAGCGAGCCTTGCAACAGGAAGTTCCTGAACGCATTATCGTTCCCTCCGGAAGCTCGTTGAAGATCGAGTACCAGCAAGGGGCCGCTCCGGTTTTGGCGGTTAAAATTCAAGAGGTGTTTTCGTGGAAGCAAACTCCACGGATTGCGAAGGGGCGTATTCCTCTCCTTTTGCATCTGCTTGCTCCAAGTGGCCGACCTCAGCAAATCACGAACGACTTAGCTTCGTTTTGGAGCTCTGGTTATGCAGAAGTCAAGAAAGAGTTGAAACGGCGGTATCCCAAGCATTCGTGGCCAGAAGATCCTTGGAATGCAAGTCCGACGCGTCGTTAAGTGGTTGTTCTTGCGTGGGTTTCGCCGGGGTGAAAAAGCGTTAAACTACTGTTTTCCCGGGTACGCATAGCTCCTCTCTTGGAAACGCAGTTGCAATGAATGAAGAAACCCTGCTCCGAATCTCCCGCACCTATGGAATCGAGAATTGGTCGGCAGGTTATTTCACTGTCAACAATTCCGGTAACATCGTCGCTCATCCGGCGAATCAAGACCCGCGTTCAGTCGACTTGAAACAAGTCGTCGAACATTTGGTTCGAGACAAGAAACTGCAGCTTCCAATCCTGCTTCGTTTCCCCCAGATCCTGACCAATCAATTGCGTTTGCTCTCCGGTGCATACGGAGATGCTATTTCGCAATTCGGATACAACGGGAAGCACTATCCGGTTTTCCCCATGAAGGTCAATCCGAGGCGAGAAGTCGTCGAGGAGTTTCTAAAAGAGACCAGCAAATATCGAGTCGGTTTGGAGTGTGGGTCGAAGGCCGAGTTGTACGCTGCGATCGCTCAAGAACAGACTCCTGAGTCGCTTTTGATTTGCAATGGATTCAAAGATGAATCCTTTTGCCGCATGGCGTTGCTTGCGGTGCAGTCTGGCAAGCGAGTGGTTATCGTTATCGAGAAACTCAACGAGCTGAAAATCCTTTTGAGGGTTTGTCAGGAAATCGGTGCGTATCCTTGGATCGGATTGCGAGCAAAGTTATACACACGCGGTTCAGGGAAATGGGCAAGTTCTGGCGGGGACTCTGCGAAGTTTGGATTGACGACCTCGGAATTGCTCGAGTGTTTGAGATTGCTCAAAGAGCACGGTAAAGGCGATCTGCTTCATTTGATGCATTTTCACATCGGTAGCCAGATCACCGATATCAAACGTGTCAAAAACGCGATGAAAGAGGCAGCCCGTGTTTATTCGAAGATACACGGATTGGGATTCCCTGTGGAATATCTAGACATCGGTGGCGGATTGGGCGTGGATTACGATGGATCGAAAACTCGTACCGAATCCTCGATGAACTACACCGTCCAAGAATTTGCAAACGATGTTGTTTACACAGTGCAATCGGTGTGCGACGACGAAGGAGTTCCGCACCCGAACTTGGTGACCGAGAGCGGACGGATGATGACGGCTTATCACACCGTTCTGGTAACTTCGATTCGAGAAGAGATCGAAACCTTTGCGGATGATTTGCCAGAGGTTACGATCGACCAGGATGATCCGCAAGTCATCACCGAAATGAAGTGGTTGCTCGATGATATCAACGGTAAGAACTACTTCGAGTATTACCACGATGCGGTCGAACACAAAGACGAACTGCACACGCAGTTCAATCTCGGTATGGTCTCCCTGGAAGACCGTGCCAAAGGAGAAGTCCTTTACTGGGAGTTGTGTGCACGGGCACTCAAAGAGGCGGAATTGTCTCGGCATCCGAACGAAGAGTTTGAAGACGTTAAACGCGTTTTGGCTGCAAAGTATCTATGCAATTTCTCGTTGTTCCGCTCCGCTCCAGACGCTTGGGCAATCGGTCAGTTGTTCCCTGTGGTTCCCCTGCACCGATTGCAAGACCCTAAAATCGATTTCGCCACTCTCGTCGATGTGACGTGTGATTCCGATGGTAAGATCGACAAATTCGTAGACCTTCGGGATGTCAAGGAAACTTTGGAGCTGCCCGAGTGGAAGGAAGGCCAGGATTATTACTTAGGTATCTTCCTGGTAGGAGCTTACCAGGAGGTGATGGGTTCCTATCACAACCTCTTCGGACTGCCGAATGAAGCTCAGATCCACATCGAAACTGATGGGCGGTTCCATGTCGCCAAGATTGTTCCCGGCAGTCGCATCAAGGATATGGTTACCTTTGCTAGATACGATATCGATGGGTTGCGAGAAGGATTCGTCAAACGAGTGCGCGGATTGGTTGAGTCCGGGCAACTCGATGAGAAGGCAGCCGCGAAATTGACGGAGCAATATGAGTCGGCCGCAACATGGACCACGTACCTCGACTAAATAACACGCCGCCAGCTAATTGCAAAAGGAATTCGCGCTTTGGCACGCAACGAACAACTCATCCGTCAACACAAAATCATTCAAGTGCTCGAACGCCGCCGGTTCGGCGCAACGATCGAGGAGTTGACCAGTAGCGTTGTTGAAGAATTGGGACTCGCTACGCTTCACACCCGAAGCATCCGTCGGGATATCGATGCGTTGGTGGCCGCAGGAATGCCTGTGGTTTCCTCCGATTCAGCGCGTGGACGTATCTGGAAAATCAATCGGGCAGATACCGGATTGCACCGGATCACAATCACCGCCAGCGAGTTGATCGCTTTGTCGATGGGACGCGACTTGCTTATTCCTCTTGCCGGAACCCAGTTCTGGCAAGGGATCGAAGCGTTCTGGCATAAAGTCCGCGAACAACTACCCGAAGGGGTCTGGGAACATTACGAACGCTACCGCCGAACACTGCGCGTATTGGGCGTCGTACCCAAGACCTATGAGAAGCAGAAAAACATGCTGCAGACGCTCAACCGAGCGATCCAAGAACATCGTCGACTCGATGCGATCTACGAATCAACGACGAGCCCGCCGCGACAAAGACTCTTGGAACCCTACGGTCTGGCGATCTATCAGTCCAGCATTTATCTCGTAGCCTGCGAATCGGGGATGAATCTCGACGCGGAACCACAAGATCGATTGAAGCATTGGAAACTTGATCGATTCCAAAAAGTGGAAGCGTTGGACGAATGGTTTAAACCCGACCCAAATATCGATATCGCTAACCACCTTGCTAGAAGTGTTGGGATTTTCAGTGGGGATCGGCCTGTCCCATATCGAATTAGATTGACAGCAAAAGCTGCGAGGTGGGTCCAGGAAGAACCCTGGCACGCCGAACAGCAGATCGAACTTTGTGAAGACGGTTCAAGTATCCTTACCGTTCCCGCGTTTCACCCGCTGGAGGTGATCCCTAACATTCTCAAGCTCGGTTCCGCAGCAGAACTACTGGAACCTCTCTCTGCCCGCACCATCCTCGCGGAGCAAATCGCAGAAATGGCTTCTCTCTACGGTACGAACGGTCCCCAAAAGAAGTCGACGGGGCGTAAAAGTAGGTATTGATCAGATACCGTGAGCCGGCTCGGTTTTTGATGTATAATCAAGGTGAGGTGTCCTCGGGCGTCTCTCCCTCCAAATACATCCCTCCTACCGAATAGTTCGAAGTCCAATCATGCAAACTCTCGAACGTCTGCTCGACTGCCAGCGAGATTCTCGCCGCATTTCAAACACAATTGAAATCGCCCCCAATTCGCCGCGTTCGCTGTGCTGTCTATGGGGTGCAATCCGTGCAACCCGGACAATCCTCGTTACGTGGCTCCTGTTGGGACTCGCATGCGTCGATGCTTACGCGGATGAGCCAGTTGTAGCAACCGCTCCAAGTCTTCCAAATGAATCGACCTCGCTGGCCCCAGCAGCGAACCTGCCCGCTCAACCTGTGAGCTTGGTTAACGACGTCATCCCAGTATTGACTAAGCACGGGTGCAACGCTGGAACTTGCCATGCGAAAGCGGGTGGCGGACAACGCGGGTTCCAATTGTCTTTGCTAGGGTTCGAGCCGGCAGAGGATTACCAGCACTTGGTCATCGAAGGGCGAGGACGCCGGTTGTCATTCAGTTCACCAGAGCAAAGTTTATTGCTGCAAAAAGGTTCGGGGATGGTCCCTCACGGCGGAGGTGCAAAATTGCCAATGGATTCGGATTCGTTCCGAACATTGGTGGAATGGATTCGTCAAGGAGCCCATTTCGACGGGCAGACGGCTCCGAAACTCGCTACCCTGCGTGTTGAGCCTTCGGGCGGAGTGGTTCCTATGCGTTCGGAGCATGCATTGCGCGTAACCGCTGAGTATTCGGATGGATCGAAGCGAGATGTGACTTCGTTAGCTCTGTTCGAATCGAACGACACGGCGATGGCAAGTGTCGATGAGCATGGCAAAGTAACGATTCTTGATATTCCCGGATCTGTATCGATCATGGTTCGCTATCAAGGAACCGTAAGTGTCTTTCGTGCATCGGTTCCTCAAGGAGACATCGTCGATTACGTCCCTACTTCAATCAACTTTGTCGACGATCATGTGTTCGGTAATCTGAAGAAGCTTGGAATTCCGCCATCTGATCTCGCAGATGACTCAACATTTCTTCGCCGGGTATCTTTGGACATCGCTGGGCGACTACCGACGGCAACGGAATGGAATGAGTTCATGTCTGATAACTCGCCGACGAAGCGAGATGCGGCGATCGAGCGATTGCTCTCGAGCGGTGAGTATGCGGATTACTTTGCTAATAAATGGACCGCGATGCTCAAAAATCGTCGCGATGATGCGTCAGACATCACTTCAAATTTCGCTTTCTACTCTTGGATTCGCGATAGCTTGTTGGCCAATAAACCATACGACCAGATGGTTCGTGAATTGCTGGCAGCAACCGGCACGGTACTCTCGAACCCTCCAGTTGCTTGGTACAAACGAGTAAAAGATCCCAAGCAGCAATTAGAGGACGTTGCCCAACTGTTCTTAGGGGTGCGTATGCAATGTGCTCAGTGTCACCACCATCCCTTCGAGAAATGGAGCCAAGACGACTACTACAGTTTGGCTGCTTTCTTCAGCCAAGTTGGGCGTAAACCAACTTCGACTCGCGGTGAAGACATGATCTTCCACAAGCGAGGTGTCGCGGGAATTGCCAATATCAAAACGGGAGTTGTCCGTCGTCCCGCAACACTCGGTGATGAAACCCTGGAGATCGCACCAGAAGTCGACCCAAGGTTGAAATTGGCCGATTGGATGGCTCAACCTTCCAATCCATTCTTTGCAAAAGCCTTGGTGAACCGTTACTGGAAACACTTCTTTCGCCGCGGCCTGATTGAACCGGAAGATGACATTCGTGATTCGAATCCACCGACGAATCCGGAACTGCTCGCAGAACTCGAGAAGCATTTCATTCAAAGTGGCTTTGATCTCAAGGAACTTGTTCGGACGATCGTTCGTTCGAAGGCCTATCAATTGAGCTCGATACCCAAGACTGAAAACTTGAACGATACCCAAAACTACTCGAGATACTATCCTCGACGTCTTCAAGCAGAAGTATTGCTCGATGCAATCGACGACTTAGCGCAAACACGAACCGATTTTCCTAATCTTCCTCCCGGCACTCGAGCTATTGGCCTACCGGATAATAGCTACAACACAGCGTCTCCCTTTTTGCGTGTCTTCGGCCGACCTGAAAATGAGAGTGTCTGCGAATGTGAGCGAGTTCAAACATCGAGTCTCGCTCAAAGCCTACATTTGATGAATGCTGGGGATCTAAAGGGAAAACTGTCAAATGCGGCAGGGCGTGCTGAATTGCTCGCAAA
>JBJONT010000509.1:0-5170 GCA_046051705.1 Planctomycetota bacterium | reverse complement strand
GATCTCGCGTTCAGCAGCGATGATGTCAAGAATTTCTTCTTGGAATGGAAACGGACGCAGGTCGAAGTTGATCGCGGTGGTCGGATCCGTTGCAACGTAGCGTTCCCTTTGAATCGCCTGGCGTAGTCTTGGAGTCGCCTTTTCGTCGAACGCTTGGAACTCATCGTCTTGCCAATAGGTTTCAAATGTCCCGGTGACTTTATCCCAGAGGTATGGGAGTTCGTACTGGCTTATTTTCGTAGTCCATTCGAGTCCTTCGGAGAGTGCAGCGTTCGACAAGTTTGCGGAACCAACGTAGGCGCTGCTGAAGCCAGTGTTTCTATGAAATAGGTAGGCCTTTGCATGCAGTCGCGTTCGTTTGGTGTCATAGCTAACGCGAACTTCGGTTTTGGGTAATTCACGAAGTACTTCGACAGCTTTCGGATCCGTCGCTCCCATGTAGCTTGTTGTGATCACGCGAATAACAGGTCCGTTGTCACCGGAGCGTTCCGCCAGCTCACGCAGGTTGTCGAGCAAGACGCGTAAGCCGCTCCATTTGATGAATGAGCACAGGATATCCACACGATCGCAAGTTGCGATTTCTTTTCGGAGTTGGCTCCCGAGGCTTGCATCCAGTCTGGTTCCGGTGAAGAGTGAAGAACGAGAGAGGCGACTGTCAGGTCGATCATTCGCAGTAGCGTCCGAAGTTCGATGGATTGCAAGCAATCGCTGCAAAGGCGTGGCGATAGAGACACCGTGAGATTCATGCTCGTTTAGTGTCTCCGAGAGCGTGGAAACGATCCGTTCAACCAATTGTTGCTGTTTCTCGGCAGCATCTGAACCGCGATGCAAAGCCAAGCTTGAAGCGATCAATCGTTCCAGGTACTGAGCCAGCACCGAATGCGACTCCTCAGCATCCACCGGCGCGAGCGCTACCAGTCGCGGATCGCCCAACCGCGCAATCTCCGCTTCGATAGCTTTCGTCAGTAAATGGTCGTAAAGCCCTGGTTTCATACGTATTCTCTTTGGCCTTTCTCAACTCGCTTAATTGGTGTGTATTGTACCAATACTGCTCAGTTGCTTGTTTAAGCCCAGCGATACATGTCAGCAGTACCAGGAGCTTTATTCCCCGGGATGAACCGTTCCCAAGGTGGCTCGCTCGTAGAGCCAAGCGTTTAACGCCAGATCTACTTTTCAAGCAGGCATTGATTATTGGAGCTCAAGCTAAGTACGATGAGGCTTGTGCTGTTTTATTGCTGTTGAATCGTGATTTCCCAAATCGCCCAGAATTGCTGAAGCGGATCGTTACTGTTTACGAACAACTCCGAGATGTGCAACGCGCCTCAGCATTCCTCAAAGCGTACGAACGCCAAGTTCCTCCCGACCCTTGACCCACGGCAACGCGTGAACGATATTCGCTAATTGGTGTTCGGTGAGCGATGAGTTTTCAGTCACTCAGCCTAACTCATTTGAAAGATACAGAAAAAGGCTAAGGATGACCAAGCATGGATTGGATGATGCTTTGGGCTAATACTTCGTCTGCACAATTGTCAAATCGACCCACGGCAGGATCGATGCCCGCATCTGACAGGACTTTTCGCGACACTTCAGTAACACTTGGGAGCAACAACTCCACTCGTACCTGAAACGGAAATTTGCCACTCCAGATTTTTGGAACTAGGTTACGTCCGCCATTTGAAGTCGCTTGCCACAAGCCAAGCAGTCCACCAATCTCATAGTGATGAAGCAAGCAGTAATCGCCTTCTTTAATCTCCAACGGCCACGGCTTATTGGAGCCAAAGAGGTTCTTCTCGATACAATCCATGTAGGTCGAGCTACTACACTCGAAGACATAGGTCTTCCGGGATTGTTGATTAGCACCCTTGCTGCCTGTTTCGTTGCCATCCGAATTTTCTGTCATCCCTAAATTACTCTCTAATCCGAAAATTACCTTCTGAGGCTGTTGCTACAAGTAGTCTATCAAGAATTCCAGAATCGCAGGTTTATTGAATAACATTGTTCCGGCAGAATTCCATTCGAAGCTAGATAAAAGGTTGCATTAGGATCTCATGTTTTAACAACTTCGACAACGTAGGCGTCGTGGTCCGAGAGCCCTTGTGCATCCACTCTTTCAACGCTCTCTACTTTCCACGATACAGGAACCCCAATATGATCAATCGATTGGCAGTAGTTGCCGCGATGCGATAGGTCAGTTGTTGGTACGTTGAGTCCAAGTTGAGATACTGCCTCAAGGACATGATGACGTCCTCCCATGCTTCCAGCATGTTCCTTGCCGATTAGCGAATGGTTCCAGTCCCCACCCCAAACTAAATCGCCCTTCGGTAAATTGCGAAGCAAAGCACTGATGGCATTCTCTGTCATTTCCGAATGATTGGATCCATGCCAAGGAGCCGAGTTTGCTTTAACTCCTCGCCATGGAAGAATCGTTGAGCAGTATGTGACCCCTTCTATCTTGGCCGCTGCACTGGCTTCATGCGGATCGTCCAATCGTTCTATGGGAAGAACACTAAGAACAGCAGCCCAAAACTGGTTGCTCTCCATGACTCCTATGGAAAGTTGGGCGTGGAAGTGTAGGATCGTTGTGCCCTCGTTCTCGGCCCAATCCGGATGAACCTCAGTGAGGAGCCATATATCACAATTTTGTTGTCGTATAAATTCTTGATGCTTCTCCGACATCAGCCGATTGTCAACATTCCAAGTTCCAATTCGCATGGCGTATTTCGTCCTGTCGATGTCTTGCCTAATTCCGGATCCACTTTGTCGACCTGCAATAACTCTTTGACGATTCTCATGGAACCCCAATTAGCATCGAAGTTCCTGCGCGATTGGTGCACGGGACGAAATCAACCTGTATGCTGCAAGCTCAACTATACATCTCTCTGAGCTGCCCAAGCAGTTCTTCCTTCGCTATGCCTTTCAATCCGAGTGATTTCACATCGACCGATTCATCACGCATGCTTTCGATGAACTGTGTCATGTCCTTGAGGATTCGTGATGGGATGGTCGGTTTGTAAGCAGGATCAACCACTGTCAGCAATCGAAAAACATCGTTTTTATGCTTCCTAATGTGACGGTCATCGACTTGTCTACCTTCCGCTTTCCGTCTACGCAGATCCAGCCAAGCGAGTGCTTTTAATGGGATCAAGTGCTCTGGCCGTGCAAAAGCGACATTGTTGCTGATAGTTCGCGACTCTTGAATCCAGGTAGCGTAGTCTACGTCCATCAAGATGGCAGACAGGCTTGAGATTTCCTCCGACGTCGGTATCGGAACCAGATGCCCCTCCCCCAGGTAATTTACGTCGCTGGGAATTGCTGAGAACAATTCGAGCATGACGGGATATTCATCGCTGGCTGGGTCAGTAAATCTGTAGTATTGCGGACGACCATCGGCCTGCTGACGCGTTTTATAATCCCCGTCGCGCACGAACTCCCAGAACCGCGACACAAACTCATCACGTCGCTGATCCAAGAACAGCACTATATCGAAGTCCTTCGTGGCACGAAAACTCTGTCCGACAAGCTGCATGGCCAGATCGCAAGCCGTTCCCCCAATCAAAACGTAATTGTCCGTGAACGCTTCAAAATGATTAGCGAACTTATCAAGTCCATCTACCATGGCATTCCTTTCAGTAGCTCTTCAAGTGCTGCTTCAATGCGTTCATCGTCTGCTGCGTCGAAGGATAGATACAGCGACAGTCGGTCAACACTGGTGCTCTGCGAGAGCAGGCACGGGTCGTACCGCCAGAGCTCCATCACTACTGACCGTTCCAATTCGTCACTTGGGACGGTGAATCTGGCGAGGTCTGCTCGAACGGCCTTCTCGACCGTCGGCCCAATGGCGATTATTCGATCTTGGCCCTTCGTGATGCCTGTCTCCATCGCAAGGGCTGGCTGCCCAGCGACCCGAGACCGCTTCGGAATTGGAAAGTCATGAAAGACTCGTATCCGCTTGCGCACTGGTGTTCGCAAACAATGGCGCGCAAGCTCCCAACTTTCAAAGGGGGGGCCTTTGAGTCGTAAGTCTCGAGACCTTCCCTCCTTCCTAACATCAGCCAGTTCAAGTGCTTCTAACTCGCTGAATGTGCGGCTCATCGACATCTTTGAGCAAGCAAGCAATTCCGATGCTCGATGAAGGGGGAGAGGTAACAAGTCGCCATGATAAATCGCGTACAAGTATGTCGCTTGTGCCAGCGGGCTTAACTCATCCTTCGCAGTTTTGGCTTTTCGAAAATAGTCTCGCAAATCGATTGCAAAGGTCGGAAGATAAAGCTGGTTTCCAGGGACGATAAATGAAACTCGTTGCTCGATAAGCCGCTTGCGCTGGTACGCATCGATCTGCGGACGCAAGTAAACGAGTTCGCCATCGAACTTTGGCTGCAACACTTCGAACTGCCTGCGAACCGCAACCGCTGAATGCTCCAGCGCAATCGCCGCTGCGATCAATACGGGACGCCCCAAAATCTCGGATTGAGCAAAGTCGAATTCTTGCCTGAGAAATAGGGGCAGCTTACGCTTTCCGGGCCACTCATTGAGCCGCACGGAAATTCCAAGCGTTTCTTCGATGTACCCTTCGGCCTGCCTAATTGAATCGTTCATTCACCACCTTCGTAACCCTTTTAGTGCATTGTAACTCGCCGTGTGTTACGGTGCAATAATAACGTTACGATCCGCCAAGTTCTTCAGCCGAACACCCTTCGGATAAGCCGCTGCGCCGAGCTTTTGCTTCTCACTCCAAGGGATACTGACTTAATGGCTACGGCAAACTCGAACGCATTTCCACAGAATGCCCTGAACCGCACTAGGGCAAGGCAATTAGTGACTTAAAGGCCAGTGGTGCCCCGTGATTGTTTCATCGTTCGTTTCATCGATTGTTTCACTCGCCGTCGTTCGCTTGATGCGCTGCGTTCGCTGATTTCTCAGAGTGCGCTTGTTTCTCTCGGTGTGCTGTTTTCTCGGTGTGTGCTTGCTTCTCGGTGTCTGTTGGAGTCTTTGCGGTTGCCTTCTCTGCGCTCGGTGACTTTTCTGCGTTCTGTGACTTCTCTGTTGCATGAGCCAACGGAGTATCTTGCGCTGATGATTCATCCACGGTTGGTTCGGGACGCTTGACCCGATCCTTCGCTATCAAACACACTTCGCGGCGATTGTGCGCAAGCTGCCGAACTTGAATGTC
>JBJONT010000508.1:0-9467 GCA_046051705.1 Planctomycetota bacterium | reverse complement strand
GACAGCGTCATCGTTGATGCGGGGATTGTTCGGGTAGGGACGAATGCGATCGAGCGACCAAAGTTCGATTTTCATGAACATGCCTTTCCAGGGGAGAAACGAAACGGAAAGGGTTCTGTCGGTGTGTCTTTGGGTGTGTGTTTGGCTCGGTTGGTTGGGTCGCTGGGTTGGGTGATCGCGAGGAATTAAAGATTCCCACGCATAAAACAAACTCTCTCTAACTTGGTGACCGTTCCCACGCCCCTCTGGAGAGGGGAATTCGCCGGAAGTACCTATTGAATCTGCCAGTTTGGCAGCCTTCCGAATCGCCACAGTTGGCCCTGTTACGCGATCTTTCGCGAAATAGGCAAGTGATCGAACGCGGTGCTCTGTACGCGTCAGGCGCAAACGTAGGCGGTTGATCGCGAAGCTGGTAAGCAGGCATGCAAGCAAGTGTGACGGATGCGTCCGAAAGAGAAGCTTCCAGAGTGCGACACTTCGAGACTCAAGTAAGCACCCACTTAGCCCCGAAACATGGCTCGCAATTGGCCCATCATTCAACCAAGTGCGCAGGGTTGCTGGGGGTATTTTGGTTAATTCCCATGCGCGTACGCGCATGGAAGATAATGAAACAACCCCCAGCAACCCTGCGCAGTCAACGAAAACACAGTGTTTTTGAGTGTTTTTGAACATGACGTTTTTACTCTTTTTCATCCTGTTTTTCATCAAATCCTGCTTCCACTTTTGATAGTGCGCAGCCCTCGAAGACGCGCTTGTTTCGGTGGCGTCCGAATGTGCGAGTCTCGCAGTTAAATCGAGACTGCATGGCGATCGAAAATCGCGTTTGAGATTGCTGCCCACCCCAGTTGCGATAAGCCTCAAAGAGCTCCGATGAGGCAACCACAAGTTCCGGTGAAACCTCACAGCAGTCGGCAATAAAGCGACCTAGTTCATCTGCGCTTCCGCGATACGTTGCCGTCTCGCTAATGACCGATTGAGGCTCTATAAAGCCGTTCTTGCGCCAGTCTTGAAACCCTTCTATGAGCCAATTAAGGATTCCCGGCCCCTCTTCGCCAATAAGCAGTTTGTGGTAGTCAGGGATGGGCTTTGTTACCTGCCGAAGGTCTACTCTGAAGGGAATAAGCTTGATGCGACGCCATATACCTTCATCTGTTCCATTGATTTGCGGCAGATGGTTTGTGCTTAGCCAAAACTTGTGCGTCCGCCGAAAACTCCAATAATCCTCACGCATCCGTCTTGCGGTGATCTGTTCATCGCCTGTTAATTCCTTGACCCGAGCCTCGCGGAGCTTGGAACCTTCATCGGGCTCGCTGATGGCAACCAAACGCCGTTGATACAGCGATGCAACAATCGTGTCGTGTTCATGGGTCGTACCAAGCAGCAACTTGCTGGGAGCCAACATGGCATAGTCGCCAAGCAATTCGACAATGGCATTCCAGAGCGTTGACTTGCCATTGGCACCCGAGCCATAGCAGATTGGAAGAATATGCTCGCCGACATCCCCTGAACATGAATAACCTAGCAGTGCTTGGATGTATCGCTTGGCTTCATCGTCGCTTCCGAATATCAGATCGATGAATGCTCGCCATTTCGGGCATGACGCTTTGGGATCGTATGCAACGTTAGCGATTTGTGTAATGGCATCCGTCTGGCGATGATCACGAAACTCCGATGTGTATAAATCAAGAGTTCCGTTTTGCAGATTCAGAAAATAGGTGTTCTGATTCAATAGCTCGTGATCGATCGTCGTTCGTCCATCGCACCGAGCTAGCGATACGACGTTCTCGATCGTGGTCTTGCGATTGGCTCGTCGGCAGAATTCAGCCCATTTCTCTTGCTGCTCCTCGCTTTGAATACCTCGCATCCTGTCCCAGTAATTGCGAACCAATCTGCGTGCCAATCGAGTCGTTCGACTTTGATCGATATCGATCTTCCATCGCTTTGAGTCCCAGGCGAGCCATTTCTTCCAAGATGGCACATATCGCAAGATGGTTTGATTGCCGTCGATGAACTCCACTGCCATAGCGTTTTCAGTCTGATCGCTTCTGAAATCCCAATCGATGTCTGTGTTTGGGAAACCAATTTTCTTAGGAATCTGGCTTGGTGGCTTGGGAGCAACAGACCGCTTTTTCGTCGGATCGTACTGTTTGGTGACCTTCTTTAACGCGTTGGCGATCGTCCGCTGTCCGTAGGTTTCATTGCCGTGTTTTTGATCCCATTTATCACGCATCAACTGTGAACGTCTGAAGATACGATCAATCTGAGCGGCATCTTTGGTGAAGTAAGCCAGGGTAAAGACCACCGAAGAGTCCGCCTCACTGGCTGAATTGAAATGCAGGTTCCAGTCGCCATTCCACAGCGATTGAAACTTCGCGCCCGATGAGCGACGTCGGAATGCTAGATTGATGATCTGGTCGTCGCTTAGACAAACCGAACCACTATCGCTTGGCTGGGGATTTCGACTGGCCGAGGGGGTCGCGCTAGTGCCGGGCTCATCGTTGCCGAACACCTGGGCATAAACAGCGTCTAGGGATTCTTGCCGAACATTCACCTCACTGGGAGCATTAGCGATGCGATTCCCGGTGACTGTGAAAAACCGATCGCGATCATAGATCTCGACTTCACCATCGTGATAGGCCTTGCGGCAGCGGGAGCCGGGCTTACTGGCTTTGATGAATACCTTCAAACCCAAGCCAGAGGGACTGACCTCGGTGTAACTGTCGAGTCGATCGACGATCTGCTGTGCCCAGGGCTTCAACTCTCCGGTGGACTCGTTGATGGAATCATCTAGGTCCACACCGCAGTATGGATCATCAAGGGTGAATACAAACCCAACGCCGGCAAGAGACTTATTACGCTCGCAGGCTTGCATCGCCTGTGAAAATGTTCCCCAGGTAGACGGGTCAGTGGAAGAGGCAAGCAACCCATTGTGTGGATTAATGGGGGCTTTGGTCGGCTTGCCACCGCGCTCGACATACTTCCAAGCAACCCACTGATGGCAATCACGGATGCTCGCTGGGCAATTTCGTTCAATAGCTTCACTCAAATTGACACCTCCATGGCATCGACAGGCGCTTTGGCCCAGCGATCAAGAAAAGTTCGGCGCTGGCTAACACTGTTCTTCTTCACAGCGTTCGACAGTCCCCAACGATCACCGACCAAGATGCAATACTTCGATGCGCGAGTGACCGCGGTGTACAACCAATTCCGATCGGCGAAGAAATGCGATTTGTGACAAAGCACGACCACGCAAGGGAACTCGCTCCCTTGGGCTTTGTGGGCAGTCAGTGCGTAGGCAAGCTGGACATTGAGAATCTGATCGTCTTGGACTAGCTTGCGACCATGCCCATCAAAATCAACGATGTACTTGGTCCCCGCTTCAGTATCGATTTCAGAGACAATACCGATGGTGCCATTCATAACCCCTAAGCCGTAATCGTTGCTCGTCTGAATGACCTTGTCTCCTACTGCAAATTTCCTCTCAACGGAACCTCGCAGTAAAAACTGCATCATTTGATTGATCGCTTTGGTACCGAGTAATCCAAGGTGAGTTGGTGTAATGATCTGAACGTCATTGACAGGATCCAAACGAAGCTGCTCCGGAATTCGGTGGAGCACTAAGTCACGCAAATAAACTTGGATCGGCATAGGCTCACTGAGCGAATCGATCACGCTCCAGCCTGGATCCCCTACAACTGATGGCATTAGGCGCTGGGATAGAATCGCCATGCTGTTGGTTTTAAGAACACCAGCTTGACGCATGCCCTCATCTAGAATGAAGGTCGGAACAAGCCTGTGCTTGATACAGTCTCGAAGGACATTGCCAGCGCCGACGGGGGGCAATTGATTGTGGTCACCGACTAGAATGAGCCTCGTTGTGTCGAAGTCGATACGTCGAAGCAATTCAGCCATCAAGGGGACATCAACCATCGATAATTCATCGACAATGACTACATCGAAGGCATCGTTTGCAGCATTGCCAGCTTCTGGGTTGCTAGGTATCGAGAGGCTCTGTCTTTGAAACTGATGACCGTTGTATTCAAGTAACCGATGAATCGTCTTGGCCTCGAGCGTTAGCCCTTGGGATCGCAACGATTCCTCGATCCGCTTGGAGGCCTTGCCGGTGGGAGAACAAAGCGCGACCTTTAGGCCGGCTACTTCAAACGTCTTAGCCAAGCGAGCTAGTGTGTGGGTTTTGCCGGTACCAGCCCCTCCAGAAATGACGATGATCGAATGCAGTAACGCAGCCTCATAGGCAGCTAGCTGTGCACGTTTGAGACCCTCGCCGTGCGATGGGCTGATCCCCAGCGGACGAGCGACATGGCCGAATTGCTGAAAACACTGGTGAATGAACCATTCCGCTTCCGCATAATAGGCGAGGGCCACAGCACCCTCGTGGATAATAAGTCTCCCTTGCGCGACGGTTCGCTCAATGGCACTCTCGATTGTGGACTGACCATCAAGCGAATCCAGCAAGAGCAAGTCATTGGCTTTGCGAACCAACTCATCGCGAGATATCCATGTGTGACCAGAGTTAGCCTCATCAAAAACCAGAAAGCACAAAGCGGCTTCGAGCCTTCCGGGATGCTCCTTCGGAACGCCCATGGATCTTGCAATCTTGTCCACCCGCTTAAAACCATAACCTTTGACGTACTGAATGATCAGATACGGATTGGCTCTAAGCACACCAACGACCGAGGAGCCAAATTCCTCGATCAGGGCTTCCATTTGAAGATGAGAGAGCCCAAAGCTTGCTAAGTAGGACCGAACCTCATTTTGTGCACTGTTGGCGATCCACGCTTCCCGTAATGAATGCAACGTATGCTTCGGGATCCGCAGTGCACGATTGAGTTCTTGAACATCCTGGCGAATCACCCGATCGAGGTGCTCGGCGCTGCTGACATACTGGACAATCTTGCGGGCTGTGGCTTCCCCGATTCCAACGAACGCTGGATGCTTGGCTAGATATTGCACTAAACCTTCCGGGGTTTCAGGCAAATCGTAACTCACGCTTTTAGCGTCGAACTGGTCACCGTACTTCGGATCGCTTTTCCACTGCCCTGTGAGTGTGATCGATTCACCTTCGCTGACGCAAAATGGCCCACGGAAGCGAACCAGGACGCCATCTTGGCCGACCAGTGCCCCGGCGCAGAACTTGGCGCTGGTAAAGTAGACTCGATCGACCGTACCCGATATTTGTTGTTTACTCATAGCAAAGATCCCTTCTGCTAGAGATCTCGCGAATGTACGACCGAAGAAAGGCGTCGGTAAAACGTACGGCAGCTGGTCTGGATCCGCACCAGAACACGGGCACCTTGTATTTGATGCCGATGTAGATTGCCGCCCCGAGAAGCGATTGGGGGGAGACAGCCCTGAGCGCATCGGTGTGCTTATTACAAAGCACAGCATTCAGATCCGCTTCGACGACGATGCACGCTGCATCCATGGCTGAGAGCTTTGTGAGTTCTCGAGCGAAGCGATCATAATCGTGAATAACAGTACCAACGAAGTCCGGGAGGCTTTTGCGCTCGACAGCCACATGCTGCTCAAAGCCCTGAACCGAGTAGTCGCCAGCTTCAAGCTTTGCTTTTTGAACCTCACAGGCAAAGGTATAAGGTTCTTTCTCCCTCGAATCGATGACTATCCGGAAATCCATGTTTTCCCTTCGAATCTCTATGCGTCATGGGAATGAAAAACCGAGGCAGGCTTGGGGAGTCTGGACTTGGAAACGCGATGGGAACCCGGCAAAAGAACCACATCGCGAAGGACTGTTTTCAAGTCACGCCATCCAGCCTCGGCTCTAGGCCGCTGACTAAGAACGACCAATGCCGGTCAACCAATCAACGCTCTAAAACGGAACGTTCTCATCCGCGAAACCACCACTCGAAGCACTAGCGATATTCAAGCGACGGTTGAAATACACGTTCGTGTAGTCACCGCGAGTGCGTTTGGTGATCTCCAGAGTCATGTCAAGCAGCTCCTCGAGCCGACCTGAGAGTTCGCTGAACTTGGCAAGCTCTAACCCTAGCGTCTTGAGATCCGCCTTGACGTACGGGAGAGACGCTTGGGTGATAACCGAGTTTTTGAAGATATGCCGACCTGCTTGCGAACCTGAGATGATCTCCAGATCGAATTTGATCATCGGATCCCCTTTCTGACTCGATTCAAGCTTGGCCGTTTGGATCTTCACCTGATACTTGCCATCTGGCACCTCCTCGTAACTTGGTGCCTCTGCGCTTTCGAACTCATCATCGAAAGATGTCAGATCGACTTGCGAATTGGTAGGTTCGAATGATTGGTAATCACTCATGACTATTTAGCCTTTCCTTGAACAGTGCTTGCCGGCGTGGAACTCTTCGCTGCGCTGCTGGTGCCGGATTCCGAGCTGCGAGCGGGAGAATTGAAGGCTTTGACGAACTGCTCGTAATCAAGAGGGAGCAATTCAGGCAGACGGCCAGTGCGATCACCAGCCTCGTAGGTTGGATGCGGCTTGGTGCGCACAACGCGTTCAATCGTGACGTTGCCCGCTGTATCCTTTTTGGCGAGCGAATCACCGAACAAAATGATATCCACGAGTCCCAGTACGACATTGCGAGCGCGATCTGGGAGACTTGGAGTGGTCTTGGTGTACTCCCCGGTCCGCGTTTCGATCGTCTTGTCGATCGCATGCGAAATGAGGATCAGACCGTATGGCAAGCTGGCCAATCGAGTAAGCACCCGATGCCATTCGTTCTTGACCAGAGCCCAGCCTTTGCCGTGGCCCATGTCCCCTTCGTACTCGATACCATGCTTGGCACAGACATAGTCGGAGCACATCTTGAAAGCGTTGTCGACCGTATCGATCACGATCGTTTTGAAGTTGTGGTCGCCTTTGGCTATGAGCTTGCAAGCTTCGAGAAATGCTTCCCAGGAGTAGGTCGGCACTTTGAAAACCTCCAGGTGATTTAGTCCTGGTTCGCACTCAAAAAAGAGTGCACCTGGTGCCTTACTTGCAAAAGAGCTCTTCCCAAGCTTGGGAGCGCCATAGAGCAAAATGGTTTGCTTACCAAGCTCGGTCACAGGCTTGGTAGGTTCGGTCGGTAAAACGATGGTCATCGAAAATCAGTCCTTTCAGAAAACGGGTGAATCAGAATCGATCGAGGTGAGCTCTTCATGCGGGAGAGTGATCTCATAGAGGTTCTCCGCAACGTTGGGATTGAAGCCGGATTGGCAGTAAGACAGGTACTCACAGGGACGCTGGTACGAGAAGCAACTCGATGTATTCAGCAACCATTTGCCACGGCGTCGTGCATCGAGATACTGTTGGGTGATCTCCCATACTTCATCCTGGAGCATGCTTAGTCGCTCCTCGGGGAGATAAATAAGCTCCCGGTGGAAGGCCTCAGGTTTTGAGTACCAGGCTGCCAGTCGCCCTTGAAATTCCTCGTTGGTTTCAGGCATCTGGCGTTTGGCCGTTGACTTACCGCTCTTGTTCTTGGCGGCTAGTTCCGCGTGGCGTGCCTCGTACTCTTCCTGCGTTTCACCAGGGCTTTGCTTGAGACGGCTCTTTAAGAGCACGTTGTATATGATGCCGACGATGGGATACCCAAGTTCACGCAGATAGTACGAGTACAAAGCGATCTGCGTATCGGTCCACAGTTTGTCCAGGTAATTCCCATCGATCGATGCAGCGGTCTTGTGCTCGAGCAGGTACATTCCATGGTCTCGTTTGACGATCGCATCGGCTTTGCCAGCCATCACAAAGGTTTGGCTGCAGCGGCCTGTGTCCGGATTCCGAATCTGACCAGTGAAGGTTTTCTCAACCTCGATGATCGTGAAGTCTTCGGTTGGGTAGCGCGAGGCATACCCTGTGAACATGGCTCGAGCCAGATGCCAATTGGCCATTTGGCTCTCGTCTGTGGCTCGCTCGGGGAAGCTCCGCTCGATGAAATCCAGTACTTTCCACAAGCGATTTGCGTCGTTGACGGATCGATACCAAATCTCGATGGCACTGTGGATTACGCTTCCAAACGACAGCGATTCAACCTTTGCCCGTGGACGCAGGTTGTCGATGTAACGATGCTTGTACTTGCGGGGACAATTACGGAACGTGTTGAGCGCCGAATAGGTCAACACGCTTTTGTCGCCTGCCTCGGGAGGTAGTGTTGATTGGGACATAAGACTGCCTAAGGAATGCGGAAGGGTTAGGGTTGGCCTTTTGAACCAACTAGAAGTTCATCAAGTAGGCATCGTTTCGGTCGATCAGATTGCCATTGAGACGTTTCTCGCCTCTCTCAAGAGCAATCTGTGCTTCACTCAGGTTTAGCGAGGCGTTAATGCGAGCGCATTTCTTGCAAATGCGATTGCCCGCGTTTTGCGATTTGAAGCTTTCATTGCACTTCAAACACTTTCTTTCACCTGGTTCATGGGGTGCTGGCCGGGAAGACATCGACAGCGAATCTTTCAGTAAGTGGATCGAAGAGGGGCGATAGAAAAACATGCGGTATCTATCTGTTGAAATACCCGAGTCGCGGACGAGCTGACGGTCAGGCGTCCAGATATTTCTCAAATCCAGCATCTTCAAATAGCTTCCGAATCTGCAGCATCCAATCGTTTAGAGTTGAACGAGGGATATTTAGATCGCGAGCTATTTCAGTGATCGATTGGCATTGACGGCGACGGAGAATGTCTTGGTATTTCTCTGGAAGAGATGCCATGAATGCGCCGAGATCCATGCGCAAGTCGTTGAGTTCCTCATCACTAAGTCGACGCTCTCGACCAAGCCTTCGATCTTGATCCTTGTCGTGTAGCAACTGGGACATTTCCGAGTGTTCGTCGTCCTCGCATCGAACGGTCTTACTTAGACTCACGCGACCGCGAGTTTTGCGCTTTCCTACATTTTGATTTCTGATGACATTAGCCAAATGTCGCTGGACAACCGTAGCAATAAACGCATGAATATGCCCAACCGACGGATCAAAACTCTGCAGGCTCTTGGTAACCTGTGTATAAGCCGCTTGGACTAGATCGTCTCGATCTTGGTGTGTAAACTCAGATCGCGAGATGACTTTTCGGACTTCGCGGTGAATCACGCGCCGAACGAAATTTCCGTCACCTTGGTTAAACGAGGATGCTTCGTCTGCCATCTTGCAACTCCTTTTCGATTACCCACAGGAACAGGTCTGAGATTTCAAGCCTGTAGGTCTCGGACCGCATGTTGCGGTGCTTTGTGTTGAGGTAAGTAAGACCCGTCGCCTGTGACTGGCGAAAATTCCCAAATCAGCCTTGGGAACAAAGAAATTTCACTGGTATATGCACGAAAAACCCGGCAAAAGACTGGGTTGCCGTTCTGGGAAATTTGCCGAATTTCCGCGAGAGTGTTTTGGGAAATTCCCAAATTCCACCACTAGAACTGGAGAAGAGTCTCCGCAAAGCAACACAGGCGCAGCCAGCTGCTGAGGAAATGGGGTGGTGGCCGTGAATCCGAG
>JBJONT010000507.1:0-24886 GCA_046051705.1 Planctomycetota bacterium | reverse complement strand
GTTCTTCTGCCCTGCAGCTTTATCAGGCAGTGCATTGACCATCGTGGGCATTATGGCTCCCTCTTCACGCAAACAACTCAAATGCCCATCGCGTGTTGCCAAGAACAATCGATCGCTGACATTATTAGGTATCGCCACATCAACCGGCACGTTCGAAACCCCATCGACCTTTCCGTCAGAAAGTCGTAGTCGGTTCAAATGACCGTGATCATTTTTCACATACAAATGTTCTTTACCAATCGAAAGCACGGCTTCGACGTGCCCCACGTGAGAATCCCAAGAATGTGCACCGGTGGTCAAATCCAGAGCGACCAAGCGACCATCGTCAGACAAGACGAATACTTGTTTGTTACTCACCACAGGAGTTTGGCTTACTGGCATCCCTAAATTCGCGCGCCATAGATACGATCCAGTCCGGCTTGTTGTGGCATGAATGACCGTTCCGTAACTGCTAACAAACACGAATCCTTGAGGTGTTGCCACAGGCTTGCTGTCAACCGGTTCTCCAAGATTCACTTTCGACCACATCTTGGGGACATTCTCATTGCGAACAAGAAACATCGAGCCTTGGGAAACCCAAGCCAAGTACTCGCGATCTAACGAACCAGCGACCCCATCGCGATTCTCAGTCCCGCCTCTGAGAACCACAGGTGCAATGTTAGGATTATCGATCGAATACCCCACCAATCGCCCTTGTGTCGACGGAACAATTACTCGCGTCTCCAACGCTGTCGGTGTAGCAACAGGGGTAAAAGCTAACCTAGCATTGTTAACCAAATTGCCAGTCTTCAGCTCCAATGCATAGAAAGAATTGCCGTTGAGAACAACTACGTAATCGTCCGACACACCAGGTCCAAGAATCGGTAAATCAGCTCGTGGCACGGAGTTTTGCCAAAGCAATTCTCCCGATTCACCATCGATAGCCGTGATTACTCCATTTTTGGCTACGGCAACAACGTAGATCACCGGTTCACTGAAAGTCCTTACGGTTGCCTGCTTGCCTAACACCGCATAAGTCTTGACCAATTTATCTGCCTGCGCTTTAGCACCGTCGAGCCCCAAAACAGGAACCGGACTGGTCGGCTTGCCATCCAAGATCAACTTATCTAACGCTCCGCGATCGACTTGCCGAGCATCGATTCGCTCAAGCAATCGATGTCCGACAAATACATCTACGAACTCGCGCCTATCCTGAGAATGAGGCCACACTACCAAACTCTCAGTACCTTGAGCCAATGCCGCTCCGCCGACGCTATTTTCCCAAGCGACCTCAAGCCCCAAGGGGGTGACGGCACGACTGTTGACTTGGGCTGTAGCGACCGGCAACAAACCATCGCCTGATATCCCTCCGACGAGCCCAAGAGACAAACACGCCCCTGCTATCCACTTGCGTACCAAACAGGCCCCTCGCCGAGCTGTGTCCTGCTGACCTACATTATTCTTCTGTTGAACACAATTCTTCTGTCGAACACCGGCATTCTGAAGAAAATGGGACGGAAACGAATCGCCAACAAGGTTTGCATTTCGCAAAGTATCACCTTCGACTAACTGGGACAGTTTTGCAGTTCTAAATCTCATCGTGCCAACCTTCAATGTTTTCACTCACCGAACGCCCCTGGGCACCTCGGTTGTCTCACACCAAGCGATCCATCGATTCCATCGGACTTCATCGTACTCTCTGCCCCCAGAAATGCGAGTTTTTTCCGGGGCTTAACCTGAACAGCCCTGCCCTTCTCCGAATGTACTAATAATTCCGGCTCTCACCGCTTCACAGGTATTCCCCCCCAAAAAAACCCGGAAAAACCAGCACAACCGGAATTTCTTCACTCCAACACCCTCCACACCCACCCTACCCTCACCCCTTTCATGAAAAAATGGAACTTACCAAGAGAAAGTTTGACGATAGAAGGGGGCCTGTTTACGATCTAGGAAGATGAAGTCGGAGAAGGTTCGTGTACTCCGACCAGATTGATTTTTTGATGACGAGGTAGTTCATGGCTCGCGATCGCAATCTCTATGTTTGGCAAGCTTACGTCATCGTGATGTCGTTCGTGAGCCTCCTTTGTATCGGGGCCCTCGCCTACATCGCCTTCCAAGCGGAAACCAATTACAAATCCGTGCAGGAAGCCCGGAAGGCCGCGAGCGACGCCGGTGACAAACTGCGAGAAGAAGAGAAAAAGTCGCAAATGCTTGAAATGGTTCTCGGTACTGGCACTAAAAAATGGACCCAAACGGAAGTTGATCAACGCGCCACTTCGTTCTCGGGTAACGCTGACATGGCAAACATCCAAAGCAAGTATTTGGCAGATATGGCTCTCCTCGGGCCTAACGTGACGGAGAAGAACTACGGGAAACTCGTCGAAACCCTCATGCAAACCGTTCGTGAACGGAACCTACAAGTTGACGCTCAAGCCAAACGCGAAGAAGACCTCAAAGCCAAGTACGATGCGACGATCAAGCAAGAGACCGACGCTCGCGAAGCAGAACGCAAGCGTGCCAACGAACTCGCTCAACAACTAGAACAGACCCAAGTCGCATACGCTCAAAAAGAAAAAGAGCGTCAAGATGAGATCACCAAGATCCAAACGGACCGCCAAAAGCTCGCCCAACAAGCTGAGACCGAAAAACGGACTTACCTGGGTGAAATCGATAAACTCACCAAGAAACGCGACGAACTCGCCCGCCAAAATGAACTTCTCGGAAAACAACTCGAGGAAATCAAAGGTGAAGACTTCCAGTACGTTCAAGGTAAGATCACAGAAGTTGTTGACGGTGGCCAGACGGTTTATCTGAACCTTGGGAAAGCAGATGGCCTTCGACCCGGCGTGCGTTTCTCCGTACTAGATGACGAAGCGAACCGCGCAGCAGACGCCGAGCCGAAAGCTCGCATCGAAGTAATTGAAGTCAATCAACAAACCGATCACCTCGCCCGCGCTCGTGTCCTCCCAGACAGACGCACAAACACCATTCTTCGCGGCGACCGAATCTACTCTCCAGCTTGGCAACCAGGCCGCAAAGTTAGCTTCGGTCTCGTAGGAAAACTCGATATCGACGGCGATGGAAAAGACGACCGAGATACCGTCAAAGCTCTCATCGCCCAAAATGGGGGAGAAGTCTCCGTCGACCTCCGACCCGATGGTCGCATGGAAGGTGCCTTAAGTGTCAACACACGATGGCTTGTTGTTGGTGATGAATTCAAAGTCCTCGGCGGAACTCTTGATGGGGCCACCGAAGTCATGGCGAAACGACGCGCTGAACTTGAGCAGCAAGCCAAGTCGATGGGTGTCAGCCGCATCAATCTCGATAAACTCATGGGTTACCTCCGTGGTACTGGTGACGAAGACGTTGTACCGCTCGGCAGTGCTACTCGCGCTTCGGACTTCAAACCACGAACAGCGCCACCGGCACCAAGCCGCGGTCGAGTTTCCGGGCTCTTCCAATCACCCGATGGAAAGCTCACTCCTAACAACGAACCCTAATCCGTCTGGTTCAGCAGATCGTATCCAACCTATTGACCTTGCGACCCAATAAACGCTCCTCGGAGTTCAAACTCTGAACGACAAATCACTTATCGGGTCGCTGGTCGATATCATGGCCGACGACAAAATTAAACTACACGGTTTTCTCGTCCAAAGATCACTGAATCGCATCGACGAAGATTGCTATTCAACTGACTTCCAATCGCAACCATCGAGTTCCCTTTGGATCATAGTCCACGGTGTAAACGGTAACTTCTACGGTTCCACGCTCCTAACAGATCTTGCGCACACAGCACTTCTGGCGAACCACGACGCCCTGCTAGTCAACACCCGAGGCCATGATCTTGCTACCTTCGGTTCTGCTGAATTCCCCGCTCGCCTTGGGTCCATGTACGAATCGTTAGGCGATGCCTATCGCGATCTACAAGCTTGGACGGCCTTTGCCCATTCGTTGAACTACTCCCAAGTCGGGATCATTGCGTACTCCCTAGGAGCGGTGAAGACCACTTATGTCGCAGCCCATCACTCTTTGGACGTCAATCGAATCGTCGCCCTCTCCCCACCACGCCTGAATACAGAGCTACTGCTAACAGATCCCGAGAAACAAAAAATCTTCCAGAAGCACCTGGAATTAGCAAATCATTGGTGCGAGCAAGGCGAACCCCACCACATCATTCGAGTCCGATTCCCCATGGCAAATTGGGTTTCGGCAAGCACGTATATCGATCGGTACGGAAACGGTAACAAATACGACTACCTCGGATGGGCAACGAAAATCCAAATCCCGACCCTTTGGATGTTCGGAGAAATTGAGGTCCGTAAAGGCTCGGTAAACTTTAAACATGCAGATCATGCATTAGAAGAACAATTTCAAGCAACTTCCGATGGTAAGTCAAAACGACTACATCGAACCATAGTAATTCCAGACGCAGACCATTCTTACAACGCGTCCCGAAAGGCACTTTCAAAGTCCCTTCTCACTTGGATCACTTCACCTGATTGATATTCATCAATTCGACGAAGTGGGCAGGGCTTGAAATTAAGCTACAATAACCCATTGTGCTTGGCGACCCTCCAACCGAGTAGTCGTAAACGCGTTTTGCATCTCGCCATTTGTCCTCAAGATATCACCTGACTGAATGCCAATCATGACTGGAACCTCCCCCGCCTGGCTCGCTAGCCCATCCGACGTATCCGAAGCCAAACAACGCCTCGATGCGCACACCGTAGAAACAGTCCAATGGCACTTCCACGAATCCACCGGATCACCGTTCTGGCTTGGAAAAAAGTCCGAACTGAAATTTGATCCGCTCAAAGAAATCAAATGCTTCGATGACTTGAAGAAATTCCCTATGTTCGAAGACGAGTGGCTCCGCGGTGGCCCTGTCGAACGCTGGATTCCAAAAGGTCTCGCAGGAAAACCAACCTATGTCTTCGAAACCGGTGGCACTACCGGAATCCCCAAAAGTCGCGTTGTTATCGATGACTTTCGGATCGATTACGAACTCTTCAGCCACACCCTGCCCGACGAATATTTTCCCAAAGGGGCGAATTGGTTGATGCTAGGCCCATCAGGCCCTCGTCGCCTGCGACTTGCCGTTGAGCATCTCTGTCAATACCGAGGAGGGATTTGCTTCTGCATCGACCTCGACCCGCGATGGGTGATCAAGCTGATCAAGAAGGGTTGGATGGAACATCTCGAAGAGTACAAGAAGCACTGCATCGACCAAGCCATCACTATCCTGACGGCTAACCATAACATCAAGTGTATGTTCGCAACGCCAAAACTTCTCGAGTCCCTCGCCATGGGACTTGCAGAAAAAGGAACAACGCTGCGTGAATGTGGCATTACCGGTATCTTCTCCGGTGGAACGGAATTCACCCCGCAATGGACTCGCTTCTGCGTCGAAGAACTCCTCGAAGGCCTTCCTGACCAAAGTGGTGTCTATATGACTCCAACATACGGTAACACGTTGATGGGTCTAGCTTGCTCGCGACCTATCACCGATGAAGACGACTACACCATCGCTTACTATGCCCCGCAACCTCGGGCAGTCGTTGAAATCGTCGACTTCGATGACTCAGATAAAGTTGTCGATTACGGAAAAACCGGACGCGTCAAACTCTACACAATGACCAAAGAATTCTTTGTGCCAGGATTCCTCGAGCGCGACGAAGGGGAACGAGAACTGCCATTCGAAAAGTATCCTTGGGATGGTGTCTCCGGAGTGAGACCCTTCCACGGTTTCGCTTCCACAACCACCGTTGGTGTCTACTAAATCGTCCATTGAAAAATACCGCCGGAGTCGCCGCTTCACCGTTCAATTAACGAGTGAATCCGCAACTCCGGCTTTGCGTTTACTTCCAAAACAAATCCTCCATTACAACCAAATCTCACCATGCTGACAATCCAACCCCTGCGATGGGGAAAACAGTATAAGTCCCTCGACACCTTCGACGTTTTCCATTTCGACACCGGCGAATCCATCGCAAAAATTGGCCAAGTCAATGGCGGCATGGTGCAGATGGACATGCGAAAAGCCGACCAAGCTCGCAAGGCTCTGAGAGCATTCTCCTGCGATGACTTGATCAAGAAATGCGAACATGCAGCGAAGCTTTTCGAACACGAACCTCTCCCTGTCGGCGACGGCATGCAGTCAGTAAGCGACTTCATCCATCAACAGTCCGCCAGCACCGGATTGCCCGAGCACATGTGCCAAAGTAACATGAAGAAAAATTGCTTCGTGCTTAGCAACATGAGCAAGATCTTGAGCTGCCTTACTCGTGGGCTACCCTTGGATATCTACACCAAAGGATACGGAGACGAAGGACGAGGAGTTACCGTCAGTTACCAATGCCAATCACCTGTCCTCGGTGCTGTTCTTCCGAACAACTCCCCTGGCGTCCACACACTATGGCTTCCCGCCGTCCCACTCCAAGTAGGACTTGTACTTAAACCCGGCTCTCAAGAACCTTGGACGCCATACCGAATGATCAGCGCGTTTATTCAAGCCGGAATTCCGGCTGAAGCGTTCTGTCTCTATCCAGGCGGACACGACGTTGGTTCAACCATTATGAGCAAATGCTCGAAGTCCATGATCTTCGGCAGTGCACAGACTGTTCAACAGTATTCCGGTAACCCACACGTGCAAGCTCACGGACCAGGCTTCTCCAAAATCCTTCTCGGTGACGATATTGTCGATCGCTGGGAAGACTACCTCGACATGATGGTAGAAAGCGTCGCAAGCAACTCGGGACGTGGATGCATCAACTGCTCAGGTATTTGGGCTTCGCGACACACCAAGAAGATAGCGGAAGCGATAGCTGCTCGTATAGGCCCAATGGAAGCTCTTCCACCTACCGATCCCAAAGCGGAACTTGCTGCGTTTACAAACAAGCAGATGGCGACCGGCACCTGGGCAATGATCCAACAAGACCTTGCAGAATCAGGCGTCACCGACATGACGGCCAGCTATGGGCCACGCCTAGTCGAACGCGAACGATGCGCATACTTGCGTCCAATGGTCATCCACGCTGACTCACCTTCACGCGGAGTAGCAGCCAAGGAATATATGTTCCCATTTGTCTCCGTTGTCGAGTGCCCTCAAAAGGACATGATCAAGTCTATCGGTCAAACCCTCATCGGGTCGGCGATAACCCATGATACTGCTTGGATCGACGAACTGACAAACGCAGTGAACATCGATCGACTCAATATCGGTTCTATCGCGACAAACCGATTGAACTGGCTACAACCCCACGAAGGAAACCTCACTGAGTTTCTATTCCGAAACCGAGCATATCAGATCGCAAGCTGATTTTCGAATTGAACATAGTTCGAATCGAATCATGCCCGCTCAAAAATTCGCTTTCAAAGCAAAATGCTTTGAAAGCTTCGTGGCGAGTGTTTGAGACTCGAAGATATTCAACGTCGATGGGGCCAAGTTGCGACAAGCGAGCCGATGAGCCTTAGATGGAGCCTCTATGTGCCCCGCCGGGTTGCCTGAGCGCGACGCACCGCTTCGAGTAAGTCGTTTCGCTCGGTAGCTCCCTTGGACAACACATCTAACACCCGACCGTTGAGCTTGGCGTGATCCTCCGGTGTTAACATCTTGCTAGTTAATACCAATATAGGGATCTTCGATAATGTTGGATGCGTTCGCAACCGGGCAACCAATTCGAATCCATCCATCTCCGGCATCATCAGATCTAGCAAGACCAACGAGGGTGGAGATGCCTCCATACAAGCAAACGCTTCACGCCCATTGCTTGCCTTCTCGATCTTCCAACCCTCCTTTTGAAGTATGCGAGTAACAAGCTCGCTGCTGGCTGGATCATCTTCAACAACCAAAATCCGATCTGGATCATTTCGGGGAAGCAATCGATCCAAACAAACCTGCAGCTTCCCCCAATCGATCGGCTTAGTCAAACAATCGGTCGCTCCCAGTGCCATGGCAATTTCATTGTTTTCCACAACCGAGAGCAAGACTACCGGAGTGGTTGAAAGATGCGCATCGGCTTTGATCGCAGCTAACACTTGCCAACCGTTCATTTGCGGCATCATCACATCAAGCGTGATGATGTCCGGCCTGTGAGAGCGGGCAAGTACCAAACCGGCCTCGCCGCTAGTGGCCATAATCACTCGATACCCATCCTTCGATAAACTTCGGCTTATCAAATCCAGCGCATCGGGATTATCATCGATCGCAAGCACTGTCCCGCGAATCGCTTCGCCACGTATTGCTCCACCTCGGATCACCTCCGTGTTTAACGCGGAGTTTGCTTCGAATTCGGGATCTTCCGCACCACCAAGTCCACTCGGTGTCAAGACAGCTTTAGCGATCCGAGGAAGTTCAATCGTAAAGGTTGAGCCTTTACCAAGCTCGCTTGACACACGGATATCACCACCGAGCATTTGGCATAGCCGGCGACTGATCATCAGTCCTAAACCAGTGCCGCCATACTTTCGAGTGGTGGATTCATCCGCTTGAACAAACGCCTGAAACAACTTTGCAATCTGATCACTGGTCATACCGATACCGCGATCGCACACGGCAAAGGATATGTACTCCTCTCGTTCGTGAGTCTGTGTCGAGATCAGCAAATCGATCACGCTGTTTTGCGAGAATTTACATGCGTTGGATAGCAGGTTCATCAAGGACTGCCGAACCTTCATCGCATCGCTGTACATTGCGCCGATTTCCGCGGGGCAATGTACTGCAATCTTATTGTGGTTCTTCAACGCTATCGGCTCAATTGTCGATACAATGTCCTGAACAAGCTCGCCGATCAAAAATGACTCATGATGCAAAGTCATCTTTCCTGACTCGATTTTCGATAAATCTAATACATCATTGATCAAGGCCAACAAATGCTTTCCTGCATTCCTGATCTTTTGCAAATCCGCAGTAACCTCCTCGGCACTCATCAAACCAGCATCTTCCATGAGCATTTCCGAATACCCCAGGATCGCATTCATCGGGGTACGCAATTCATGACTCATGTTGGCGAGGAACACCGTCTTCGCCCGACTCGCCTCTAACGCTTGATCTCGAGCGACGATCAGTTCAGTGTTCATACGTTCGTTCTCATGCTCCACTCGTAATCGATGCAAGCTCATCCCGAGCTGATTACCGATAGATCCAAGAAACCGAACCCACCGCTCCGACCATGTCGCATCCGTATCTCCAACTTTCAGCTTTATGTAGCCCACCACTCGCTGAGAAACAGAAATCGGAATTGCGAACTGGCCATCGGCCACTTCCAGCGCGTTGTCCTTCATTCCGCCATCAGCAAATTCATTCGAAGGTTTTATCGATGAATCGGCTACGGCATCTTCCTCAGGGGCTTTCTCGGCTAGAGTTCTACCCATCTGGCGCATGTTAGGAAGCATATCAATGACATATGACTTCGCCCCTAGACTTCCGGTTGCAAGCAACTCAGAAGCGACTAACTGTACTAAACGTGATTCCACCCGCTCCTGCTGCATTACCAAATCCAAACGGGTCTGCAAATCAAGTTCCTCGCCGCGTCGGACAAGTTTCGCTTCTCGCTCCTGAGCTTCCTCTAATGCAGCTAACAACTCGGCAGCATAAGCATTCGCGTCCGCAAGCGCTAGAACCTTGCGATTCAATTCCGCATTGGAATCCCTCAAACGGATCAATTCACTCTGTAAATCCACATCCGATTCGTCGTTCATGCATATCGCCTATCGGCCATTATATAAACAATGTGACCTTGGACCTTGCCGCATCATCCAAGTAAGTTGCAACCCCACCGAATTCGACGCCGGGCAGCAGCTCCTCACGAGTAATACCCATCACGGTCATCGAGGTTTCACAAGCTACCATTCGAACGCCCATCTCCTGGGCCATCGCTATCATACTGGGTAACGATTCAACATTCCGCTGCCCCATTAAGTACTTGAAGAAAATCGGACCTGCACCACCCATATTCATACGACTCGTCGGCACGCTCTTCGGGCCGCTGGGCAACATCGCCGCCACCATCTTCTCTCCGATGGACTTGCCAGCATACTTCTTGGATACTCGCAAAGCGTTCAGTCCCCAGAAGGTGAAAAACATGGACACTTCCATACCCATCGCTACAGAGCCCAATGCAATGGTAAACGCTCCAAAAAGAGGATCGAGTTCACCGGAAAAGACCACCATAGTGGTGCGATCCTCTGGTACGTTGCCACCACCTTGCGTAACCATTCCTCGTAAAGCCGCCAAATCCTGCTCAACGCTAGCAAGCCGCTTCGATACTCGTTCTTCGACGAGCCGATCTACCAGCTTTGCAATCTCGTCTTCGGTCAAGCTCATAAATCACCTATGCCCGCTTCTCAAGTACTACCTTTTGTACCCCTTGCGATTCCTCAAAGGACTTCAAGTCGTGTCCCATTTTTCGAACCCAAGCTTCAATGTCACTCTGAAAAGACGGATCGGAAGCCTCTACCTGCAATTGATCCCCAACCTGTAGTTCTTTCATGGCCCTGGAAATTCTCACAATGGGCATAGGACAATTCAAACCCTTGCAATCTAGTTCTACGCTCGCCATCGGCCGACTCCCAATTGAAAATTCACTGAGCAATTCTAGTCTATAGAGTGTAGAGCTCGCAGAGCGTTTATGATAGGGAAGTCAAACACGAAAAATATCTTGGCCGACATGCCCAACCGCCATCAAGAATCAGTGAAAACGCTTATAATTTCGAGCGAAGTGAAACTCTAGCCTAGCGGTCGTTCCGCGTACTCGCATTCTCCCATGATGAACGACTCTCTCAGCTCCAAACTTCAACGCTGGATCGGATGTGCAGCCGCCCTCGTTTTTGCTTCTACCCTCGCTCTTGTGTACTTCGCATCAGCTCGCATCCTGACCGACCAAGCGGATGCAAGATCGATGAATTCCGTTTGGAATAGTACGTTCCGACTCGATGATCTTATCCTTCGCGCTTCGGTGATTCCAAAATTAATCGCAATCCGACAGCAAATCCACGGTGATGCTCCAGACCCTTCCATGGGCGATTATTTGAAAAATGTCCTCGAATCGATTCCTGCAAAAGATGCTTATGGCATCTACATAGCATACGAAGATCTGAACTACGATTCCCCCCAGGCCGTGCCTTGGTTCGATCGTGATCATTTTCCAGATCCCACAGTCGTCCATTACGATTACCACAATCAACAATATGAGTGGTACAACGGACCGAAGCAATCCAAACAGCTCTTTATCACCGAACCATACTACGACGAAGGTGGTTCGAATATCGGCATGGTAAGTATCACTTATCCATGCATAAGCGATGATGGAAAGTATATCGGTACCGCAGGACTTGATCTCTCCCTAGATCGGATTCGCGAGATTGTAAATCAACTCGAATTCAACGCGGAAATCCCTTCTCTTGTAAGTCGTAATGGACGCATCATCTCCCACCCAAACGCATCTCTAATGCTGGGAGCAAACGGACCTGGCGCTCACGTCGAAGAACTCCCCGACGGAAAAGCAACCGTTTCGAGTTCCGCAGGTATGCAAATTTTGCGAATCGACGGGGAAGACCGCCGCATCTATTGGGTCACATCTGCCACCTCTGGCTGGAAACTTATCCTCAATGTCTCAAACTCCACAATCCTCGCACCTGTTCGTATGCTCGCACTGCAAATCGGCATTCTTTCAGCGACTGCTATGATTGCGATGCTAACACTCCTCGCCTGGATCGCTCGCCGAACCATCCAACCCATCCTCACTCTCACGAAAATCGTAAACAAAGCTTCCAAGGGTGAATTCCAGAATGACGAACTTAAACCTCTGACTACTCGAAACGATGAGATCGGCATACTCTCTGACGCATTCTCAAGAATGCAGCAAGAAATCGCGCAACGCGAAACACAGTTGCAATCCTGGAATCAACAACTAAGCAACCTTGTTGCCGACAAGACTCATCAACTTCAACTAGCTCTGGACGAAGCCCAATCCGCGAAATCCCAAGCCGAACAGGCAAGTCGCGTGAAAAGCGAATTCCTAGCCAATATGAGTCACGAACTTCGCACCCCAATGAACGCCATCATTGGGTACAGCGAAATGCTCATCGAAGAGCAATCCGACCAACCCGAACTACAAGAGTCCGTTGTCGACCTTCAGAAAATCCAACTGGCAGGAAAACACCTGCTGAATATCATCAACGACATCCTCGACCTCTCGAAAATCGAAGCGGGCAAGATGTCTCTCTACATCGAACAATTTGACGTAGGAAACCTCCTGAAAGAAATCTCTCTTACGGTCTCGCCATTGTTTAAAAAAGGAAACAACGACTTCAAAGTCACTTCCAAGGGTGACTTGGGTACCATCCTAAGCGATCAAACCAAAATCCGACAAACGTTGCTGAACCTTTTGAGCAACGCAGCAAAATTCACCCATAATGGATCGGTCGAACTCTCAGTACATCGCGATGAAAGAAACATCTGTTTCTCCGTTCGCGATTCAGGGATCGGAATGGATGAATCGCAAATCGCCAAACTCTTCGAGCCCTTCACTCAAGCCGATGCATCCACTACCCGAAAATACGGAGGCACAGGTCTCGGATTAACCATCTCTCGCCACTTCTGCAACATGCTCGGAGGGTCCATCGAAGTAACAAGCAAAGTAGGAAGTGGATCCACATTCCTTGTATCGCTTCCTACAGACTCGACACCGAACACTACCAACACCGGTGAGAACAAATCCTCGCTGCGCCCCACCACATCCAATCCAAACCTTCCAAACGTTCTCGTCGTCGACGATGACCCCAATACCATCGACCTAATCTCCCGGTTCCTAACCCGCGAGGGCTACCATGTCATCGGTACCACCGACCCTAACGAAGCAATCCCAGCTATCGAAAGCAATCATCCCGTCCTAGCTATCATCGACCTGATTCTTCCTGGCACCGACGGATTTGGTCTACTGCGGAACCTCAAGGAAAATTCGCAAACTGCTTCAACCCCAGTCGTCATGATCTCGATCACCCCAGATCGAAATACCGGTTTCGCTTTGGGTGCACTCGACTTTCTCCCAAAACCAATCGAATGGTCGCGACTCCTTGGAATCCTCGACTCGATCCAAAACCAATCCCAATCAAACAAACAACACGCGATGCTTGTCGAGGATGATCCACAAACTGTCGAATTGACCCGCCGCGCACTGGAGAAACATGGATGGTTTGTAACCACTGCACAGCATGGCCAAGAAGCGATTGATTTCCTTCAGTCGATCTCACCAAATATCATTTTGCTCGACCTGATGATGCCCGAAATGGATGGCTTTGAATTCATCTGCGAGATCAACAAACACCCAACATGGCAACACATCCCAATCGTTGTACTAACCGCGATGGATCTGAGCGAAACGCAGCAGCAATTCCTTAAAACTCGATCAATCAACTTCTTGAAAAAAGGAGGGGTATCCACCCCGCAACTGTTGACCTATTTGCGAGACCATATAGCACTACTACAATCCCGGAACAACAAAACGAACAGGTAAAAAAGTAGCATCCGCTCGAGAATCACCCTATGACTAGAATTTTGCTGGTTGAAGACAACGAACTAAACCGCGACATGCTCTCCCGCCGCCTAGAACGTCGGGGGTTTACGATCCTGATCGCCGTCGACGGCAAAGAAGGCATCGACATAGCCACCGAACAGAAACCAGATATCATCCTGATGGATATGAACCTCCCCGTCATCGACGGGTGGGAAGCTACCAAAGCGATAAAGGCTAATCCTGCTACTGCAAGTATCCCAATTATCGGACTGACCGCCCATGCCATGGCCGGTGATCGGGAAAAATGCCTAGCAGCTGGCTGCGATCAATACGACACGAAGCCCATCGACTTTCAATCCCTTCTCGACAAAATCGCCAGCCTGCTAGGGAATTAATCCTCCTACCGAAATCACCATGCAAGACTCCAACCCGCACCTCGAACACGCACTTGCCCAAGTCCGCCACGACCTGAAAACGCCACTGAACCAAATACTCGGTTACAGCGAACTACTCCTCGAAGAAGCTGCCGATTTATCAAACACGTCCACTTCAAATGACCTCAATCGGATCCGATCTGCATCCAAAGTACTACTGAATCTCATCAACGACCAAGTCACTTCAGGATATCTCTTAAACCCTGATCGAGTCCCAAAGCAAAACCAAGACCAACATCCGAGTACCCTTTCGCAACAATACACGACGGTCCTACCTTACGGACATATTCTCGTCGTCGATGATCAACAAACCAATCGCGAAGTACTCTCGCGTATGCTCGAACTCTGCGGATTGAAGGTATCTCAAGCAGAACATGGGGCCGAAGCCGTTGCGATTCTGAGGGACGCTTCGTCCGATCAATTGCCCGCTATCGATGTCGTCCTACTCGATGTCATGATGCCCGTTCAAGACGGGCATGCCACCCTCCTCGAGATCAAATCCGATCCAGTATTGCGCCATATCCCCGTCATCATGATATCCGCGCTAGATGAACTCGATTCAGTCATCCGCTGTATCGAAATCGGTGCAGAAGACTACCTTGCAAAACCCTTTAACCCGACTCTGCTAAAAGCACGTCTCGGTGCATCGCTTGAGAAAAAACTCCTGCGAGATGCAGAACAACAACACCTTCAGCAAATCGAGGCAACGCAGAAACGACTCTCGAAGGAACTCCTCGATGCCGCGAACTACCTCTGCTCTCTCTTCCCGCCCCCAACAGAAACTCCACTCTTGATCGATTGGAAACATCAACCCTGCTCCGAACTCGGTGGTGATGCTTTCGGTTACCACTGGATCGATGACAACCATCTTGCGATCTACCTGCTAGATGTATGTGGGCACGGTGTGGGAGCTTCCCTGCTTTCGGCTTCCGCCATCAACGTAATCCGTAATGGATTTCTGCCGATCGCCGACATGCGACAACCTAGTCAAGTCCTCGCCGCAATCAATGACATGTTCTTGATGGAACGCCAAAACAACATGTTCTTTACACTCTGGTACGGTGTCTACGATCGCGCCACCAGAACACTCACCTACGGTGGAGCCGGACACCCGGATGCGATTCTGAGAATTACAACCTCCAGTGGAACGAAGCTCGAAAAACTACCTTCTACCGGGCCAATCATCGGGATCATGGAAGGTATGGTTTACGATCAACTCTCGATAGAAGTCCCCAAGGACTCTGCACTCGTAGTTCTAAGCGACGGCTGCTTCGAAGTCATCCAGCAGGACGGGAGTATGATGGACACAGCTCTCTTCGACAACTATCTGCATCAATATGCGACCGATCCCAGCGCATTGGATAATTGGTTCATGCAATGCCAGCAACGCCGAGGAGATGAAATTCTTGATGACGATTTTACCATCGTGCGAATCCGTCTCTAATCGATACCAACGGTCGACAATAACTTCTCAGCTCCCCAACGAACTACATCCTGAACCAATAACCCGGTCTCGGCTTGAGTTCGATCCACCTCATAACGAGCTTCTGCATCCGACAAGCCGTGCGTATTGAGAGCAATGCTTGCCACTTTCACTGGTGCTAAGGCCCCACCCGCACATGCGATACTCTCAAGCATTGCTACTACGTCTCGAAGGGGTGGTATTCGAACCCACTTAAAGTCTCGCAAGTGATGCATCTGAGCCCGATGCACCAACACCAGATGACTCGGTTGCGATCCTCGCATCAATGGTAGTGTCGCTGTAGAGGCTGGATTGAGCAACGAACCTTGCCCCTCGATAAACACCACATCCATATCCTTGGCACAAGCCGCTAACTCCTGTTGCACCGCCCCAGATGCGAAGTCTACTCGGATCGCATCCAATGCAATCCCATCCCCCTCTAACATGATCCCCGTTTGCCCCGTCGCCATGAACTTCGATCGCTTGCCCCTCGCAACCGCTCCTCGATGAAACGATATCGCCGCAGACATCTTGCCAATCGACATATCAGTCCCAACAAACAACACTCGCTTGCAAGGTAGCAACCTCGATAGCCCCATCCCTGATACCAAGCCTGAAGGCTCTTTGCGAATATCCCATATCCAACGCCCCGCCTGAACGTGCGGCATAAACCTTTCATCATTCGATAATGAAGTATGCAGTCCGTTGAGAATGTTTAATCCACCTTGCAAAGCTACTTGCAACTGACCAACCCAATCCTGGGGTAACTTACCACCCAATGCTGCTAACCCTAACACCATCGTTTCAGGACCATACTTCAGCGCCTCCTCAACCGTCGACACAATAGGAATGGGACGATCGAGTGGGATCCCCGTAAGCTCTCCTAAATCTTCGCCTGCCGTCTGAGAATCAATCACCACGGCAACTCGCTCTGTAGCAAATCGAATCAGCGCTAATCCAGTCTTGCCGTGAATCCCCTTGATCCCCCCATGCAATAGAATCGCCAACCTATCTGTCGCGTCATACTGAGGATGCCTAGGCATGTGTTACTCCAAGTCCCGGTGAACCGCTGTTGACCAAATAACCACCCTCCAAGCGACATCCGCTATAAGGGTCATCTAACAAGTTCAGATGACTGTCCAAATCGACGTAGTCGACCAACGCACTGATTTGGTTCGCAGCCGCATTTCCTAACGATGATTGAGAATAACAGCCTAGCATCACACGCAGCCCATGTGACCTAGCCGTATAAACCATTCGTATCGCTTCACTCAAACCACCACATTTAAGCAGCTTAATGTTGATACCGCTGCAGCATCCTACTAAGCCCGGAATATCCATCGAAGTTCGACAACTCTCATCCGCCATGATCGGCAAACATGATTCGCGATGAACTCTCGCCAGAGCTTCGTGATCCCCAGGTACCGTCGGCTGCTCAATATGATCTACCCCTCGCTCCGATAACCATCGCGACATCTCAATCGCTGCTTCAACCGTCCAACCACCATTCGCATCTACACTCTTGCTTATCTCCGCAGGCAATTCCTCGATCAATGCCTCAAACATTGCTTGATCTTGAGCAATCCCGCCACTGGCACCCATCTTCACTTTCACCGCACGGAATTCACCTACTTCGCACCACTTCCTCCACCGCTCTTTAGCTGACGCAGGACTCTGAATCCCAATCGTCACCGACATCGGTACACTCGCGCGATCAGCTAACCCCATCATCTTCCAAATCGGTGCACGGCAAACCTTGCCACACCAATCCCAAAGTGCCATGTCAATCCCTGCACGTACAGACGAAGCGACCGAATGAGCTTGTAGTCGCGACAAAGCTTCTTGACGATCCCAAGCTGAACACGACGAGATCAATGTAGCGGCGCGCTCAAGCTCACCAGCTAGATGATCATAATCCTGCACTGAACCAGGGATCGAAAACTCAGCCGATTCCCCGAATCCACTGACCCCTTCATCCTCTATCTCAACTTCCCAATTGCGCGACCCAGCTTGCATCCCACGGCTAATCGTCAACGCAACTCGCTTGCGTACTTCAAACCCCCGAAAATGGATCTTCAATGAACGCCCCCTCCCAACAAAACTACGATACCAATGCTCTATCGAACACCATCCAGTAATGTACCCCAATCTCCGGGATATCGAACTTTACTCCCACCACTCGCCATCCATTCGACTCGTAAAAACCTACCGCCTTCTCCCTCGCCTTACACCACAAAACCCACCCCTGCTGCCGAGCAATATCGGATACATGCTCCAACAATAAACTTCCTACCCCCCTGCCCTGCAACTCGCTAACCACCGCCATCCCCCGCAGCTGTACGCTCCGACCCACCCACGTCTTTTCGCTCACGCCACTCTGCGAAGGTATCTCACCGGGGGGCATAAGTGTCAAACAACCAACCCCTTTACCATCCAGCACACCAACGAAATGAAGCGTATCTTCAAACTCATCTCCGGCAAACAATGTCTGCTCGAAAGGTAACCCCAAAGGCTCACGCAGCACAACATAACGCAAGCTACGGACTCGCTCGATGTCCCATAGCCCGCGTGAGACATCCACTGAGAACGCGCCAGAAATACCCTCAACCCGCTTCGCCACTACGCTTTCCATCCATTCAATTCGCCCAGCGTCAATCCTCACCAACTCCACTTGCCATGACTTTTCTGAACCAATTACCTACCAGGTATCGGACGCCACTGCCCCGTCCTCGTCGGATTGCCCTGCAACCCACCAGGCAAATCATAAGGTGCCGACGATAAACGCCCCGCTGGCCCCGGCTGAACATCCGGTAACCCACTTCCTCCTATCCTCCGCGATGTACCCTCGAGACCTGCAACCTCCCCTACAGCTAAACTCCCACCCCCTCGATTCGCCATCCGACTCCCTGTCCCACTCCCCTGCAATCGAGCGATCTCGCGCTCGCTCTCTCCCAACCTCTGCTCCAACTGATAATTCCGCTTCTCTAAATCCTCGGCCCGCTTCTTCTGACTGCGAAACTCCGACAACAATCGATCACTCTCCACCTGGTACTGACGCATCGCCTGATTCCCAGGCCACTGCTGACAACCAACCACCAAAGGCATAAATCCAGCAACCAATACGTAAACCCAACGAGCCCCCCCACTGATTCGCTTACCAACGGCAACTATGGCTCCAGGCATAAAAGAATTCCTCAAATCATCCATACGTCTCTTAGCGACTAGCCTACCAACTCCACTCTTAATTCCCTGTATTACCATCTTCCTACAAACCAAGTGAAGCTCACTTTCAGCCAATTCACACTCTGCCCAATACAAAGACCCTATAACCCTATACCACAGCCCTACTCAAATACCGCACGCAAAAACACTACGCATGCATAAGCTATCTCGACATGGAGAAAGAAGCCGGGGGACGTTCAAGCAGAATGCTTGCAAAAAGAAAAACCCATCCTTGGGAAACAAGTCCATCCGTCGAAATGCCGGACTCTCTCATCCCCGAACGCCGCTTCATGCTGCGTCCAACGAGGATTTCGATTCCAGAAACCACAAGATATCCGCTCGCGAAAGTTTTGGAAGCACCCTTCGAAACTCCCGCGATGGATCCACCCCCAATAGCTACATCTTGCCGCATCCAGGAATCACTTCCTGCAACAGTAGCATCGCTACGCTACATCCGATCGACCACCCCTATCCCCAACAACTCTAAACCTTTACGCAACGTCTTACCCACCAGCGAAGTCAACTGTAATCGCGATAAAGCCTCTTCGCGTGTCGAAGCGTTGAGCACGGAACATTGATCATAAAAACTACTGAACAATTTCGCTAACTCGTACAAATACTCCGTGATCATATTTGGGGTGTAATCCACCATGGACTGATGCAGCATGTCTTCAAAACGCAACAAGTGCAGCGCCAAAACCCCCTCGGATCCTTCGGTCAATCGAACCGGGACACTCCTAAAGCTCGACTCTCCCCAACCCTTCTCCTCGGCCTTGCGCAAAATACTCTTGATCCGCGCATACGAATACTGAATATAAGCCGAAGTGTTTCCTTCAAGACGAACCATCTTGTCCATGTCAAAAATATAATTGCTCGTCCGATTGTGGGATAAGTCAGCGTACTTGATCGCACCTAACCCAACCGTCTCAGCTACCAACTGCTGCTCAGCTTGATCCATCTGTCCGCTCGCACCGGTCGTCGGATCGCAAACGACTTCCATCGCCCGCGCTACCGCTTCATCCAACATCGACTCAAGCCCAACTGTACTACCAGACCGCGTCTTGAACGGCTTGCCATCCGAACCCATGACCGTCCCAAAGCTGATATGCCTAAAGTCAGTTCGGTCATACCCAAGCTTCTTCAGAACAGCGAATAGCTTCGTGAAATGCTCTCCCTGTCGATGATCTACCACGTACAACGAAATTTCCGGTGCGAACTCACGTTCGCGAAACATCGCTGTGGCTAAGTCGGTCGTCGCATACAGATAAGCACCATCTTGCTTTTGCACAATCATCGGCGCATCGAAACCATCTAAAAACACGCATACCGCTCCATCGCTGTTGACCGCCATCGACTTGGCAAACAGCTCTTCAACCACAGCAGGTAACATGGCGTGATAAAAGCTCTCGCCGTACTCGTGATCAAACTCCACATTGAGTCTTCGATAAACACTGTGGATCTCGTCCTTGCAGTTGGGCAAGAACGCGTGCCACAAACCTAGATTCTCTTCCTCACCGCGATGCAATGCAGCCGTTTCCGCAAGAACCTTGTCGTAAATATTGGCATGTGCCTGCGAGCCCCGGATCAACCCTTCGTCCCGCTGAGCCGCTTCGACTTTCTCTCGCTCCGCTCGCAACTCATCCTTCGCTACTTCTACCCCTCGCTGAACAGCTGCTAGCTCCTTGAGCACTTTCTTATCGTTCGGTGCTCCTTGCAATTTCTCTTCGACCATCCGAACGCGATTGTGCGCCTGCTCGACCCCTTGCTCTAACTTAGGGATATTCACTAAAGACTCTTGATAGCCACTGATACCCTGCACCTTGCGATAAAGCCGACTTAGCTCTGCAACAGGCTGCGCCGCATATCGCCCTTCATCACGAAAATGCTTGTAACCATAGATAATCATCCCGAACTGCGTTCCCCAATCACCTAGATGATTATCAGTGATGACACGATGCCCTAAGAACCGCATCACCTTACTGATCGCATCCCCAATCACCGTCGACCGAATATGCCCCACGTGCATCGGTTTCGCTACGTTCGGCGATGAGTAATCGATAATCGCCGTCTTGGGCTGGGAAACCCTTCCGACACCAAGTCGCTCATCGCGATCTGCCGCCATCACCGCGCTAGCCAACCACTCTGGCGACAACCTCAAGTTGATGTAACCCGCTCCCGCAATGCTCACATTCGAACAGATATCGGAAACTTGCAATCCATCGACAACACTCTTGGCAATCTCCAAAGGTGGCTTGCCCAAAACCTTTTGCAATGGCATGGCTATGTTGGCTTGGTAGTCAGCAAGCTGCGCTTCACGCGAAGGGACAATCCGCTCTAACGTTGCTCCCAACAATGCGGGATCTTGCAACATCGGCTCGAGCACAACTCGGAATCGATCACGAATCAACTGTAATATCTGCATGCTTGCCCTATCTCAAACGCCGGCAATTGCCCGTCGACTAAAAAACGATTACTTCTTGCGAGTCGGTGCTAACGGAATCGGCATCGGACCCGCAAATGCATCCATGATCACCAACAAATTCAACAGCCCTGCAATCGCTGTATATAACGATCCAAGATCAAAAGAAGCGGATCCGTCCGAGTGCCACTTCGCCAACCAATCGGGATTCACACCGTCGGCTGGTGAACCGATCGGAGGTGGAGCCATAAACCCACCGAGCAATTGCTGATCCGGTGTCCGCTGACCATAAAAGGATTGCCAGATCATCGGAAACGCTGGCACTCCCACCATCGCTTGCGCATAAGCATGAATTCGAAATTCCGGACTGCGCGTCGCTCCCATCGACGCTCTCCCCGCACGCGAGAACATCTTGGGTAAATTACTTAGCTTGAACGTGTTCTCATACGCATACACAACACGCCCACCACCCAAGAAATATCCGAATACAAAAAGCCCCAAGATACATACACTAAACAAGATCGCCTTTTGCTTGCGCCCTTGGTAGTAGTGCCCCGCTCCAGGGACCAAGTAAGCCAAAACGGCCGCTACATACCGGTTCTTCAAGTCCACTTCGATCCCGTCAAACTCCCGCTTCGAGCCCTGCTGATCCTTGCTCATCGCTTAACCCTAAACCTTCCTCGGTTCAATGAACTCTAAAGCGGACTCGATGATCCCGACGGCAATGTCAATGTGCTCATTCGTCGTAACGCCCGGAGGTGGCAAAAACCGAAGTCGCGTCGGATTGCTTCCTGCCACAAATCCCATCAAGCCCAAGTCATAGAGCTTTCCTAACATCAATTTGCCTGTCTCTGCACTCCCATCTCCAGGAGTGAACGCAATCATCATCCCTTCGCCATAAGGCCCACTTAAACGCCCTGGGTACTTCGCTGCTAATGCCTCAAGCTTGCTTCGGAAATAACGATGCCGCTGCATGTTCCAACCATCATCGCCAAAGCACTTCTCTTGTTCGAGATGATCCAAAACCGCTAAACCACCTCGAATCGCCGCCGTCGATGCGGTAAAGGTCTGAGACAAAATCGGACCACGCGGCTTGAGCTCCTCACCATAGAGCGTGGCACACACTTGGGTGATTTTCCCCAAGGTCACGATATCCGCAAAGCGATCCAACCCGAAATGCTGAAACGCAAATGGTCGACTCAATCGGGAAAACGTTTGCACTTCATCGAAGATCACCAAGATCTTGTGATCGTGACAAATTTGACACAACGTCTCAAAGTACTCTTTCGTGCCAGGATAATATCCACCCTCGCCCGCAACTAACTCCAACCATAAACAAGCGTGCTCGCCCGGGTAACGCTCTACTAGATGCTTGAGCGTTCGAATCGCACCTTGTGTTGTCCCCTCTGGATCCGACGGATGAAACATCGGCAAGTAATCTACATCGAGCGCCTTAGGCACCCCAGTTCGATACGCAGGTCGGTCGGTAAGCGATGCGAGTGCAATCGATCGACCCGCAAAACAATTGTCGATACATATCACTCGCGAAGCAGGAGCGCGATTGTGGAACGCAATCTTCAATGCATTCTCGTTCGACATCGCTCCACTTGTGCTCAACAAACAATGCGCTAACTTCGCACCCTGCGATTGAGCTAAACCAATAAGCCTCTCACACATCCATAACGAAGCCGAATCATGCTGGAGATTCCCCTGCATCACCGTGTCTTCCAACCCAGCATCCAACGTGCTGCTGAGCATCCTCGGATCGCTGTGCCCCATCCCGTGCACACCAATCCCGACGATGAAGTCCAACTTCACACTCCCGTCACCAAGCTGGATCCACGGTCCATTCCCCATACCGCTCGATATGTAGGGGAAAAACGGAGCACCACCCCGCGCTTGGGATAGCCTTGCTAACTCCTCTTGATAACTCGCTACCAACTCCGGATCTGCTCCCCGCACTCCGACAATCTTCGAACGATGCTCCTGCAAAGCTTCGAGCAATAACCGCCTCGCCTCAGCCACACGGGGATCTGACACCCAACTGGTGTACTGCAACTCACCCTGCGGACGATCGATAGAACTTGCGGACTCGCCCTGTTTAGACTGCGATCGGGTCAACGAAGCACCTACTGGGAAACAAAGGAACAAATGGAAAACTCATGTCCGCCAAAGTTTACCATCCCGACCCCGTTTCAACCATCGCCACATTCAATACAAATATCCCGCGAAAATCAGCTTACGACCCTCGCCAAATTCCGGAAAAACTGACCGATCGGATACGAAGGCAACGCAGCCGTATCTTGGATATCCTCCGGCCCATGCGGCCAGTCCAAACATCGATCGACGTACCCCTGAACCCACCCGTCGGAATACGGATACATGCTCAATCCCTCTAGCCACCCTCGCGGAATTCCTTTGCATCCCCCATGGACGGCGACCAATCCACCATAGATCGCTGCAACTCCACTCAAATTCCCGGGCAATCGCAACAATTCCTGCATCCCCTCAAGCATCCCTTCGGAATGCTTCGCATAGACATAAACCCCCAACAAGGCGTTCCCGATCAAGTGATCGCGCCACCCTCCCTTAACCCCCAAAGAAACGACAACTTCTCTTAATTCATCCCCTCTGTCTAACCGAACCTGTAGGGCATTCAATCGCTCCGAAAGCTCACGCGATTGCGTCGCCTCCGCAAGCCGACCAAGCAACTTCGCGGGTTCCACGCTGTACTTCGTTCCATGGAACTGTGCGCATTGCGCCGCCGTTGCAACCAGGAAGGCACCCTGCGTATTCAATCCCTCGCGATGCGTCAACTGCGTGGATTTATGAACCCACCGCAAAATACCTTCATGATGCCCCTGCATCACGACACTCAATACCATCGCTCGAACTAATGGATCATTCCCGGCGAATCCTCCCCGAGTAAACCACCGACTCAGGCTCGTGCGTACCGGCATCGACCAACGATACCATCCCATGCGTCGCGATAAATTGCGGCAGAAATTCTCTGTAGCTGCTTGTGAGAGCAACAACGATTGAATCGTTACAATCATCCCATCGGCTCGGTAACCCGACCGCAAACCACCCCGATAACGCACAACATCCCGCCGCCAACGCTTCGACAGCCCCCCCAACCCCTCACCAACCGCACAGCCTAACAACACCCCTTCAATCGATTCTTGCCTTCGCGCCGACGGAACAATCGTCGACCAAGAAAACGGCGGCTCCCAACCAATGCGCCCCGCTCCAGACGCTTCTCCTGTACCCTCTGCCCCCACCAAGCGAGCGTCTAACATTGGGAATACCATTGGGAACATTGCAACATCTGCCTGCCCCTCCGTGTTGCCGCCCTCTTTAGCGCTGACCCCATTACCCCCAACACCGTAGCCAACCGCTCCGTAATTGATCTCCCGTAAATCGCCTCTGCGGTAACCTGCCCCTCTGTACTCATTCGAAAACTCCAACGAAGCCGACATCGCAAGCCTCCTGTCTGCGCCCTTTTAGGCAACCGTCGATCCCTTCGGCCCTCGCCACAGCTTCGTTACCGCAACCGCTGCACCTCTTTACTTTTTCGGAGTTCATCCAAGAAAACTCCAGTAAACGCACCGGGTTCAACGATTTGCAAAACCACCCTACAGGTCCCACCCCAAACATCCGACAATCCAAGCACCAACCGAATTCCTTAACATTCTTCCTGCTTCCTTAACGATAATCAAGCATTTACCCCCCATGTTGGGTAAACCTACCTGCTAAACACCTCCTCTTTGCTCCTCTAAACAAGTAAAATCAACAACACGAACTAACATCACCTCAGCCAGCCAACACCGCACTTGGTTTGCAAACCCCTTATTCG
>JBJONT010000506.1:0-7366 GCA_046051705.1 Planctomycetota bacterium | reverse complement strand
TGAAGTGATTGACGGATTTCTCCCTCCAATTTTTCGTTTAGGTGTATTTTGGCGACTGACTGCTCTTGGCCGCGAGGATGGACGTCTTCTAACCTGAAAGTAACCATCGTCCATTCCTCGTTTACGAATCTCGAACCGTCGATGACAGTTACCGCGAGTTGGTCCTTGGTGACGTCGTCTGGCGAATCCGCCACTCGGGTTGGCCGACTTGTTCGTCAAAACCACTCTTTAAAGCGAAATGTTTGCGTGCGATCATCGATCGTGTAAAGCACGGGACCGGGGCTGTGACTACTCAAGTTGTGAATTGGGATTTGTAAGCAGAAATCGGATTGCCCCTTAATGCGGCCAAGTCGCAATTCCGTCGTGCAATCTCTGGGATGCCATGAATTACTGGACGTCATTTGAAACTTGAGGGGCAACTCTTCAGTGTTGATCGCTATGTTCCATTCGACCTCCGACTTGCCAACAAGCGTCCCCATGTCTGTGGCATTCGTTTCAGCAATCACCAGGATTCCGATCTCAGACGGTCTGTAATCGCCAATGTCGCCAACGATTTGCGCGGCGTTCCGTAATTCATCGGCGGAAACATGAATGAACTCGGAGAAGATCTTTGTCAGCAGCGAACGCTGCGCGTCACCGAATGGCGTAGACCGTGATTGGACACCATCAATGGTCAGGCGGCAGATGCCGCGTGAAAAACCGTCATAAAGAAATCGACCAATCCAGTTACGATTGCGAACAACCCGCTTGCAGAGGTTTTGATATTCGACGGGACTCGGTTCAATGTTCAAGTCTGGAGTGTCGCTCAGGCATTGGTAGATGTGCATGTAGTCTGACGGCCCGCGTTCCGAAGCTCGGACGAACTTGCGAGGTCGCCACTTGCGCTGAGCGTATGCGACAGCGGAATGATCAAAATTCGCTGGACAAGGGGACAAGTCGAGAATAATGCCCCTGCGTTGCAGAGCGAACGACACACCAAGGTGACGAATGCCAACACCCTTTGGCCCACGCACCAATGCAACACGGCCTTTTATGAAACCACCGTCTAGCATTTGATCAACACGAACGTCGCCACTTCTAAGTCGCCCTGGTCTCATTATGGAATGCTCGATTGACGAACTTGTTTTTTATGGATCAGCCTAAACTCTGTAGGCCGCATCAACGCTGCCTATCACGCAAGCTAGCTTCGATCCGGAGTTGAATGATATCAGGCACTTGCAAGCGGATCAATCAACGGATGTAGTGATACGAGCCATCCCTGGGTTTCACAAGACGCTCAAAGCAAGAGGGATGGCCGCCATTGCTCCACTCTGTAAAGCTTCAATAGGGGCGAACCGCTCCGTGCAGACCCACACTTAGGTTGTAAACGTTCCGTTATTGGATCACGAGCCGTTTCAAAACGGCGTTACCGTTCCGATCAATGGTTACCTCAGCCGAGAGATTTTGGCTTCGAACTGCTCGCTCGTATTTCAATCCCTCGCCTTCCTGAACGAAATACGACTCGATGCCAAATTCAATTTGATTCCAGCCGTTGATCTGGCCCCGAAGGAATTTTCCGGTGGATGGTTTTTGAAGACTAAACTGGCTCGCTCGCCAATGTTTGCCATCTTCTTCGGGATCTATCGAGACGTACACGGTTTGGCCTGGGTCATCGGAGGATTGAAGCCCTGGAATGCCTTGCGGCGGGACACGACTGAGTTCATAGGCGAGGATGACATAATCGCCTCGGAACAGATCGCGAGGATCTACCGGTACGACGCGCAGTAGGATCGTATCGCCGGTGAGCAGCGTTGTTAAAGGCGCCACTATCATCCCGATGAGGACTATAAGTTGGAAACCAATACCGGCGACCAGTATGGTTCCTTCCCAGTTCTTGATCCACTCAAGTCCGCGGTCTAGCCACTCGCCACCGGCCCAATTGGAGCCCCTTGGTTCAGCGGTAGTATTAGTCATGTTACCTTTCCTTTCGCTTGCGCCAATAAAACCCCACCCCAAACAGAGTCGCACCACATAGGAAAAACATCAACGCTGCGCCCAGCATGCCGCCAAAATCACCGAAGAGATCGACGTATCGCACGACAGCCCAGAGCAGAAAATACATCACGCCAGCCGCAAAAGGCCGGCCCCGGTCTTCTCGAAGTCCTACGCCCATCAACCAGAAAGCGAGGATGATCATGGCGACGTTTGCTACGATGGTCGGGAGTAGTGGCTCGCCGATGATCAAGTGCCAACCGAGCAGGATGACCATGACCACTACTAAACCGATCGGCAGGCATTGCTTGCGCAGAATCTGTTGAATCTGCTGTGGAACCGAGGGCGACTCGGGCGATTCACGGCGTTTAAGCAGTGCTGCCAAAAAGATGGTCGCTGCCGAGAGGCTCAAGATAACCAGCGCGGGAACTAGAATGCCTGCTTCAAATCCAGAACGCTGAATCGCGTCGCTGAAGTTATAGAAACTCATGGCTAGTAACACGCCAGCCGCCAGCAGTACTCCGAACAGGCGATAAGGAATGGCAAATCGGCTGCCTGTGGGGTGGCTTTCGGCAATGACAAGCATCAGGCCGCCGACAGCACCAATGAAGTAGACCGTCTCCTCCTCCAATTTCCAAGCAATGGGTTGCAGAATGACCCACCAAGCCAAAAGCGGGACGTAAAGGGCGACAGTAGCGACGGACCCCTTGCGGTAGGCCCACATTAGGCCGGGCAGCGCCAACAGCGGAAGCGAGTATGCGCCGTTTGCGATAAACCCCCAACGTCCAAAGAACCACAATCCGGCATCACCGAATCCGATGATCTCCATTCCGCACCAGATCGCCAGCAGGGAGACTAGCAAGGCGTGAAGCAACAGAGTATCCAGGCAAAGTGCGAATGGCAGTACTCCAAGAGCCCACCACCAGACACCGGCAGGGTAGTGAGCGTTGAGATTAAAAATCTGAGCTACAAGAAAAATACCAGCGCCGTAAAAAAGGCAACCCAAGAAGAATACCACCTCCGACAGCAACATCGCCTGACGCCTGAAACGCAGAAGCAATGCTGCGGTTTGCGTTCCGGAGACAACGGTGAAGATGATAAACAGCTTCAGTACATCCGGCATGGCTTCCCAGTTGTAGCCAACCAACAACAGCATTCCCAAGCCAACCAGAAAGGCTGCAACACCCATTAGCGTCAGCAGTGCTGTGGAGCGCTTTCGCTCGGCCAGCTCGGCCTGCGTCTCGTAGAGATCGAGGATCGGAGCCGTCTGTTCGGCGGACAATAAGCCGTGCGACTGCCAGTCATTGAGCTGACTAACAAGCCACGCACGCTGGTTGTCGGAGATGCCACGTTTGGCCATGCCTCGGACTCCTGCTAACTAATAGTTTTATACGGGTCACCCTAAAACCTATCGACCGCACCATAGCCACCTATCTTTCAAACCAAGCTCGACCCGACGTTGAATGATATGTGGCACTTGCGAGTCAATCAATCATTGGATGGTGTGCAAGGCCGGTTTGGGGCTAATCATCCTGTATCGAAGGACAACGCGAACTTCCCCTAAATCTCTGTCCCGACAATGAATTCCGCTACAATTCGAACTGACCAGGATCTAGTCCTGCACCTCCACTAAAAAACCACATACTATCGCCAGAAAACCCAAGGGTTTGGAGACGACTCTTGCGCCCCACAGAACGAATCACTGAAACGATATTGGGATCCAATGTATCGCACAAGACGATGTTTGCGACAGGGGCTGTACTTGCAGGCATCGACATGCATGGATAGGCAGGAAAGCCGAATCAATTGGCCAGAAATGTGAAAAGCATCTCGCGCTTCTGTTTGGGATGATTAGCGAACATCGCAAACTTCTCATCAGACAGCGGTGTATTCCTCAGACGGAGAATCTGCAACTCAGGGTATTAAGCGGTGTAAACCTCGGTAGTTTACTGGTCTGGGTTATCCATCAATGACTTGAGGCGATCGGACAAAGGTTTTGGGAATTTCGCTATCCAGGCTTCATCCAAAAGCCCAACCTCAATCATGTCTAACAGGTGAACGCGGTCCTTGAGTCGAAAGGAGTTCAACTTCATTCGAACAAGTCTCTCCAGTGGCAAGATCCGAATTCCATCCCCGTATTCAACCGGCTCGACATCCGGGTTCGGCTCGAAATCATCTTGCTTGACCATCCGATTCGCTAATACGATACGAATCACATAACGTACCGAATCCTCTTTCCCTTCGAGAAACATGTCCAAGCCCGCAGCTTTTCGGTAATGGTATCCATTTTCGGCCATCACGTGCTTGAGTTGGTCGAGATCCTCGGGACGAATCAAGATATCAACATCATTCGTAGCACGCACAGCTCCAGGATCGACCTGAGCAACACATACTCTTGCCGCATTTCCCCCGACGATCGCGAATGGAATCGAGGTGGACTCGAGAATGGATACGGCTTTCCTAAGACGCAACTCAACTCGATCCATCGATTCCCCAATTCTTCGCCAGAGTTGATCTCCGACCACAGTTATTGCTGGATTCATGATATTCCCCCTCAACCTTGGACATCACTATACCACAAAAATGGAGCCCATCTTCGTAGAAACACGACGAACCTCGACAATCGCCAGCCATCACGGCGATGGGCTGGAAGAACGCAAAGTTACGCAGCGAAATGACACGTTTGTTGCGCCGCGCCGGCGTCTCGGGTTGGCCACGATTGTTCCACTCTAGATAGCTTCAATTGGTGCAAGCCATTCGGCAGACGAAACGTCATCGCTAGTTCCCGTTGCATGTGGCTTGTTATGGGCTTGGCATTTCACCAAACATTGCTCAGCAGAATTATCTGCTTGTCACCGAGGACGATTTCGCCAAAGTGGCTGGGGCCAAGAGGGTCATGGTGGCGGGGTGAGTCAATTGGTGGTGTGGGGAGGGTGTCCGGCATCGGGCATCCTTACCCGAGTTATACCCCTTTTGCCGATCGGAAGAGGTCGGACAATCGAGGACTCACCTCGAACAGGCCCCGCGACAATATTTCGTCCGGTTGATCACTGACGTCATGGTAAACTTGAAAAACGGGAGGGTTATCACCCCGATCAGTTGGAATAAAGTACGAGTCACCGCTGCCGAACGGATCGCATCCAATGTTCACAAAACCGCGTTCCAAGATCGCGAGACCGGGGTAGCACTCAATCGACTCGCTTCGGATGCCGTTAGCATCCGCCCACTCGATTGAACCATCGAGATTGTTTGCCTGCCAGTCCACTTCGAGACCACACAATGGGACAGTCGTAATGAGGGAAATCAACCATTCTGGAATGCGGTTCCCCATCTCGGCATTGAGAATAACCAGTGCTCCTAAGTCGCCAAGGCGTCCACTGCGACCGGCTGCGGATGCACGCTGCACGAACTGGCTGGCCTCTTCTGCAACGTGACGGTTCATGGTTGATCTCATTTGGGAATAACGTTAGGCGTCACAAAATCCGGCCGTCCAGTGATCGGCATCGAGTTCGTATTCTTCAATCTGGAACCCGTCAGGATAGTCGCGAAATCCAGGCATCCTTTCCAATCGCGAAATAGCGTTTCGGGCGGCTTCGACAGTTCGGTACACGCCAATCAACTTAGCGTCATCTGCATAAGTGTCGTCTGCCCTTACGTGCCAAAGCAATTGGACTGAGTTCATCTGCGCGCGAGTGCTCCACGATAACTTGTTTTATATGGATCAGCCTACACTCTATATACTGCCCCAACGCAACCTATCACGCTAGGTAGCAATGCCGCGTGGTTCAATGATATCAGGTACTGGCGAGCGGAGCAATAAATTGATGGAGTGCTAGGCTGTGTCGACCTGGCGATTCTGAACCGTATGCTTTGCTTCACCGGCAAGTGGAATCTACCGCCTCATTGCTAACGAAGTTTGAGTGCAGCCTGCATGGGTATTTCACCGCGTCGTGCGGCGAAGGTTTATCGCATAGTTCCGAAGTCGGAATGGAAGGGAGCAGATCCTTGTAGGTTTTACTTGGAAAACATCCACCAACCTGATGTCTCTCCTACTCCCCTGAACGGAGACCCATCCTCGACGAAGCGTTCGAAATCTTTGGCGACAAGAGCGAATAGGTGGTCGCCTCCCCTCAGTATCGAGCCGTAGCGAACATAGCGATGGGTTGGAAGAATTCCAGCCTACGCAGCGAGATGACTCGACTCTTGCGCCGCGCCCGCCTCTCGGGTTGGCCACAATTTTTCCACTCTAAAAGTCCAATAGGGGCGAGCCCTCCGGCAGATGGAACGTCAATGCGAGTTCCCGTTGCATGTGGTTTGTAGCTGATTGGGTAACTCGCCATGGATCACTCAGCAGAGTTTCCTGATGGTCACCGAGGATGATTATGCAAGATCTGCTGGCATGGCGAAGATGATGGTGGACTGTTAGGTGATTGAGGGTGGAATAGATTACCTGAAACAGCCATCCTTGCCAAAATTTTGACGTGTATGCTCATCGCGGTGGATACGCCCGAAGTCGCTCGCGAATTTCCTCTGACATCGCACGTAGGTTCAGGTTCGACAGAGCAAAATCCATGGACATCCACTCGAAATTCTCCCACGGCGGTTGGGTTGAGTCACCAAATGTGACCCGCAGAATCCCCGTGCCCGTTGGCACAAACTCCGGGTTTTGGCTGTAGGTAGTCCGTAGTCCGCTGCCCAATACGGCGAAGGACAGTGCGTGGCTCGTGAATCCTCCGACTGACGCTACGTCGGGAATCTGTCCGGCGTCGACCACATCAAACCAATCGGCCAATGCCGCAAGAGCCTTGATCGAGCAGTATGTTCCACGGAAACTCCAATCGCCCCGGGGGTGCTGAACGATTCGGTCCACGTTCAGGCAATTGAACCCATCGCCGTACTCACCCTCGCCAAGTTGATACCCGGCGATCTCAAGGTTCAGCTCGCCTTCGATGTTCGTCAATCTCACTCCAAGCCCCCTTCTCGACGAACGGCCAAAATCAACCGCTCGAGTGCATTTCATTGTGAGGCGAATCTGGCCATTCCAGCAGTTTGCGTAAGTGAGGCCATCCCTCACAATCGTAAGTGCCATTGGTTGGGCACCACCATGCTTCTCCGCTTTGAACATTCACTGACTCATGGTCAATTTCGGATGGCTTAATCATGATGAGTGGCTGCCCCAAGTGAATCAAAGTGTCATCTGAACACAGCCATTTCACAATCCCAGTACGCGGACATGGTAAATCGAAAGCCGCTTTCTTCGTTTCAAACTCCAAAAGCTTTTGACCAGCACGGACTCTATTGCCTTGAAGTACATACCATTTCAAGGTTCCTTCTGCTTCGTTGCATGAACCGATGCTCAATAATCGATAATCGAGATCTGAAGTCCCGATATTCT
>JBJONT010000505.1:0-7138 GCA_046051705.1 Planctomycetota bacterium | reverse complement strand
TTAATTCCTGCACATGGCGGAAGGGCGTTGCACCGGGCAAGGAGCCAGAACGCGACTAAGACAGCGCCATCATCGCGGTCAGGGTCTGAGAACTCAGGAACAGGCGGTAAGGGCTACCAGGAAACTTCGCGGCGTGCCCGGGGCCACGGTCACGGTTCGGACATAGACGATGACGCCTATCCTCCGCAATTCGGCAGCGGCGGTGAGAGCTTGTTTGCTTTCCGCATCGAGGTGGACCATCAGCGGGCTGGGTGTCGCAGTCGTTGTTTCGCGTTTACTGATCGTACGTCTCCATGACACAATTGTATTGTAAAATGCAGTACAGTTAAGACTCAGTGGCGTCTCCTTCCGACTGGGCTCGAACCACCGACATGCGGATTAACCTAGATGGATCGTGCCTGCTCTGCCGAAATCTCAAATCCCCGCGTGCAACATTCCTGGAAGTCACGTGCGAGACTCTCGTTTTGAAACCTTGAAAAGCGATGGTGGAATAAGGTTTTCGAGTTTGCCAGCTAAAGTGCCATCCAAACTACATCGACTCTCATGGTCGTTTATGAGTCGCGCAGTCGTTAACTGGCGTAGGGATTTTCCCAGCGTGTCTCTTTTCGACAAGCAGGTAAACAATGCGCGAGGCAGGGAGGGAAGTTGACCGAACCTTTAACCATTGTATACCGATTGGCTCTATTGGCATTGCCGTACTGGAAATCTGATACGGCCCCCTTTCATGCCGAGATGAAAAAGTTACAAAGAGATAAAGATAGGCATGTAGGAGTGTACAAGTACGCGGCATTTAATGGGTAATCACCTCGATACCTTCGTTGACTTGTTGGTACAAGGAGCTAAACCAAGCAGCCGTATGTTGAAATCTCGCGAGGCAAAACTCCATGTTGTAGCCAACGGAGGAACAAAAATGATGCGTAATGAAACTTGTTGGCAATTTCATAATTTGCTTAAAACAAAAATCCTGTCGAGTGCAATAATCCTTGCATTGACTATCTGTCACGTTCAGGCAATGGAGCCCCTGCAAGGTGCCGTGATCGATTACGAACTTCCGAATGCAGCTCGGGTTTCGTTGGCTATATATGACTGCCACGGAAAAATGGTTCGAACGTTACTTACGGGAAAACCACAAGCAGCGGGTCGACACACGGCACACTGGGATGGCTTAGATCGTTATGGCCATGCTTTGCCCAATAGCGAGTATGTTTGGAAATTAGTTGCCACGAATGGGCTCAGGGCCGAATTCATTACGCAGATTGGGCAAAACGTCGATCCGTTGTGGGAACGCGCGACCGGTAATCACGAAGCACCAGTGGGTGCTGCAATAGATTTATCGGGACTTTATCGCGTGGGGGCCACGAATGAAGGAGGGCACTACGCGGTAAAAACCGACCTAAAGGGCAAACATCTTTGGGCCGTAGATCGTTACTCTGCCGACCCTTGGGCACAGGGAACCGTTGCGGTCGCTTTGGTTAGCGATCGGTTGTTCGAACTGTTGCCAAACGGCGATGTTTATGGGTACGATGCGAAAACTGGAAAGGTATTTACCGGAGGCAATTACGATCCTAAGCCATGGAATCTGTGTTGGGAGGGGTACTTGCCACCTGAGGGGACAAGTGACGAAGAGAAGCGGAAACTTCGGGCGATGCAGTGCCCCGCAGACATTGCGTCAGACCCTAACGGAAACTGGATCCTTGCGGCTTATCCGCAACACAGCGCCATCGCATGGTATTCAGCGAAGGATGGAAAACTAGCGGCCACGGTACGAGACATAAGCGATCTATCGGGAATCGCAGTTTGTAGTGACGGTACGTCGCTTGCTATTTCAGGAGGGGCCGTTGTTGCCATTCGCCGCGATGGTACAGGTACAAGCATTCGGATACCGTCAGCGCAATTGGAGCATCCGTGGCGTTTGTCAGTTGACCATCAATCTGGAGACATTCTAGTTGCTGAGAATAGTTTTAAAGCTTCCGACGCGAAGGCTCATCATCAAGTCAAACGTTTTGACTCGACAGGTAAACTTCTAAAAATCTATGGTGCACCAGCAGGGCGAATCGATGGGGCCTATATTGCGGCGGACTTCAGAGGAATCACAGACATAGAGGCGGATATCGACGGTGGTTTTATCGTTACAGAGGGGAATCATACTCCCCCACGTCGTACGGCGCGGTTCGATCGAGACGGCCATGTACTGCGTGAATGGTTGGGGTGCCAGCACTACGGTGTACTAGCATGCCCTGAGCCCGGCAACCCAAGTTTTGTATGGACACGCGCCAATGCAAAGGTACCTGGGCTTTTGCGTTGGAAAGTTGACTATAAGAATAAAACCAGCGAATTGGTGGAGGTCTATCAAGACACTTTTGCTCTTAATCGATTTTTCGGAAATAACAGCGCTCATGGCTCTGCCGTACCCACAGTAATCCAACATGACAAGAGGCTATACATCTATAACGGTGCAATGGGATCGCTGGTACTACTTCGGTACGATCCGATAACCAAGCAAATAAGCCCGTGCAATGCGAGTGCAGGTACCGATGGACGTGCGATTATCTGGAATGATCTCAATGACGATGGCCAAGTGAGCGACGATGAGATCCACCAAACCAACCGAAACATCGTCGGAGGGTATATCCATCCAGCCGACATGTCGATTCGTACAACGCCTACTGCAACTCGATTCCAAGCTGGCCACTTGTTGAAACCCAGACAATTCACTGCGAAAGGCACCCCCATTTATGATTCTCGCGATGCATCTAGGATCGATGCTTGGCGCGAGAACGGTGATGGATTTCATCCGTTCGATTTCCGACAAGCAAATGATGGTTCCCTATATGGAAGCATCTCTGACGCGACTCGCAATCCGAATGAAGGAAATGAAACGCACGGTGCCTGGTACTACAATTCATGTTCAGCAGTGGATCGACTTGTAAGGTGGGGCAGCAACGGAGAACAGCTATGGAGCGTCGGGCGTCATAGTCCAGACAACGATCATGAAACTGGTTCAACGGCAATGCCTCGAGGATTAGTGGGGCTTGTACACGGATGTGTCGTATGGGCAGACGCATCTGACGAGGAGGTCGCAAGACCAACCGTGTGGACCGAAGACGGTCTATACATCGACGAACTTTTACGAGTACCGATGGACAACATACCGAAAGAAGTCTACGGGATGTTCAACACGAATGAGTATCCGTCGGGGCATTTATCGATCGACCCTTCTACTGGTGATACGCTCTACTATGCAATCAGTTCTGGAGGTGGCTCATCGATTTATCGTATCACAGGATGGGATCCTTGGTATCGCGATAGTGGAAAACTCACTTTGGACACGCACATATCGCAGACTGCAAAGCTCAATGGAACAGGCTTGAAAGCAGAATATTTTAATTCTCCAGATTGCTCAGGGGAGCCAGTAGTCACTCGGACGGATCCACTCGTCTTTTTTAATTGGGGGAAGAATCCTCCCGACGAAAGGCTCAACCGCGAATCATTCAGCGTGCGATGGACTGGGCAGTACGAATCAGCAACCAACGAAGACACACGGTTCGAAGTTCGTGGAAACTTCCCATGGCGAGATCGAGGAAAACCCATTTTTACCAAGATGTGGTTGAATGGAAATCTCGTTATGGATTCACAGGATGAACATACCTATGTTCGCGTTCGCTTATCGGCCGGACAGCGAGTGGATTTAAGGCTCGAGTGTGGCTTCAAAAAAGGGGATGCTGCGGTAGCGTTAAGTCACGACACGCCGGGGCTCGATCGTCGCGCCGTATTGCCCATACATCTTCACCCCATGGAATCAGGCCAGTACCGCGAAATCGAAGTACTTTCCGATAAACGGCCGGAATTACTAGCTCACTTTAACTTCGAGCAATCTCTTGGGCCTCTTTACTGGAGCTTGACCAGTGGAGATATTTGGGGGCGGCTAACTGGAGCCTGCAATCAAGTAGATGGAGTAGTTGGAAACGCTGTCGAGTTGACTGCCAACGGTGAATTCGCTCCAGCGGCATTCCCCATCGATGAAGAACTACAATTGCCTGACTCAGACTACTCCATCAGCTTCTGGTTTAGGACCACGGAAAAAAATATCCAACTCTGTGAAGCGAGACGCTATAGCAGTTACAACAATCGCTGGAGTGACCATCTCCTTCAGATCGAGGATGGCAAGTTGCGGTTTCGACTAAAACAAGCCAAGGAACTATCGTCCCCTATTCAATTAAGCGATGGACAGTGGCACCACGTTCTTACATGCGTTGGTACGAATGGACACATGCTTTATCTCGATGGTGTGTTGGTCGATAATGGAGAGATGGTCCGTCGTACGACAAGCAGCAATCGCTTAGGATTAGATCTTGGCCCAGCACGTGGACACGGTTCGGTGGCATTCGATGAATTGATCGTTTTGGCGAAGAATCTTTCTTCTGATGAGGTTTACAGTCTTTATTCAAAGAAAGGCCTGAAACCCTAAAATCCTCGGGGAAATGAGGATTTCGAGTAAACCAGCCCAAGTGCCATGCAAACTTCCTCGACTCTCATGGTCGTTTATGAGTCGCGCAGTCGTTAACTGGCGTGGGGGACTTCCCAGCGCATCCCCTGTCGACAGGCCGGTAAACAACGCGCGAGGTAGGGATGGAAGCTGACCACAACGGGAGTCTCGAACTTGCCTAGCGACTGAAAAACCCCAATGAGCTTTTGCGACGATTTTGGATTCGTGGTTCTATTGCTAGGACTCCAAACTTTCCTTTGCAAGGATTACTGAGCTATAATTCAGGATCGATACCTTGATAATGATTTTCATTGGTGAATCCTGCGTTTTCAAAAATACGGTGGGCCTAGCCGACGAAAACCATGGCAAAGCACGATCGCCAGAAAGATGAGATTACGAAGAACCATGGCAATCGGATTCACGCTTGGAGCGCGAGAGGCCTGTGGACTCGGCCAAGCCTTTGACAGTGCTGACCCGAGCAATTCCATCCACTTGACGCTTCTTGGCCATTCCCAAATACCACTGATCAGCTCGGTAGGAATACCCTCCTTACCAACGTGGGTTCCGACGATGCCACCAACGATTGCTGCGGTCGTATCTGCATCACCACCACATTCGATGGCAGCGGTCACCGCCATTTTAAAGTCGTCCGGAAAAGAAAGCCAACAATGGATTGCCACTGGCACTGTGTGATAGGTGTACCCCGAAACACCGCGACCAAGTCCAAGCGATTTCGCGTACGTTAGTGTCGATTCGCTCTTTACAACAGATACGATTACTGACCGCAGCATTTCAATAAAATCGGCTGCTTCGCTGGGCAAGGATTGTGAAACAAGCTCCAACCATCGTTCCGGATTGACTCTGTCATTCTGCGAAGCTTCGCGAGCCGCGAGTGCAACTGCGACAGCTCCAAATTCAGCTTTGAGATCCGTATGCGTTAGACGAGATGAGGCTCGAACGTATTCGAGCAACTTTGGAACATCGTCAATCGTCGCACCGAAAATCGCGGCTCGCATAGCAGGACCATTGCCCGCAGAATAGACACCCGACTTCGCCGGACGACTGCCCAGCCACAACTTAAAACAACTGCGAGCTGTTGCTTTTCCAACGCCAGCCGGCAGAGCCAAAATCCACCAACGCAAACGGGCTGCAAATCGTCGCGTGAACGCTTCAACATTGTCACCGGATTCGATCAGAGACTGCGATACCATGCATGTGTGCTCGGTATCGTCTGAGATCATGCCTCGAGCGAACACGAATCGATATCGCTCTGGCGACCCAAGTAACTTATGAGCACGAGTCGGCGACATACCTTCATAGGGTAAGCCAAGAGCATCGCCCACAGCGGTTCCTAAGATACATCCTATGATCGCCTTCTCATTCCCCATTAACCTTTGCGCCTGCCTCAGTTTGATTCTCGATTTCGAACTTCCTCAATTCTAGCGACTTGCTAACCGAGATACTTCGGGCGGGCGTCGAACTCTCGTCGTCTGGCGTTAACTTTTTGGCGTTTCTTCCGTGGAAAAGACTAAGGCTCCCCCGGGTGGGCTCGAAACACCGACACGCGGATTAACCCCGATGAATCGGGACTGTTCTGCCGAATATTAGCTCCCCGAGCGCAACCCTCTTCGTAACAATACTCTCTGCGATCGAAATTCGTAAAGACTTGCAACGTAAGGACTTGCGAAGTTCGAGACCCGCGTGGTCTGTTTGCTTACGAAGAGGTTCGAACAATGGGTTAAGACCTGCCTGTATTTTAGGCGTAACAGCGGTCGATGAACCGTGCAATTCCAATTCATGGTCAGTGAAACGGAGCGGCCTCTACTTGGGTCGGACGGAAGCAGTCCCAAGCACACCATGACCGTCCTTAAATACGAACACTCGCACTTGCAGTTCACCTGCAGAAAACGGTTGGAGACCTGGGACTACTTCCGTTACTTTGCTTTGCTGGCATCCTTTGCAGGACTGTACAGGTCTGTGGTCATTTTTAGTTGCTCAGCCATCAGCAGCAACTCACCCATTTCTTCCATATATGCATCAGGTTTTTTAGGTGCGATTCCACTGTGAAACGCAATCTTGCCTCGGCGATCGATAATGAGAACGTTGGGGTAGTTCCGATGAGCAAAACAGCGATTGCAACCTGTACGAACTGGACTTGCGGGTAGCAAAATGCTACCATTGGTTCGGAGGAAGTCATTATGGGTCAACCGGTTAAACTCTCCGACGAATTGGTCGATGATGCTCGCGCTGTCATTCCATTTTCGCAACGGAGTATTGCAGGGCAAATTGAATTCTGGGCTGGGCTCGGGAAATCGATCGAGCCGCTGCTTCGGGGCGATCGGGCGTTATCGCTTCAGATGGCAGGAGGGGAGCGACCGTTATCGGAGCTTCTCGTTGAAGTCGAGACATTGAAGGGCCGCAAACGTCTTGAAGCCGTCTTGAAGAAGCGCCCCTATCCGCATTTCAAACCAGTAGTCGGTCACCCCGAACTGATTTGCCGTATGGAAGAAAACGGAACCGAAACGATCGGTCGCTTTGTTGGTCGTGAGTTTATCGCGGTCGAGGTTCCGCGTTGAGCCTGACATTTGACTTTCTTGATCGACGCCCGATTATCATCGCCTTGGCCGGCTCGAATGGCGCGGGCAAGTCAAC
>JBJONT010000504.1:0-6500 GCA_046051705.1 Planctomycetota bacterium | reverse complement strand
GAAGTATGGGTTGACCCCGACACCGGTGGAGATTTCCTACGGCGATGCAAAGGGAGTCATGGATTTCGATACGAGTTACATCGACTCGTACATCAAAGAGCGAGATACCAAGTAACACACGCGGAATTGCGCAAACGACCCGGTTACAACTTAAGCGGAGTTGCGCAAGCAACCCGGTGACGGCAATTGTAGCGGAGCTGCGCAAGCAGCCCGGTGACGGTATCGACCCGGTGACATCGACTCAAATCGCCTATACCCCAATCCCCGGCAACGTCGTCGTGGCTCATTCGTTTGATGTTCGGACGGGATCGAGCCGTGTAATCCCAACACTGGGCGACTTGCGCCGCACCGCTTCCATTGGTCCACTTGCCGTTAGCGCAAGCGACCCGGTTACAACTTAAGCGGAGCTGCGCAAGCAGCCCGGTGAGTGCAACTGTAGCGGAGTTGCGCAAGCAACCCGGTGACGGCAACTGTAGCGGAGTTGCGCAAGCAACCCGGTGACGGTATCGCCCCGGTGACATCGACCCAAATCGCCTATACCCCAATCCTCATAACGTCTTCGTGGCTAATTCGTTCGATGTTTCGGACGGGATTGAGCCGTGTAATCCGAACACCGGGCTACTTGCGCCGCACCGCTTGCATTGGTCCACTTGCCGTTCGCGCAAGCGACCCGGTTACATCTTAAGTGGAGTTGCGCAAGCAGCCGGTGACGGCAACTGTAGCGGAGTTGCGCAAGCAACCCGGTGACGGTATCACTCCCGTGACATCGGCCCAAATCGCCTATACCCCAATCCCCGGCAACGTCGTCGTCGCTAGTTCGTTCGATGTTTCGGACGGGATCGAGCCGTGTACCCCCAACACAGGGCGACTTGCGCCGCACCGCTTGCATTGGATTTTGTGTAAGATGACACTACACTGACCGTGTGCCAGTAATACCGTGTGCCAATCAATCTGGCCCGAGTACAGGAAACGTCTTCACCAGGGGATCGCCATTGGGCGATGGTTAATCGATGATCCGTCGCGAGATTCCGAATTGGTTGTTCATTGCGATGGCGATCGCAGGCGTCGTTGTTCTACTTGCCGGCTACGAATGGCTTTCGCTGCGTCAGACCCGTATCAATCCAAAACAAACCACGATTCCTTCGTTTCAGAAACTGGGTGAAGGGGTCAAGCGGGTGTTTGCCAAGCAGGGGATGGCGGAGAATCCAAAGCCTGCGATGTTTTGGCAAGATATGCGAGCCACGTCTTGGAGGCTCTTCGTCGGGCTTAGCGTCGGTGTCCTCGCATCGATCTTCGTCGGCGTCTTGATGGGGGCTTATCGCTGGATCGAAGCACCCCTTAGTCCCGTGGTGATGTTCTTATCGAAGATTCCTCCGACGGCGATGATGCCCATCTATTTCGCCGTCGCTGGTACCGATCAAAAGATGTTCACGTCGATGGTCGGTTTGGGGATTTTCTTTTCCATGGCGCAAGCGGTTTATTCGGCGGTTCGAGAGAACGTGACCGATGAAGCGATCAACAAGGCTTACACGCTGGGTGCTTCGGAGATGGAAGTGATTTACGAAGTGATCTGGAAGCAGATATTACCGAATGTGATTGATTGCGTCCGAGCGCAGATCGGTCCGGCGTTAATTTTTCTGATAGCAGCCGAGTGGTTGATTGGGGATGTTGGGGTAGGGTATCAGTTGCGAACGCAGTCGCGCGTTTTGAGCATGAACGTAGTTTTCGTTTATTTGATCGTGCTCGGTGCGTTGGGCGTGATTGCTGAGTATTCTTTATTGTGGCTGCGGCGGACGATGTGCCCTTGGTTTGTCGGCAATTAGAAATCCGATAGGGCTACTTACCCAGAATCTACTTACCCAGAGGCTACTTGCTATAGATCTGCGTATTCGGGATACTGCGTGTTCGGGATACTGCGGATCGAGAGGCTGTGACGTTGTTTGGTCCACAGCGCCGTTTTATTGCCAGTTCGATTGCTAATTCGCTAGTTCGGAGCGCGTCTTGAAAGCCACGATTGTATTATTGCCAGGGGATGGGATTGGACCAGAGGTAACCGAATCGGCGCACCGAGTGTTGGATGCGATCGCCAAGCGGCACGGTCATGAGTTTCAGTTTCATGAGTGCAAGATTGGTGGGATTGCGATCGACATGTATGGAGATCCGTTGCCAGCGGATACCATCGCGGCTTGTAAAGCGAGCGATGCGGTGTTGCTTGGAGCGGTCGGTGGACCGAAGTGGGATGATCCGAATGCGAAGACGCGTCCAGAGGCGGGGTTGTTAAAGATTCGCAAGGAGTTGGGGTTGTTTGCCAACTTGCGACCGATCGTGACCTTTCCAGAGTTGTTGGATTCTTCGCCGTTGAAGCGTTCGATTATCGAAGGGACCGATATTCTATTTTTCCGCGAGTTGACCGGCGGATTGTATTTCGGACCATCTGGATGTGAAACGCTCGAAGACGGGCAGCAGAGGGCTTATAGCACGGCAGTCTACACGACTTCTGAAGTCGAGCGGATTGTCCGGATGGCGGCCGATGCAGCGCGAACACGCCGCAAGAAGTTAACGATGGTCGACAAAGCGAACGTGTTGGAAGCTTCGCGATTGTGGCGTCGGGTCAGCGCTAAGATCATGCAAGAAGAGTATCCGGATTTGCAATACGAAGTCGTATTGGTCGACTCGATGGCGATGCATTTGCTCAGTCGTCCGACATCGTTCGATGTTGTCGTCACGAGCAACATGTTTGGAGATATTTTGACAGACGAAGCGTCGATGCTACCCGGTTCGTTGGGGATGTTGCCCAGTGCATCGATCGGTAGTTCGGGGCCAGGGTTGTATGAGCCGATTCACGGTTCTGCACCTGATATTGCGGGCAAGGGGATCGCGAATCCATTGGCAACGATTCTTGCAGCGGCGATGTTGTGCCGGCATTCGTTAGGTTTGCATCAAGAAGCCGACGAGATCGAGCGGGCCGTTCGCAAGGTCTTAGCCCAAGGGCACCGCACAGCGGACTTGGTCGCCAAGGGTACCGCATCCTTGGGAACTTTGGCGATGACCGAGCGAGTGCTCGAAGCGCTTTAAGCGAGGATGGTCGCTAGCAGATGATCGAGTTTCCTCCGAGAGCAGAGCATTGCCCATTTTGTTCGTTGTTGTGTGAGCTGGGCGATGTTGCTCGGACGCAGGGGGACTGGAATGTCCTCTCGTGTGCCAAGCGGCTTGCGGGGCAACGACAGGCCGCCGAGTTGCGGCGTGCAAGCGAGCAGCATGCGACCGGGGGACGATCACCTACGAGTGTGGGTGATTTTGTTACAGCGAGAGATTGGTTGCAAAGTGCCGAGCGGGTATTGGTCACCGGTCGTATCCACAGCGTGGAGGTTTCGCGGCGGGTGGTAGAGATAGCTCGGTCGCTTCGTGGGACACTGGATCGTTGGGATAGCGATGTGTCCTTTGATACCTTCAAAGCGATTCAGACGCATGGGGCTTACATGACATCGCTTGCCGAAGCCCGCGATCGGAGCGATTTGTTGCTTGTGATCGGCGATGATTCGTTATTGGAATCCGCACCTGGATTGCCCGAATCACTTTCGAGGTCAGGGATTGAAGATTCGCAGGGAGGAGAGCAAGCTCGAAGTGCGAGTGTGTTGCTCTTGGGTGCTTGGGGGGAGACTGGAATTGCAAGGTGGGAGCAAGCTGGTTTTAGGGTCACAGCGATAGCGAGTCAGTTGGACACGTTGCCTAGGATGTTGAGCTTGGCAGTGCGGGAAGGGGAGCGGCAGGGAGCAACGAGCGAGGTTAGTCGGTTGTTATTGGAAGCCAAGTATACGACCGTGGTATGGAGTCCGAAGGACGTCACAGTGTCCCATCGAGATTTGTGGATCTCGGAGATGATGCGATGGATACTCAAGCGGAATGAGACCGATCGGATCGGGGCGTTGGTGTGGAATGACTTCGGAGCGACGTTTCATCAAGTTTGTACTTGGACGACAGGGTATCCGGGTCGGGTTTGTTTTAGTACCGAAGTTGCGAACTACCGACCTAGCGAATATTCAGCGAAGCGATGGTTAGAGCGAAACCGTCGCAGTGGATCGTTGGTGTTGTGGGTCGATGAGACGCTTGGAGATTTGCCGGTGGAGCTTGCGCGGTCCGGGGTGCGGACCATTGCGGTTGGGTCCAGTGGTTTGGTTGCTCAGCGGCCTGGATTGGAGAGTTCAGGTCAGGAGTTAGGTGGAGAGTCATCGAGCGAGTGGTTGCGGTGGATTCCTGCGGGTGTGGTAGGGGTAGATTATGTGGGGAGTATGTTTCGTGGGGATCAGACCGTCTTAGCTAGGGTGCATCCTGAGACAAAGGAGACAGTATCAGGGGTGGGGCATAGAGAGTCGCTGGTTGATTGCCTGGGAAGGTTGGTGGCTCGATGATCACGATATTGAAGAATGTGCGGTTGGTCGATGGGATCAGTACCTCAGCGCGACCGACGACGCTTTGGATCCTAGGAGATGTAATCTCGCGCAAGGGGGAGCAAGCTCAGGGGCGGGTGGAAGCCGAGTATGATTTGGCGGGGCATGTCGTGATGGCTGGAGGGATTGATTTGCACACGCACATTGGGGGTGGCAAAGTCAATTTAGCGAGGATGTTGTGGGCCAAGCCGCGTGCGGAGAGCGAGAAGGGTAGGGTAGGGGAGGGGAGTAAGCCTTGGTTAGGGCCATTGAGTGCACCTGTGCCTGGGACTTGGGAGACCGGTCGGCGATATTTGCAGATGGGTTATACCACATGCATAGAGCCAGCGATGTTACCAGCGAATGCGAGGCAGTCGCATGCCGAGATGCAAGATACCCCGGGGTTAGATACTGGAGGGTATGTAGTGTTGGGGAATGATCGGATGTTGTTGCGGATGATAGCCCAAGGAGTGCCGCAAGAGCAGATCAACGACTATGTCGGCTGGATGGTCGCTTCGAGTTCCGCGTTAGCGATCAAGGTGGTCAATGCGGGTGGGATTGATGCGTTCAAGTTCAATCAGCGGAAGCTTGATGTTGACGAGTACCATCCCCAGTGGCCGTTGACACCGCGAGATATCTTGCGAACGTTGTCTCGATCAGCGGAAGAGTTAGGGTTAGCGCATCCGTTGCATGTGCATTGCAGCAATTTAGGGGTACCTGGCAACATCGAATCGACGTTAGCCACGTTAGATGCAGTCGAGGGTCGTCCGATTCACATAACGCATGCCCAGTATCACTGCTATGGATCGCAGGGGCCGTATGGGTTCAGCTCGGCGGCAGAGCGGTTAGCTGATCGGGTGAATCGTTCGAGTCAGATCACGTTGGATGTAGGCCAAGTGTTGTTTGGGCAGACCATTACGTTGTCGGCAGACACCATGCATCAATTTGCGAATCGCAAGTTAGCCAAGCCAGCGCAGGGGATCTTTCAGGACTTAGAGTGTCAAGCTGGATGTGGGGCGTTACCGTTCAGGTACCGTGAGAGTCAGTACGTTCATGGGTTGCAGTGGACGATTGGCTTAGAGTTATTTTTGCGGGTGCAGGATGCGAGTCGGATATTTCTCACCACCGATCATCCCAATGGAGGTCCGTTTACTGGTTATCCCCATTTGATCAGGTTGTTGATGGATTACGATTTTCGGATGAGTATTTTTGATAGGTTGCATTCGGAGGTGAAGCGTGTCAGTGCGTTGGGTAGTTTGAAGCGGGAGTATAGGTTAGATGAGATAGCCGCGATGACGCGGTTAGGTCCAGCGAGGGCGTTAGGGTTGCGTGGAAGGGGTCATTTGATGGAGGGTGCGGTAGCGGATTTGGTCGTGTATCGCGAGGATGAGGACAGAGAGCAGATGTTTGCCGAGCCGAGGATGGTATTTCGGCGGGGCAGGTTAGTGGTGCGAGATGGGGAGGTATTGGGAGAGATTCCCAAGCGGGTGTTAGTTTCGGAGTTTGCGAGTCGAGAAGAATCGCTTCGTTGGGGGCGAGAGGTGGGGAATCGCAAGGCTTGGGTCGAGCAGTATGGCTATACGCCGGGAGTGACGGCGGTGGGATGGGACGAATTGTCGGAGGGGGGAGCGGAGGTAGAGCGTGCGGGTTGGCACGATTAGTTGAATTTCTTCGGGGTGCGTATGAAAGGGCTTTAAGAAGTTCGGAAAGTGGGCTAAAATTGGGGAGGTTGGAGCGAGAAATCGGGGATCATTGCCGATAAGCTTGCGACTGGCAGTTTGCACCCATAGCTCAATTGGATAGAGCATCGGTCTACGGAACCGAAGGTTTCTGGTTCGAATCCAGATGGGTGTATTTGCTTTTTGACGGTTTAATCGAATCTGGAGCAGGATTCGATTTGAAATCATCTCTTGCCAGTGAGAGTACAATCACCTCGCAACTAGCAACTTTTCGGCATTGATTTGAGAGGTGCACTTGGCAAGTCACGTCCTATCTCCAATTCCTTTGCTGAGACGTCATCATGCCAAGACAACGTCGTGAAGAGACCGCCCAACGCTGGGTGAGTCGCCTCGC
>JBJONT010000503.1:0-13361 GCA_046051705.1 Planctomycetota bacterium | reverse complement strand
ATGGGCTCGAAGGGCAAATCATCACAGGGATCTGGGTGGTGGTAACCACATCGTTGATCGGTTCGTACCAAGGGCGATTGAAGTTGTAGCTCGAGAAGCTTGGGCCTTGTTCGATCATCGGAAGAATCATCGCCGGCCAGGAGACTTGGAAGACAGGTGCATTGATCGCGATTCGGCTCGGGGGTAATCGCTTGTAGGCGCTCTCGTAGTTCATCAGTGCAAGCCCGAGTTGGCGTGCGTTGCTGCTGCATGACATTCTGCGTGCTGCTTCGCGTGCCGCTTGGACGGCAGGCAACAGCAGGCCGACCAAGATACCGATGATGGCGATGACGACGAGTAGCTCTACCAACGTAAAACCACTTCGCTTGAATTGATTTCTAGACATTCCCCTTACTCCTGTATTCCTATTGGATATTTTTGAAATATCTGTGCTACGCAAGGCGATCGTGTTCCGGTGGCGAAGTACCCGCCGTAGAACAACTCGCAGTGCGTACCCACCATCCACCTTGGATGAGAATCAATGGTACAGGCTGCGTTCGACCTCTCTGACGCAATACTGTATGAATCAATACTCGCATTTCGGTGAAGCGAGTGTTATGCTTGTGTTAAGAAATCGTGAATGTCGGTAAGTTGCTTTAGGAATGTGTTAGCGAACGGTTAAGTTCGGTGGTTTCTCTTAGATCCAGCCTGTTTCTGCTTGCAATCCGGCTTTTTTCTGTTCTTCGAAAGGGGGCAGGGCGTGTGGTGGTCCGGGATCGAGTAACTGCGGGTCGCTTGGCCTGGGTTCGCGCAAGACCGATAGAAAGGTTTTTCTGATCTACGAATACCTTATACTTTCCGGATGGCATCCTTTGGGTGGCATACTTTGTTCCTGGCGTTGGCAGTCGAGTTCGTTTCCTCTGAGTGGTTGGTTATTTGAAATGGTTCGTTTCACAGCGTTTGCCGTTCTTTTGGCATTGGTCACGGACGTTCGTGGGGATGAAGATGCTTTTTTCGAATCGCGAGTAAGACCGCTCCTTATCGAACATTGCTACGAGTGTCATAGCGGCACAAGTACCAAAGGGGGCTTATCGCTTGAATCACGTCCGGGTTGGCAGAAAGGTGGGGATTCTGGAGTGGCAATCCTGCCTGGAAAGCCCGACGAATCGTTGGTGATTCAAGCCATTCGCTATGCCGATGAGAATATGCAGATGCCTCCCAAAGGGAAGCTATCAGCGGAAGCGATAGGAGTGTTCGAGGAATGGGTCCGACACGGTGCCCATGATCCTCGCGTCGGAGAAGAGAAGCTTGCCGGGATGAAACTTGAGGATGCGAAGTCGTGGTGGTCATTCCAACCTGTTTTCGCCACTTCTAGTAACTCGATATCGACTTCGAATGCAAACTCTGCTGATTCCGAACGACTAGGTGTTGTTGGAATCCAACCTGCAACGCAAACCATCGACCGCTTCATCGCGGAGAAACTGCAAGATGCTGGGGTGCAAGCGCTACCACCAGCCGCTCCCCGAGATTTGATCCGCCGGATGAGCTATGACTTGTTGGGGCTTCCACCAACCCCTGAGGATGTCGAAGCTTTCGAACTCGCTTGGTCGCAGTCTCAAGGGCCTGAGCAACGGCAAGTGCTTTTATCGAACTGGATAGATCGCTACTTGGAATCTTCTCAGTATGGCGTTCATTGGGGTAGGCATTGGCTTGATGTAGTCCGATATGCGGACACGGCTGGAGAGAATACGGACCGGCCCTTGGTGCACGCTTGGAGGTACCGAAATTGGGTCTTCGATGCTTGGAATCGCGACATGCCCTATTCGGATTTCATCCGACTTCAGATCGCAGGGGACATCGTCGCAGCAAATCCGCTTGGCACGCAGGTTACGGGGGCATCTGGGGCACCCAATACTCCCGTTGAGGGCGCACCGATTGCGAGCCGAGCTGAGGGAATAATTGCCACGGGTTATTTGGCGATCGCGCGTCGCTTTGGGCATGATATCGATAAAGACATGCATTTGACGTACGAGGATGTGATCGACAATGTCGGTCGAGCTTTTCTGGGGCTTTCGATCGGATGTGCGAGGTGTCACGATCACAAATACGATCCGGTCACAGCAGAGGACTACTACGCTCTGTATGGAGTCTTTGAAAGTTGCAAATTCTCGTTTCCAGGGTGTGAGCCGAAGGGGCAACCGAAGGATATGATCCCGCTTGCGAGTCAAGAGGAGATCGATCGGATGCTCAAGCCTTATCAGGAGAAGAAGGAGCGATTAGAGCGGGCGGCACAGGAGCGAGAAAAACTAGCGCAAGTGCATCGCATGCGGTTCTCGGAAGCGATTTCCGCGCAAAGTGAGCTTCTTGCCGAATCACAGGTCGAAGAGGGTGCAAGCGTTCCCTTTGGGACTTCATTGAGCGTCAAGCGAGGCGATGTGTTAATGCTTAGCGTTTCACCGAATGGAAATTACGGGGCGGATACCACGCGTGTCGAATGGAGTATCGGAGAGGATTCGCCAGCAGCGCGTACCTGGAACGTCTCTGAATTGATCCCCGACTTGTTATCCGCGAATCCGCATCCGGGAAGTCATGGAGCGCATTGGTGTTTCCTCGAAGCGACTTCAAATCGTTTCTTGGTAGATCGCAAACCGAGTATACAGGGCAATTCGGTGTTGCAAGGATGGGAGTCAGAAGCTCCACCATCGGTGTTCGTCAATACATCGGATCAGCCCGTTTCGGTATGGACGAGTTTGTCAGCGCGTTCGCTATTTGTTCACCCAGGTGTGGATAAAAAAGTCGGGATCGCTTGGGTTAGCCCAATCGATGGGCAAATTAAGGTCGATGGTAGAGTTACCGATGAGCATCAAAGCGGGGGAGACGGCGTTTCCTTTCAAGTCCAACGATTTTCAGCTCCTGAGATTGGAGATGTGTTGCTTCAGCTCGGAGCGTCGAGTGAGCCGCAGGAGAAACTCGAAGCGATGCCATCGGTTGACGTGGCTTATGGGGTAGTTGAGTCGCAGATCAAAAACGCGAGACTGCATTTAAGAGGGGATCCTGAGAAACTCGGGGATGAAATTCCTCGGCGTTGGTTAACGGTTTTCGGTTCAGAGCCGATCGGCGGCGAGTCCGCAAGCGGCCGCAAAGAGCTTGCAGAATGGATCGCAAATTCGCCTCTCGCAGCTCGCGTGATTGTCAATCGGGTTTGGCAATGGCATTTTGGTCGAGGACTGGTGCGTACACCGAATGAATTTGGAGCCCGGGGGGAATTGCCGACGCATCCTGAGCTTTTGGAGTATTTAACCGAGCAGTTTATTGCCAATGGTTACAGCATCAAGCACTTGCATCGACTGATTATGCAATCCGAGGCATACAAGCGGGCTTCGGGTGTTGCCGATGCAAGCGATCCAGAGAATCGATTGCTTGGGAGTTTTTCACGAAGGCGACTTACTGCGGAAGAGATGAGGGATAGTTTACTGATCGTTGGAGGGAATCTGGATTTGTCATTTGCTCGGCAGCATCCATTTCCAGCGGAGTCGAGTTGGACTTTTACTCAGCACGATCCATTTTCCGCAGTTTATGATACGGCTCATCGCACCGCATTTATGATGGTCCAGCGTCAACGTCGGCACCCGTTTCTTGCGATATTCGATGGAGCTGACCCCAACGGTACTACACCGATTCGCGATTCGACAACTGTGCCTACCCAAGCTTTGTACTTTATGAACGATCCGTTCTTTCATGCGCAGGCGGGCAGGTTTACTGGTCGTTTGCTCTCCGAGGAAACTGTGCTTGAAAAACGAATAGACCTGTTATGGCGCGTATTATTTCAAAGAAGAGCAACGAGTAACGAACTGCATCGCGTTGAAGCATTCCTGGAACGTTATCCTGGGGGCGAATTGGATCGTTGGTCAGCTTGCGTCCGCGCGTTGCTTGCAAGCAACGAATTCATGGTTGTCGATTAAGAGTAAGCAGACCGCAGATTAAGTGTGAAGAGCAAGCAAGTTGGATGTACAGGAGTCGACGATGAGTAGCAAGTATGGATTTGATCGTAGGCAATGGGTCAGATCGGCTGTTGCTGGTTCCATGGTATTGCCGGCTTTAGTCGAGCGCTTGATGGCGCAGTCGGGCGATCCGCTTGCACCGAAGGAATCGCATTTTCCTGCCAAGGCGAAGAATGTCATTTTCCTGTTCATGACAGGTGGTGTGTCGCATGTGGATACTTGGGATCCGAAACCGGAATTGATCTCTGGGCATGGCAAGGAGATCAAAGCGGATCATCCGGAAATCAAGGATAGGCCGGGGTATGAACGGATATTTCTCAAGAAGCCACAATGGGAATTTCGCAAGCATGGTGAATGTGGTACGGAGGTCAGCTCGCTCTTCCCACATATGGCCACTTGTGTCGATGACATCGCATTGATTCGATCGATGCATACATCGCATTCGAATCACTACAATGCGACGTTAGGGATGCACACCGGTTCATTCGCCCAGTCTCGACCGAGTATGGGTGCTTGGGTCACCTATGGACTCGGGACGCTCAATCGAAACCTTCCGGGATTTGTGGTTATCGCTCCGAGACAGACTTATGCGGGGACTCAAGTCTACGCAAGCGATTTTCTTCCAGGGGCTTATCAAGGCACCTTGGTGGTCCCGGGTTCAGAACCAATCGCAAACATTGCACCGCGCCTACCGCAAGATCGGCAATCTATGGAATTGGAGTTTCTCGAGGAGAGCAATCGCGAGCATCTGCAATCACGACAGGGAGATGGGTTGCTGGAATCTCGAATGCAGAGTTTTAAAACGGCTTTCGGTATGCAGATGGAGGTCCCTGACGCGTTTGATTTTAGCGATGAGTCTCAAGCGACATTGGAAAGTTATGGTTTGCAAAGAAATGCTACAACCGGATTCGCTTGGCAGTGTCTTGCCGCCAGACGATTGATTGAAAGAGGGGTGCGGTTTGTTGAGTTGATCGATACAGGCTCCTCGGGAAATTGGGATGCGCATGGAGACATGATGACGCATGAACCGTTAGCAAAGAATGTGGATCAACCCATCGCAGCATTGCTCAAAGATCTAAAAAGCAGAGGAATGCTAGAAGATACGTTGGTCGTTTGGACTACGGAATTCGGTCGAACTCCGTTCAACAATACAGCTGACGCAAAAGGGCGAGAGCATCACCCGTGGGCTTTTAGTTCATGGTTGGCCGGGGCGGGAGTCAAAGGTGGTTCGGTCCATGGCGCAACCGATGAGATCGGTCTACGAGCAGAAGATAAACCCGTTCACGTACGAGACTTTCATGCGACGATTTTGCACCTGATGGGTTTTGATCATGAGCGATTGACGTTCTCTCACGGTGGCTTGGATCATCGGCTCACCGGGGTCGAGCAAGCGCGTGTGGTTCGAGAGATTCTTGCGTAGTTATCAACTTGTATTCGTGGTGATTGTTTGGTTTTGGGATGTAGGCGAATTGATGCAGTTGCACAGTAGTTTGGTTTGGCTGTTGGGATTGGCGATTGGTTTTTCCATCGATGGGATTTCACACGGGCAGCAAAGCGATCCATTTCCGTCCCCGGGAAGTATCAAAGGATTGCAGGTTCAGATGGTTGACGATGCGATCGCCCTTGGCGTTCGGCATGCGGCTTTGAATCTTCCGATGGGAGGGATGATTGCCAACGAAGGGGATGCTGAAGCAATTCAGTGGAAAAGTAGCGATGTGGCTTATCGATTCAATCGACGATTTATAGAAGGAATGGATAGGCGGATAAAACCCCTTTCGGATGCGGGAGTTGTGGTTTATCTGATTTTGTTAGCGATGCCCACCGGGGATGCGAATAAGGATGCGATTTTGTTGCACCCGCGCGCCGGCAGCAATGGGCCTTATACGATTTCCGCATTCAATGTTCACAGTCCGGCGGGTCAAGCTTGGTTTCGCGCAGCGATGGAGTTCCTAGCGGATCGTTACAACTCAGAGGATCCGTCAAGTGGAAGAGTATGGGGGTGGATTGTTGGAAACGAAGTCAATTCTCATTCTGTATGGCACAATTGTGGCGCAAGCACGCTCGATGAATTGGTCGATGGTTATGAAAAGTCGATGCGGATTGTGCATGAGTCGGTTCGTAAATCCTCACGCCACGGAAGGGTTTACGTTTCCTTGGATCATCACTGGACTTCATCGCACACCCCGCAGAAGACGAAGGATTCCGTACCCGGACGAGATTTGTTGGATCGATTCGCAAAAACTGTGCGTGAGAAGGGGGAGTTCGATTGGCACATTGCATACCATCCTTACCATTCGAACCTTTTCTCATCGGAAGTTTGGAATGACACTGCGGTCACCAAGTCTGTTGACACGCCAAAGATCACCTTTGCGAATTTAGAGATACTCTGTCGTTACTTGGATCGCGATGAGTTGAAGTACAAAGACTCGACTGGGGAGATGCGTACCCGAAGGGTGATCCTGTCGGAACAGGGATTCCATAGTGAAGCGAACGAGCAGGGAGAGCTCAAGCAAGCATCTGCGTATGTTTATGCGTGGGAGAAGTGCAAGCGACTCGAAAGCATCGATGCATTTATTTACCATCGCCATGTGGATCATGCGAGGGAGGGTGGGTTGCGTTTAGGATTGTGGCGAAACGTTGCGGATAGCATCGACACGCCGCTGAGCAAGAAGCCCATCTATGAGGTGTTTCTCAAGGCGGGGACGAAGGATTGGGATGCGGTGTCTCGGGAAGCGCTCGGAGTGACTGGCTTATCGAATTGGGATCTGCTCAATGAATAAAATGCGGGCTGCTGCGTGTTACTCGGTGCAGCGGAGATGAAACCAAGATTGAGGGATCGATAGAAAGTCTTGGACACCGGATTGGGCCAGGCTAAGGAGTCGAGTGGGTGGCTCGATCGCTAGCAGGCCGAGAGCTATGTCGGGAAACTCGAATGGGCTGTATTTGGGAAGTTGTTCCGCGCGAATGCTGACCCAAAACTTCAGTTCGTCGACACTGCGGTGTAGGGCAGCATAAGTACCCATGCATTCACGGGTTTCGCTCGGCGTCAGAGATGAAAAGCCAGAGGATACCGCTGTGGTTCCTTGGCATTCGAGCTCGAGTCGATCGACGAATTTTGGACCTCGAAGATCGAATACAAGATGGGTGCTGAAGTCATCTCGAGACCGTAGATCGCGGCTGTAGCGACTGTGAACGGCCAGTTCTATTTTTAACGCGTAAGTATTTTGATTGCCCGACGGGATCTTATGCGAAAGTTTGCATGCCAGAAAAAGTCCTTGGTCGTTCCAAGCGCATCGAATGCTGGTCTGCCGTGAGTTTTGGGTGTTTAGAACGTGGATGGCCGGTATCTGGTATTTGTCATCGAGTCCCCATGTCTCTGGAGATCGCATGTCGAGGACTTCTGGAAGTCGATGAATCGGCAGAGAGACTTCGAAGAGAGCCGAGGGGTTAATCAAGGAGTTGTCGAACATGGTCTGTATCCCTCCTTTGGAGAATTAGAGGTGGTGAATCTACGGACGAGGAAGGTTATTTCGATTCCGACCATTTCCACGTAATCAGTAGAACAGCATCGTAGAGCGAGTGAGCCAGAACGCAAGCGAGCAAATCTTGGTAGTGCCAATAGACGAATCCGAATAGCAGGCCGATGAGGGTCGTGACCAAGATATAGGATTTCGAGATTGGGTGTGCGAAACCGAACGCGATGGAAGAGCAAGCAATCGCGGGCAAAGCGCCGGTGAGGGTCGTGGGGCTATAGAGGGAGAGGAGAGCGTTTTGGATTAAGCCGCGAAAAAGGAGTTCTTCTCCGACGCCGGCAGCGAGCGAAAGAATGATTAGTTGTGGGATGGTCGAGGGGCCTAGCATCGAGCGAAGTTGGTTTTTCGTGACTCGTTCAAGTCGGTTTAGTTCATCGAGAGGGAGTCGGCCGATGAGTTGAACTACGATAAGCAGCAGAAGTGCGAAAGGGACCGCAATTGCGATGCTCCGCGTGATCCAGAGCCAATCGAACTGGGCCAGAGGTAAGCCGCGAGGAAGGTGTTCTCTGGGGTTGATCCCCAACATAGCGCCAAGAATGATTGCGATGAATCCGAGAGAAAGCTCAAACCATGCAGCGGCAAGAAAAGGGTTGTTCGGAGCGTTTCCCGATGCAGCATTGCCCTGTGCCGGCTTGGGTGGGCCCGGTGCCGGTTTGGGAGGAGGAGCGGGGCGGTTAGGAACCTGCATGGTGGGACGCGAAGTGAAAAAAGCCGGGAGGTATATAAGCCGGGTTCTGTAGCGCTTGGCTGAGCCAAGCGCTGGCAATCATTCATCTAGGCCCAAGATTGCTCTTGGGCTCAAGCGATCTACCCGAGCGTTAACATCACGAGCGGGATGCGACCGGCCCGGTGAAGGGGGTCTCACTCTGTTGGATCTTGCTCCAGATGGGGTTTACCGAAGTGAGCGGTCACCCGTCACTTGGTGGGCTCTTACCCCACCGTTTCACCCTTACCTTTGACGCTTAGGGCATCGAAGGCGGTTTTCTTTCTGTTGCACTTTCCCTAGCCTTACGGCTGGTCGACGTTATCGACCATCTTGCTTGTTGGAGCCCGGACTTTCCTCCCCGCATCGCAATCGCAAAATTGCTTTTGCATTTGCTCAGACGGAGCGATTGCCCTACCTCCCGGCCGGGGTATTGTATTCCTAGAGAAGCCTTAGAGTCTAGGAGTTGATTTCGCTACTTGCGTTTTGTTGTTTGGTAAGGGGCTTATGGTAATCAGGGCCGGGACGGCGTCCGCGTCGTTTCTGTGGGCACGAGGGGAGCATCGTCAAGTCAACGCGTTGAACCAACCGGGTGATACAGAGTTTATTGACGCTGATTTCCAAATCATTGGATTCTTTGCACAAGCTATCGTGTAGGCTTTTGGGGATTCGGATGGTGATCATGCGTTGAGGCTCTGTCGGATCGCAATCGATGGCATCTCGGGAGCGGAGTACGGTCAGCATTTCTAGGATTTTCGTATGGGTCTCACTCGCTTCGTATCGGCGATAATCGACTGCATTGTCGAATACTTGGTGCGCCACGCCGTCTACACCTAAGGTTTCGCGGTAGAAAGCCGTCCAAGTTGGGGCGACGCCGAAGAGTTCAGCGGCGACTTGGTGAACCCAGTGGCATCGATCCTCGAAGTTCTTCGAGAGGCATGTCTTGGCCTTTAGTTCGTTCGCTACCCCTTGGAAAACTTTCATGTCGGCGGCCAGTCTTTCACCTGCTTCGCTGACCTTCTTTTTGGATTTCGCCGATTCGGCTTGGGTCCCTACGCAATCCGCTCGATTACCCAGAGCTTCCAGAGCTTGCGGGTTGAGAACGTGAGGGGCGGTTGGATTCATTTCAAAAGTCATGGCGAGACACCTTCCTGATTCAGGGTTTCCTTGCGGGGTCAAAATTCCATCGCTAACCCCGGTCGACCTCATCCAGGGGGCGAACCCTCCTCTTGACTGACGCGACCAATCCAAAAGTCGAATTGACCGAGACGCTCTTCGGCGGGTTTCGACGTTATCTTGGAAATGCAGTCAATACCCTCGCCGTAAAGCTAATGCTTGCAAAGGTTTACGCCTCGCAGAATTCGCTGCCCGCAAAACAGGCACTACCTCTCAGTGGGGGTGTTTTGGGTATTGCTCGTTTTTCGCGCACTGCCTGCCTCTTCAAAAACCAAGTGTCCGGCGGGAGGGTTGTGGGGATATTTCCGGATATATGGCTTGGTTGGGGGTGTTTGTGGAGTGTAGAGTGTTCGGGGCGGGGGGAGGTTTGGTGGTGTGTGGTGTGGTTTGGGTAGATGTGGTTGATTAAGGTTTTTGTTTTGGATTGGGGGTTGGCGATGGATAGTGGTGAGTCGCAAAGTTTGTCGCAGTTGCAAGCGAGCGTAGATGGCTGGATTCGCGAGGTGGGGGTTCGTTACTTTTCTGAGTTGACGAATTTGGCTGTATTGATGGAGGAGGTGGGTGAGTTATCGAGGATTTTCGCGAGAACTTACGGTGAGCAGAGCTTTAAAAAATCGGATGAGGCCTACAATCTCGGCGATGAGATGGCGGACATCCTTTTTGTTCTGATTTGTTTAGCGAATCAGACAGGGGTGGATTTAGACGAAGCGTTTCGCGCGAATTTGAAGAAGAAGACGCAGCGCGATGCGCGTCGTCATCTTGAGAATCCTAAACTGGGTTCCGGGTCGGAGTAGGCGTCCGGTTCGTCGGAGTCGTTTGGCGAATCTGCTGTACGGCGAGTCTGTCGCGTAGCGAGTCTTATAAGGGTTTGGGTTTCGAGTACTCGGTAGGTGGAAGAGAGAAAACGATGTCGTTGACCATAATGCGAAGGATTAAGTTTTGTGCGGGGCATCGGTTGCATCAGCACGGTGGGAAGTGCGAGCACTTTCATGGGCACAATTACGTGTGTGATTTTTTTGTGACGAGCGATACGCAAGACAAGGTCGGCCGTGTGATGGACTTTGCCGATTTGAAAGCGCGTTGCAAGGGTTGGATCGACGAGCATTGGGATCACAGCTTTTTGGTAAGCCATGCTGACTCGAATGCGATCGCTTCTTTGAAGATGGTTGAGCCGAGTCGGTACTTCGTCTTGCCTTATAATCCGACGGCGGAGAACATGGCGAAGTATTTGCTTGAGGAGGTTTGCCCTGGATTGCTTGCCGGCTCTGGGGCAAAAGCTACGTCCGTTAGGATTTGGGAGACCGATGAGTCGTATGCGGAAGCTTCGCTGTAGGGCGATCTGCGTGGTTGCCCTTTAGGCGATCATCGAGTTCATCGCCAAGATAGTGCGAAGTTTGGTTAGGAATTCTTCGGTATTGGGTTTCCAAGGAGTTTCGGTAGCGACTTGGGTTTTGAGATCTTTGATTTGTACGATGCCTTGATCGAGCTCGCGTGAACCGGCGATTAAGGCGACTCGAAATCCGCGAGCGTCGGCGTATTTCAATTGAGCGCCGAGTTTCTTTGGTTCGGGGAAAATTTCTGCGGAGAATCCGTTGGCGCGAACCATGGCTGCGAGAGCGAAGTAGTCGTCGATGCGATCGGGGTCGAAGAGTGGAATGAAGACATCTGCATTCGAGGACTGGGCGGGGAGCTTGCCTAGTTTTTCGAGTGCGGCTAGGAGTCGATCTAGGCCCAGCGATGCGCCCACGCCGGGGAGTTGCTGTTTGGTGAAGAGTTCAGCGAGGTTGTCGTATCGTCCGCCGCTGCAGACGCTGCCGATTTGAGGAAGTTCAAGAAGGGACGTTTCGAAGATGATCCCGGTGTAGTAGTCCAAGCCTCGGGCGATCGAGACGTCGATTTCAAAGCGTTCGCTTGGGACTCCGGCGGCAAGGATGGCACTGCAAACGGTATTGAGTCGTTCAATTCCTTTGGAGGCTTGCTCGTTTTCCTTGAGCAACGCGTGGAGCTTTGCAAGAACATCCTGGTGGTTTCCACGGATGGCGGCGAATTCGAAAAGCTTGGATATTTCAGGCGTATTGATTTGTGCGGCTTGGAGTTCTTTCGCAACGCCATCGGGGCCGATTTTGTCGAGTTTATCCAGTGCCCGAAGGACTTGTGTGGAGCGATCGGCAAGTTGCAGCGAGTCGAGTAAGCCAGAAAGGATTTGGCGGTTATTGATTCGGAGTCGAAATTCGCGGATGCCGATCTCGAGCATAAGTTCGTGGATGACCAATGCTGTTTCGATATCGGAGACGACACCCGTTGTGCCGATGGTGTCGAAGTCGCATTGTACGAATTCGCGGAACCTGCCTTCTTGGGGGCTTTCGCCGCGCCAGACCGGCGCGATGTGATAGCGCTTAAATGGGGTCCCTATTTCATGCAGATGTTCGGCGGCAAAGCGGGCAAGTGGGACTGTTAGGTCGAACCGCATTCCCACGGGCCGTCCGCCGTTATCTTTGAAGTGATACATTTGCCGGTCGGTCTCATCGGAGCCTTTTCCAGTAAGGACTTCGAGGTGTTCGAGCGCGGGGGTGTCGATGGGCGAGAATCCGAATCGGCGGTAAACGGTGCGAGCAATGTCCATCAATCGCTCGCGTTGCCTCATGGCTGGGGGTAGGAAATCGCGGAAGCCTTTGAGGGTCCTGGGTTCGATGAGTGCCATGTTTTACTCTGTGTCCAAGCTTGCTAAGGGGCGTCGTTCGGCTGAAGATTCGTGTGCCCAGTGGAAATCGGTGATGTCAGGCTCTTCCATTTGCCACGAGTAGAACGCTGGTTGGTCTTCGATTGCGGTGGGGAAATCAATGATTCCGTCATGGGCCGAGCGGAGGATAACCCCGAGTCGTTCAAGCTCTTCGATGTAGGCTTCGAGGTTTACCGTCTGCGATTTCAGTTCGTCTTGGACTTCTGCGATCTCTTGGTCGTAGACTTGGAATTTTGACTTTCCCTGGTGTCCGCGCAGCATCCTTCGGAGCGTGGAGCGTCGTTCGGAGAGTTCTCGATGGGACAAGGATATATCGGTAACGATAAGCCGTAGCAGGGGCAGCATCGCGCGAGCTTGTTCGATCGAGAAGCTTGTATGAGTGGTGGAAGCCAACCTCGGTATTCCTTGTCCGTGAGAAGCGGTAGGGGGGGGTCCGGCACGCCTGCAAGACGATACACCTTGGATGGTGTTTCGGAAAGCACAAATTAGGTGCCAATGACGTTGTGGGGTCTCGAAGAACAGGGTGGTGGTTCGGATTTGTCTTCTGAGGTGAAAATTTTTTCCGAAAACATAAACTCGCAATTTGCTAGCATTTTGGCTGGAGAAACCGTATGGAAAGTCCGATACAAGGCTGAAAAACACCAAATTTGACTCCTTTTTGCGGTCGAATGAGCTTATGAGGTTTGACACTCGATGGCAAATCAGTTAACTTTACGTTGTCTATGCTGACCACCAGGCCATTCCAGGTTGGGTTTGAGAAGCAGGAATGACCTAGTGAAAATGGAAAGAATGAATCTTTACTCTGGGGGTTTGATTATGGTTAGGATTTTTGGTTTGTTGCTGGCGTTGGTTGCGTCGGTTCAGAGTGCCAATGCGGCACTGCTTGCTACTTGGGATTTTGCTACCGATGCTAGCGGCACGGTTGCTTCGGGCATTGTCGGCACGGCGGGAGCTATGTCGAACGCTGGTCCTTTCACCGGTACAGGCAGCCCGGTTCGCACTTACGGTAACAACGGTGCGCGGCAATTGGTCAGCAGCGCTGGTGTTTGGCGAACATCGGACTTCAATAACGTCGGGTCGGGCTCACCGCTAGCCGCTCGTTATTCGTTCTTGTCGTTTACCAACACATCGACGGTGAACACTGTCAAGATGACTTCGTTGGAGTTGCTCGCTCGTAACGCTGTTGGTACGACCGGTCGTTCGGTTGTTGTTTCCTACAGCAAGACCGG
>JBJONT010000502.1:0-11352 GCA_046051705.1 Planctomycetota bacterium | reverse complement strand
CGAACCCACGGATGAAGTACAAAGTCGTGCGACTTTCCGAAGTTAACTCGAACCCTGAAATTGCAGAGTTGTGCAAGGCGTTGGCGAAGGGGCAAGTCCCACAGAACACAGCCCAAGCGGCAGCGTGGCACATTGCCAACGGGCTCAGCTGGGAAGAGTTAGCAAGCAAACCTCGAAAGATTTGTGACTATACGGGAGTAGAGATGTATTTCTCCGGATTGGAGATTCAGAATGCGTTGCGAGTGACTTCGTTGGTTCGCAGTGCATCGGAATCGGCACCAGAGACATCGAGTCCGGGAGTTGTGGGTGGATCGACTGGCGAGTCCGGATTGTATGTTTCGCCGGGCGAAGCGAAGTAAGTTTAGTGCTTTGTTAAGTCGCGTTGAAGCCGATCGCATTGGTTGTCGCGAGGCTTGCAATGATTCTTGAAATCGTTGCGATTCAAGAAGAAGTAATTCAAGAAAAGATAAAGGTGTGGGGGCGAAAGCTTCCGCACCTTTATCTTTGCTGCACATCCGCAGTTGCAAAAGCAACCCTCTAATTTTGCTTGCATTTCTCTAAAATTTCCCGCAGGTTCAGGGACTGTCCCCGGTCGATCACGCAAAGCAATGCTGGCATTTCTATAGCATGCCATTTTGATGCTGCCGCTTTGCAGGCTTACAGCTCGGTTTTGACAGCATTGCAAATGCAATGACCGCAGGTTGCTGATCGCTCTATGTGCCCATCCAACTCCGTCACTGGGTGCCACTGATTCGCTGCCTCCCTGGCTCCGAAGAACCTCAACCAATTTGCTAGCATAACCCGCTAAAACGCCGCAGGTTCAGGGACTGTCCCCGGTCGAGCACGCAAAGTAATGCTGGCATTTCTCACACAGGCCATTGCGATGCTGCCGCTTTGCAGGCTTGCAGCTGGGTTTTGACAGCATTGCAAATGCAATGACCGCCAGTTGCTGATCGCTAAATGTGCCCACCCAACTCCGGCACTGAGTGCCACCGATTCGCCGCCTCCCTGGCTCCGAAGCACCTCAACCAATTTGCTAGCATAACCCGCTAAAATGCCGCAGGTTCAGGGACTGTCCCCGGTAGAGCACGCAAAATAATGCTAGCATTTCTATAGCATGCCAATTTTAATGCTGCCGCTTTGCAGGCTTACAGCTCGGTTTTGACAGCATTGCTAATGCAATGACCGCAGGTTGCTGATCGCTCTATGTGCCCATCCAACTCCGGCACTGGGTGCCACTGATTCGCAACCTCCCTGGCTCCGAAGAACCTCAACCAATTTGCTAGCATAACCCGCTAAAACGCCGCAGGTTCAGGGACTGTCCCCGGTCGAGCACGCAAAATAATGCTGGCATTTCTCAGGCAGAGATGCTCGGTAGCTGTCACCTTACAAGCTAGCAAATGGTTTCGCTGGCATCGCTGCCGCCTTCATGTTCGTTCATTCTTTAACAAACAACGAAAACGACCGACCACCACCCGGCCCTAGAAACCCGAAAAAGAATAACAGAGGTTTTGACTGCATTGCAACCAGGAGCAACTCAAGACGCCCCACTGTCGCCCCTTCACTTCACTTCACAGTACACCTTCGCCACAGATGCACAATCAAAGCAGCAACTCTTCTTCTATCCAAAAGCCTAAGCTTTGCACTCCCCGTTCCCACAACACGCCGACTCTTGAAGCCGACGACGCATGTTCAACCCATGCGCGCAAATTAACAACGCCCCTCCCAACGGGGTCATCCAAGGCTGTATCCCCGCTACCCCCGCCATCAAGGTCGGTCTCTCCTCAGCACTTCCCCCTACTTCATGCTCGTGACCTGTATGGTCATGGGAAGCATGATCATGCCCCGCATGGCTATGACTAGCATGATTATGACCTGAATGATCATCGATAGCGTGATCATGGCCAGCGTGTTCGTCTTGGCACCCGCCACCCGCTTCGCAACAAGCCGATGCACTGGCTACCGATATCAATTTCGCTCCCGTGAAACCCGCCAAAGATACGTCGCCACCCACTACTTGCTGCTGACAACACCGATCCGGCAACACAAATGCAGCCAAAACAATCAATCCTAATCCTGCACTGGAAAGCGACAGAATTCGATAATCGCGGAACCGAAGAAACGCCGGCCAAATAGCCATCGCAACCAACGCACAACAACCAACCGCCGCAATCTGATGAAATAACGGACTAGCCATCCACTCGGTGAACTTCAACGCTGGTAATGTCGCTAGCAACACGGGTGTCGCGGCGCAGTGAACGGCGCACGCTGCCGATGCGAATATACCTAATCGATCCTTCCACGGTTCCATCTTCAATGGTCCAATTGCCTGAGGTGCATCTGTGAAGTACTTCTTGTAACTCGTGTCATCCTTCGACATTTCATTCTAAACAAAACAATTCTATTTGCAATCCAATTGCGAAAACATTCCATGAACCCAGAGGATCCCTCAAAAATCAACCCTTCCCTAGATTTCCCCTTGGCCCGCCTCTCGGAAAACTTGAATTCCGTCCGCGACTCAATCGCAAAGGCTTGCTCCAACTCCGGCCGCCAAACCCAATCTGTTACCCTCGTAGCGGTCACCAAAAACGTCTCACCTGAAGTCTGTAACTCGCTTATATCCCTCGGCTGCCACGACCTGGCGGAAAACCGCCCCCAAGTCCTGTGGGACAAAACATCCCGCGTTCCTGAAAAAAACAACGATCGCGTCCGCTGGCATTTCATTGGCCACCTACAACGAAACAAATCCGCTCGCACCCTCCCCCTACTCTCCACCCTCCACTCCCTGGACTCGATCAGACTCGCTGAGCAAATCGCAAAGGACTTGTCTCCCCAAACCCAAACCCCATCCCCAGCAAACCCAAGACCTGAAAACTTGGCGAATGACTCCGATTCCAAAATAAACGAGGAAAAACTAAGGGTGCTCCTCGAAGTCAACGTAACCTCCGACACCTCAAAAACCGGCTTGCTTCCAAACGACGCGATCGAAGTTCTCAAACGCTACGCCTCTAACCCCGACTGGCATCGCCGATGGGACCTGTGCGGTCTGATGGGAATGAGCTCGCTCGAAGGCACCTCAGATCTGCGACGATCAGAATTCGCTGCCCTACGCTCCCTAAGAGACCTCTGGCAAAATGAGTTCGGTCTGAACTTACCGGAATTGTCGATGGGAATGAGCGACGATTTTGAAATAGCGATCGAAGAAGGTGCAACGATGGTCCGAATCGGATCGTTGCTCTACCGCTAATCTAAACACTTGTCCAAGACTTGTTTCTCCTACAAGCTCAAGCGGGCTATACTGTAGCGGCTTGCAGGGGCGATCAATGAATCCGCCCGGCAAGCCCTCTACTTTCCAAAACAATCACTAAACTCCACACGATTTAGAAATACGAAGACTATGAAACGACTCAAGGCGGGCGGGGGCTGGCAAGCCGTACGCTACACGTTTCGCAAAGGATTTGAAGCGGGCGGCATTTGGAAGATGTACAAAGCCCTCCGATCGCGGAACGCTTGTAAAACCTGCGCCTTAGGGATGGGTGGCCAACACGGTGGCATGGTCAACGAGCACGGTAGATTCCCGGAGGTCTGCAAGAAGTCGCTCCAAGCCATGGCAGCCGACATGCAGCCAGCAATCACCGCTGACTTCTGGACGAAATACTCAGTTCCGCAAATGAGCCGCTGGACCCCACGCCAGCTTGAAACAAGCGGTCGACTCATCCAACCAGTTCTCTACGAACAGGGCAAGTCGAACTACAAAACCATCACCTGGACGGAAGCCTTCACCAAGATCGCTGACAAACTGCGGGCACTCAAACCCGAAGAAACCTTTTGGTACTTCTCGGGACGATCAAGCAACGAAGCAGGATTTCTCTTGCAACTCTTTGCTCGAGTCTACGGAACGAATAACGTCAACAACTGCAGCTACTACTGCCACCAAGCAAGTGGCGTCGGCCTTCAAACCACGCTTGGCACCGGTACGGCGACCATCGTGCTCGAAGATCTCGACAAGTGCGACACGATCTTCATTATCGGGGGCAACCCCCCGAGCAACCATCCTCGATTGATGACATCCTTGATGCATATGCGACGTCGAGGTGGAAAAATCGTCGTAATCAACCCCGTGAAAGAACTTGGACTCGTGAAGTTCAAGGTTCCCAGCGATCCGATCAGCATGCTTTTCGGAACCAAAATTGCAACGCACTACGTGCAACCGCACATCGGCGGCGATTTGGCTTTGATTACCGGTATCGCCAAAGCAACGGTGGAATCCGGAGCGCATGACCCAGAATACCTAAAACAACATACGAACGGCTCGGAAGCTTATCTCGCTGATCTCGCCGCCCGACCTTGGGCTGAAATCGTAGAGAAAAGTGGTGTCGACGAAGCAACCATCAGGGAACTTGCCAAAGTCTATGAGACGAGCCAAGGATCCGTCTTCGCTTGGACCATGGGAATCACTCACCACACTCACGGAGTTGAAAACGTTCAGTCGATCGTCAACTTAGCTCTGCTGCGCGGCATGATCGGTCGAGAAGGAGCAGGGGTAATGCCGATTCGAGGCCACTCGAATGTTCAAGGCATCGGCTCCGTTGGAGTAACACCAAAACTCAAAGATGAAATCTTTGAAAATCTTGAAAAGAACTTCGGCGTTCAATTACCAACCACCCCTGGACGCGACACACTCGATTGCATGGAAGCAGCACATCGAGGTGACCTCAAGTTCGGTCTGTGCTTGGGCGGAAACCTCTATGGATCCAATCCCGATGCGCAATTTGCTGACGAAGCACTCCGAAAACTCGACATGCTTGTCATGCTCAACACAACACTCAACACCGGACACGCAAATGGACTTGCCAAAGAAACAATCGTCCTGCCAGTTCTAGCGCGAGACGAAGAACCCGAGCCGACGACTCAGGAATCGATGTTCAACTATGTGCGGTTGAGCGATGGTGGGCCAAAGCGATTGCCGGGGCCACGCAGCGAAGTACACGTCATCGCGCAAATCGCCCGAGGGACTCTCGGCAAGTCTGCTGCGATCGACTGGGAACAAATGGAACAAACGAATACCATCCGACACTGGATTTCCAAAGTCGTTCCCGGCTACGAAGCGATCGATTCGATCGCCCAAACCAAACAGGAATTTCAGGTCACCGGCCGAACGTTCCACAAAGCGCGTTTCAACACAAAGGACGGCCGAGCACAATTGGTGGTCCACGAACTGCCTGAAATCACTCCACTCGCTCAAAACCAAGTGCGACTGATGACCGTACGAAGCGAAGGCCAATTCAACACCGTCGTGTACGAAGACTACGATTTGTACCGCCATCAAGAACGCCGCGATGTAATTTTGATGCATCCCGATGACTTAGTACGACTTGGACTCGAACACGATACGCTTGTGACCGTTACAAGCTCAGCGGGCCAAATGCATGACATCCTTGCTCGCGGTTACGAAGACATCCGCGCAGGCAATGCACTGATGTACTACCCCGAATCCAACGTGCTCGTTCCGCGTGTGGTGGACCCGAAATCCCGAACGCCGATGTTCAAAAACATCATCGTTACCATCACGAAGAAACCGGTCAGCTAAGAGGCTTCGCCAAAGCCTACTCCGCATCCGACGTTTTGCACAAAGCGACAACGTTCAGCCCAAAGCACTGCACGGGCAGTTTCCAGCTTGGACCAGCATTGACCAGCAAGGCCCAACGCTGACCAGCAAATGGATCAACAGACCGGTAGTGGCTGCGCAGTGCTGAGAGAACGGACCAAGGGGGCAACTACGAAGTAGAATCAAGGATTCGGTGGCGAATCCTCCGGTGGCGTTTCAGGTCCTCCACTACGCTCCTTCCAAATCGGCTTTCGACGCCGAGCCTTGGGATGGTGCGCAGGGTTGAATTGATCAATGCTCTCTTCTTCCAACCGAAAGCTCAATGGCTTTCTAGGCTCCTGGACAATCGTCGCTTCGAGTTTCTGTTGATTAATTCGAAGCAATTCATCGATTTCAAATTCCACATCCTGACCAATTCGGATCCATTTCGGATTGATGTTTGTCAGCGAGGAGAAATGAAAGAAGACATCCTCGCGAAAGTGTTCGCTTCGGATGAAACCAAATTTCCTGTCTGTGACGACCTTGACTATTTGACCAATACGCATGGGGATCCGATCACGGACAGCTTACGAGGATCTGGGATTCGATTGGATACGTCCAACACTGCTTTGAAATATTTTTCTACGTCTTGCCAACGCTTCTGCGGCCCGAGTATCAGCGGCTGACTCTTCGGTTGCCTTAGCCTTGGCCTTCAAGTCTTCCAAGTTTGCTTGGCAGTATCTACATCCAAGGGTTTCGATATGGAACTGAATGTATTGTGCGGTCTGATCAAGCATTGCACCGAGGAGAAAGCTACCTAAAGCTTCTCGGCTTGGACAACTGAGCCGGTTTCGTCGCCAAATATCCCCGATGGAATGGACTCCGACATCGCGTTGGGCAATCAGTTGGGAGAGCCTTTGGCGCAATTGAGGTTCATTGCGAATCGCAAGTTCCACTTCGACCATCTTTTCGTTGGCCAGTGATTCATCGAGATAGGCAAGGAGAACCGGGTCGGAGATCATGGTCTATCCGCTATTGCGAAGTGATCCGACGGCGAGCGTCACGTTTTGACCACCAAAGCCGAAGCTATTGTTGAGCGCGACACGAATCTTCGACTGTCGAGCGACATTCGGGATGTAATCCAGATCGCAGTCTGGATCAGGGTTCTCTTGGTTAATCGTTGGGGGCAAAACACCATCGCGGATGGCCAGCAAGCAAACAATCATCTCGGTTGCGCCTGCCGCAGCAATCAAGTGTCCCATCATGCTCTTGGTACTCGATACCGGTGTGATTTTCGCGCGTTCACCGAAGACACCTTTACAAGCGAGGGTCTCGGTTCGATCGTTGACCGTAGTGCTCGTCCCGTGTGCGTTGACGTATCCGATTTCTTCCAAGCTTAGTTTTGCATCCGCAATGGCTTGCTTCATACATCCGATCGCACCACGGCCTTCGGGGTGAATGTCTGTAATACGATATGCATCGGCGGTACTACCGTAGCCGAGGACTTCTCCAAAAATCGGTGCACCACGGCGTCGGGCGTGCTCATATTCTTCGAGGATGACGATTGCCGCCCCTTCCCCAAGCACAAATCCATCGCGATCGCGATCAAAAGGCCGAGATGCTCGGGTCGGATCATCGTTTCGTTGAGAGAGAGTTGTCAGCAGACTAAAACCGGTGAGTCCAAAGGGATGGATCATCGAGTGACATCCCCCGGCGATCATCGCATCGGCATCTCCGGCTCGGATCAACTCAGTGGCTTCGCCAACCGCTTGGCTACTCGCAGCGCAAGCCGTCAAGCAATTCGAATTTGGGCCTTGAGCGTCGAAGAGAGCCGCGAGGTGCGCGGCGGGCATATTTGGTTCTTGTTCCATCTCTTCGCGCGGGTTCATCAACTCAAACCCACAGCGTAGGAAGTTTGCCATGTTGAAGCTTGGCTCCCCAACAGCGGCAGCGACCATCTCGGTGAAGTTCTTGAAGTTTTGGTTTCCTTCGCCTGCACCCAAGTAGACACCGATACGGGTCGGATCGATCTTGCTGTCGAAGATCCCCGATTGTGCGATGGCTTGTTTTGCGGCACCGACGGCAAACTTTGTGTGCCGGCCGCAGTGCAGCCAATCATCGGGTGACTCACCAGCCTTCGACACATCCCAGTTTTTCACTTCGGCAGCGATGGTGGTCGGATATCCAGATACGTCGAAGACCGTAATTGGGCCAACTCCGCTTCGGCTCTCTTGGAGAGCTTTCCACATCGTCTCGACGTCATTCCCGAGGGGATTGATCACACCTAAACCGGAGACGACAACACGTCGACGCATGAATCGAAACCCTTCGAGTAAAATCGTTTATTGTGCATTCCTGTGGTTGCAATCAGCTTCGTGCAGCTTGGCGCAGTATCTGCGCCGCATTGCGTTCGGCTTCGAGCATGTGCGGAGGGGGATTTATTTTATTCCCATCCTTATCGACCGCAACTTCGTAAAACCTAAGTATACGCAGGGTCCTGAGAAGATCTTCCGGGGGGAAGAGTGCGGAGCTACCGAAACTCTCATCGAGGAATGCGAACGAGAGTTCCAAATCAGCTACGGGGTCCCCATCAACGGTGATGGTTCCGAAGACAATTGCGCCGCTGGGCTGTTTGTCCTGCAAGACAGCTTTGAGTTCAATGCGATCGCCCGGTCCGACAGTTCGATAGAACGTCGCCTTGGACACTTTCGCCAAAACCGTTTTACGTACGAATCCTTCGGGTTCTGAGACGAGCAGTCCACCTGTTTGCGCCATTCCCTCGATCATCAACGAATGAGGGAAGTGAGGCAAACTATGGGAATACTCGTCGAGGGGTTCCTCGCCGAAGCAGACGTTCTTGATGGTTCGTGCGTGCGAATCGCGTACGAACTCGACAAATCGATCGATCCAAAACCAACGCACCGAGAACGCCTCTACACTGTCTGGAGAAAATTCGTCCTTAGGACAACTTGGCTTGCACGTAGCGGCACAAGTCGCTGACGGTTAGCACATCGCCGAAGTCTTGAACGCGTGGGTTCGACTCGAACTTGGTCAGGTCAGCCCAAGGCATTCGCTTCTTCAATTCGGCCAAGCCATTCGCGTTAACTTTACCATCATTCACGTAGCTACCCTCGGTGAGGATATCCTTCGGAAAGAGGTCTTCTGTCTGGATCTTAATCCCGAACGCCTTCTCAAGCTTGAAGACGATATCGAGGAAATCGATCGACTCAGCACCAAGGTCACCGACCATAGTTGCCGAATGAGTCACATCTTCTTCGTCTACTCCTAGAGCATCGACGAGTGCGGATTGGACTTTGGAAAACACTTCTTCATTCACTGACATTTCGACGTTCCTCGATCAAAAACGAACCTTCGTTTCCTGGTCTTGAAGGGGAATAGGCGGGGCAGGTCAAGCCCGTTCCATGGGCCCATTTCTTACCCGCAACCGGAATATTTTACCAGCCCCCAACGGGGCAACCTAGGCGATTCTATCGGGAACCGGGCCTCCGGGCAGAGAGCAGTTTCGGGGGTATTTCAACTCTTTTCACAGTAATTTTGTCCACCCGAAGGGCCCGATAGAGCTTGTTCCCGTCGTTTTCAAGGGGATTGCTTCGCGGATCCCCCAGCCTCTCCTGCCGGGATTTGCAACCAATCCTTCCACAATCCCTCCTGCTTGTCCGTCGGGGATTCGACGCGGATAAGGTTCCAGGAAGGAGTCTCCCCTGCGGATTGCCCACCCGCACCCCCGGTTTCTTGGGCGTCCTTATCTCGCGATTCCTGATCTCTGAAGTCCAACTCCCTTTCGAGAATTTTCCCACGCCGGGCAACAAGCAATTTCACGCGATCCCCCTGTCGCAGCGTTCCGACCAGATCACTCCACTGTTCTTGCGATGCACGGAATTCTCCAAGTCCAAGAATTTCGTCCCCGACTTGGACCCCCGAGCGGCTTGCTACCCCGGAACGCAACACTTTCTCGACCATTGTCTTGCCGGCATTGGTGCTCAGCTCCAATCCTACCTGTGCAACCGTAACGGTATTGGGCTGCGAAGCGGCGGCATCGGATGTTTCTTTCGGTTTCCATTTCAAACCAAAAGTCTCTAACAACGGACTGTAATCGAGCTCTTGCGTCGATTCCAATTCCCGTTCCAACCAACGCGATACTTCCTCGCCTGCAACTTCCGAGACGATTCGCAAGAAATCCGCATTTTCATATCCGCTTTGGTGATGCCTCTCCCAAAGCAATCGCATGCAATCATCAAGCGATTTCTTGCCCTCGCTTTGCGAGCGAATCTTCGCATCGAGCAACATGCCGATCAATGCACCTTTAATGTAGTAACTGATCCGGCTATTCGTTGCATTCTCATCCGGACGATAGAATTTGATCCAAGAATCAAAGCTGCTATCGAGTACATTTTGGACGAGACGACCAGGGGAGTTTTGGTAGCCTTGAATCGTCTTGCTCAGCCGCTCCAAGTACTCTTTTGGAGTACACAAACCTGCCCGAATTACGAACAAGTCATCGTAATAACTCGTAAGTCCTTCGGCGATCCACAACTCATGAAAGTACTGTTCCTGGTTGTAGTCGTACTTCTTTAATACCTTCGGTCGCAGGCGACGGACGTTCCAAGTATGAAAGAACTCGTGCGAGACCAATCCCAACCAATCGACATACTTCGCTCGCTGCCGAGGAGCCCAACGACTGGTCATCAAGACGGTGCTATTGTCATGCTCAAGCCCCCCACCCGACTCGGTGATCAAATTCAAAAACCAATAGCGCGTGTACGGGACGTCTCCCCAAAACTTTTGCTCTACTTCCACGAGTTTCACTACGTCGGCCATCGCTTTTTCAGTATCCCACCAAGCTTCTGAACGGTTTGTGGCAAGTCCCGATGCTTGTGGTGTTGCTGGATCAAATGGTGCGGTTGCTAGGTAATGCTCAACGCCACCTATGGAGCGACTGCGAATATCAATGGTCCCTAGAACCAAAGGACTATCGATTAACTCATCGAAATTCTCGGCCCGACGCACCCAAGGGTCTTGGCTGTTGATCGGCGTCAGCGAAGTTGCAATCTGCCCCCAACCTTCCCGTGGCTTGCAGCGCACTAAGTGAGGACGCTCAAGCATATTCTCTGGGGTAATAAACGTTGCCGCTCCTGTAATAAACGCGAAGGCTTCTTCGATCCAATTCGTTCGAACTCCCATCTCGCGACCGTAAAGCTGGTACTCGACGAGCACTCGATCAGCTCCTTTGCTCTCTACGGTCCAGTGATTCTTGTCGATCTTCTTCACCGCGCGCGGAGAACCTTTCGCATCCCTGGCTTCGATTTTCTCAACTTGTCTTGCATACTCACGAACCATGTATGAACCCGGAGTCCACACTGGCATCATCAGTCGCACGGAATCAAGCCCTTCAGCAGGCAGATTCAACCGGACTCGCACCACGTGCAAGTGCGCGTCTTGAAAATCTAATTCGTATTCAACAGGTGATGACTCTACCTCTTTGGCTTGTGCTTGCACGAACTTCTCCGAACCGAATAACATCAGAAATAAAACCAACGAGCGAAACAATCCAAACGATCTACAACGCTGCTTGAAACGCATCCACGTTTTGATCCAAGGGCGAGTCGAGGGAGTTGGTAGTTGTTGCATTCCTATACCTTGAAACTTTCTTGCATGCGATTCGATCTGCTCATCTGTTGGGGTATCTCGATCGTGGTCGATCACCGCACCGACGAACTCCCCTTTGGCTCGCTCGATTGGAAATG
>JBJONT010000501.1:0-5786 GCA_046051705.1 Planctomycetota bacterium | reverse complement strand
CGGACAGGTTAGAGGTTTCGAATTGAGCGAGGCGACTCGCCCAGCGTTGGGCAGTCTCTTCACGACGTTGTCTTGGCATGATGAACTCTCAGCAAAGGAATTGGAGGTAAGACGTGACTTGTTAAGTCTACCTCTCAAATCAATGCCAAAATCCGGGGCGATTGTACGCTCTCGCTTTTGATGCTGAAGCATGGGCGAGTTCGAGAAATTTAAGGCAATCATCTGGAGATGGTCTCGTACAGCCTTCGAAAGTACGTGCCGCGATGGACACCGCAGCCCTTCTAAGGCCGAGGGATAGTCCAGTTTCTACTTCACGAGGGATACCTCGCGTATGTTCGAATACCGTTACCGCAAAATCATTTGCTAGCTGAATGGCTTCTTGCTTAGTTCGTTCTATCATCTGACTTTCTTCAAAACACGGGTGAACATTTAATCCAAAAACTGGAGGGGCTTTCGCTGATAAATTAGGGCGAAGTGCAATTGTTTATCAATCGCAACTAAGAGTCAGCTGTTTTCGCAGAGTAGCTGGTGGGATGTTGCATACTAACCAGTTGGCTAGCAACGCCAGGGCGATTGCTAGTTTCTAGTCTAGGTTCGATCGCCATGCACGTTTTTGGAACCATTAAGACCGTGAGAAGTAGCTTCGCGGGTCTTAAAGACTCAAACCGGCAAAACGACAGACTCGAAAGCCCATGGCTTCCCAATGGATCTGGGCTTGGCGAGTAGTACGTAGAAGCTATTGGCAGTGGTGATTTTTCCGATCAATGTTAATGCCACGTAACAGCGTTCCACTCGAGCATACACTCATTTGGGCCACGACATTTTCTCGACTATTTGGTGGTGGTTGCGCTTAGCCAAGTCCGCGACAGCCCCATTCTATTCAACATGCATTGACTCGACTATCGGCGACCGTCAGGCGTTTTCCCACTCGATTGTGGTCTTGGCGTCACCTCGTGCGTTCGAGTGTCGGTGGTATTTCTAGTATAGAGATCGCCAGTTCGGCTTACGATACAGGTTTAAAGTGCAAACTGCCACATTCTGGACGATTGCCTGACCCGACGCAGTCGCAGCAGACGACCAAGCTCGATCAAGACATGCCCTCGTTTGTTTTAGGATTTTGAAAGAACTTGTCTTTGGTAATTCGGACCGAAAGATTCGTAAAAAGACGCAGTGATTCACTGTGTAGCTCGAGGAACATTTGAGCCTCGAGTTGCGGTTTGCAACAAGCCGATGGAACAGTCATCAGCGCTACGGGGTTGGACTGTGTCGCAAATAAAGCCATGCAGAAAATCCTGGACATCTTTTGTTTTTTCTGTTCGCAAATCCTCGAGGAGTCCGAAAGCAGCAGGTGCAATATTTTTCGACCGACGGTCGAAAAATTGTTCTGTAGCGCCATCACTGCAGACTAACCAGCCTGGGATTTGGTTTGAAACCACTACACCGGAAACTACTCGCAAACGTTGCTTGGCATTTCTCGATGTCAAAAAAAAAGATTGATTGGCGAACTCGCCACGTTCGGGTTTGAGCAAGGCAGACATGTTGGCCTTTTGTCGCATGACAATCAAGCCATCGCCGAGATTTCCCGCTAGGTAACGCACGGTTGATTTGCCGGGTATGGCCATGACGAAGGCCAACGTACAAGCCAATTGCCCGATCTCCGTTTTCGTTTCCTCCGCGGCACGTTGCAGTTGCGTCAGCGCGGAATCCACTATCTCGTCGACTACTAGTTGAGGTGATTGGCAAATGAAGCGTTCCTTATTATTCCAAAGCAGATTGAACACGGTACTAGAAGCAACCTGGGCGCCAATCGCCGCGTGTCGGGCACTGCCCATGCCGTCGCAGACAACTACCAGTCCACATCTTCGCTGCAATCTCAACATCAGACGGTCCTCGCACTCTTCGCCAGAAAGGCGACTTTGAGGACTATTGACAGCCAAGCCGGTTCCTTTGATGTATGTTCCTCTCATGCTAAATGGTCTTCCAATCCTTAGCTTTCTTACGGAGGGCTTCCAACATTTTCTTTGTTTCTTCGCCGGAATCGCCTGCTTGCGACTTAGAGACAGCGATGGCGCTCCCGGACAAGAACTTCAAGACTTCCAATAGTGCCTGCGTGTCCAAAGCAAATACTTCGTTTTCTGGTCCAAACATGGAAAGTACCTGCGCACCTTCCTCAGTACCAATCAAAAATGGCACGCAGACAAGCTTGCCGGCTTTCATGAGAGTTTGAACTTCCGCAGCGATCGACTTACATTCGCCAATATCCGTTGCCATGCCATCGGTGAAGATCACTAGCTGGGGCTGGTAGCAGTCAATGCCATATCCTGTGTACTCGGATTTCCGTCTTTGCAGGAGTTGAATCGCTACTTTAACGGCTCTACCCAGATTAGTGTTGGCATCATTGGGATCGATATCAATGGTCTCAGTGGAAATGGGCTGAAAATCCTGAATGATATGAGTATTATCTCCAAAAGACAAAACACATAGCTCCACGCAAACACTGGCCCGAGTGTCGCCGCGAATTTCTTCTGCATATTTTTTGATGCCCTCCAAAAGCGTTGTGATTAGCATCTTGCCTCCCTCGGCGTAATGCCAAGTCTTACCGTCCTTCTCCACTGTCTCGCCAGTAGGTGTTCCTCCAAAAGTCATGCGCATGGAAAAACTTTGGTCAATCAAGAAGATTACAGGCAAACGAGTGGTCGCGTCCGATTGGAGGACCTGATAGCGATCGGTATTTGTTTTCACTTAAAGTCTCTTTTTTGTTTAGATGTTGTTTCGAATCCGAACGATGCCATTTTGTCAAATCTCACTCACGGAAGAAATTCCAGATTTTCTTGAAGACTGAATCTGGAGTTGCAGGTTTATCAGGAGTTGGTTCAGGCACCTTAGGCTTTGATGGTTTGGGCGTTGATTGCGGCGCGGGCCGCGGTGCATTCGTCGAACTTGGCTTGGGAAGCGTCTTTTGCGTGGGGGGAGGAACGCGTGTCGATGGGGGCTGATTGGGTTTCGCGGGCGTAGGAGCGCTAGGCCGCGCGGAGCGTTGTGAATAGCTCCCGCCAGACCGACTATGTCCGTCATACATGCACTTACCGCAAAAACGCTCGGAGGCTGGCTTCGCGAAAATCAATTGCCACTTGTCAAATTCGTGAACTGTGAAATGTCTCTTACAGTGGTTGCAATTGAATGGAAGCGGAAGCCCACCGTGATTATCGCATAGCGACGGGATCGCCAAGCGACCATCTAACATCCGTTCGAACCATAGCGGAAAAGCGAACAGATCGCCACACTCGTCACAAATGCGGGACTCGCCATTCTGCTTTTCATGCATTTCGCGGTCACGGCAATATCGGCAGACGAACCTGCGATTTTTCTTAACGCGTTCGATGACCGATTCGCCATAGAAGGTTTCACTTCTTTCGCAGGTAGGTACTTGGCACTTCATTTCGATGGATGGCCCATCCATTCGTTGCTTGGGAATGCGAGGTATTTCCGGGGATATAGCATTATCGTTGTGATGAACATCCATGCAGTCATCGATAATGGCCAGCCTGTAAGCCGTTAGTCGGCCGACCCAATCGGCGGCGGTAATGGTTCGCTTTCGCTTGAAAACGCTATAGAAAGCTTTCTTAACGTTATAGTCAAGATGGGTCCAGATATACCAAGTTTGTCCTTTGGGAACTTTCGAACCATCGTCTTGCTGATCAAGTGGATACGGAAAGTTGTACTCACGCATCGCATGTGAAATCGACTCGTCACTAACAGCGGCATAGGGATGACGACCCAAGAAGAGAATCTGAAAGATCAAGATGGCGAGGGCGTACTCATCGTGTTCCCGCGTGCGCAGGTAGGACTCGAATGAATGGCCATGAATCATCGGATGCGTAAACTCATTCTTACCAACGGGCGATGGGTATCCGGCAACTTGCCAGCTATCGGTATCCACCAACGCAACTCTCGGCAAACCATCCTCGACTTTGATCAGTACGTTGGCAGGGTTCATGTCGCCGATGATGATGTCGCGTTCATGCAGAATCTTGATGATCGAAGCCAAGTTCTTAGCTAACTCAACCAGTTCTTTGCGTTCCCAATCGGGGAAAAATCTAGCCAACGGTTTAACGCCATATACGGCGTCTTCAATAGGCTGGGCCGACGTAATACGAAGCATCAAGAATCCGACGGGAGTTCCCTCCTCGGTCAGAAGCAGGTCAGTTGGCCAGGCGATTCCAATGTTACGCACTGGATCATCAAGCATCGCTTGTAGCTTGGAGATACGCCATTTAACCAGTTTGTCGGGATGATAAATTTTGGCAACGGATGCATCCTGTCCGACTACCGAATAAACGCTGCCCTCGCCGCCTGACATAATCAGGCTACCCAACTCCAAGGTGAAACCGCCAGTGGCCGCGCGGACCTTGGAACCTGCAGAGATGGGAGTCAAAACTTCATAGAGCGAATTATCAAGCGTCTGCCTAATTGACGGCGCCTGCCTTTGTGGCCTTGGCTGGGGACGCGAATCGGGCAAGTTTTTATCCATGGATCTGTCGCCTCGGTCACTAGGTCGGTTCGGTCGCGGCTGTTCACCATCGCGTCGGGCAATAGTTTGTTGGTTTCTCTCCCGCCTATCCCATTGAGTGTCGGGCGCGTCCTCGATTTTATATGTCGCCACGCGAACATTGCTGTTCTTGTCCCGGAAAAGCTTGCAGGCTTTAAAGTTTCGCATCCGGCCTGTTCGAGCTGCGCTGTTTCGCTGGTTCTCGTAGCTACTTTGACAAGAAGCGGCTAAAGCTCGATCTTGCGTCAAGAGTATGATGTCGTGATTTAAAAGCAGTGTTGGAATGACGGCTATAATCACGTCGTCCGCAGGTTGCTGCTTGTAAGCTACAGAAGCATCGAAGGGCATCACCGCGCCGGCTTCAACTAATTTATGTAGAATGCCGATGGCCCGATTTGCCTTTTTGGCCGCGTCGACTCGGTCAGAGCCGGCCAGACTTTCCAGCTCACGGATCACTTCCGTCAGTACCAGGGCAGGGACCTTAGCGTTCGGCTGATCACTATCGCCTTCAGAAGTTCCAGCTTTTGACTGCCACAGTGAGGACCAGCGGTAGAGGTGCTCGTTGGCAAATGCTTCAAACCCATTGTCCATTAGCGCACATGTGTCAATCAGCATCCGCACATCGGTATCTGTAGGGCTACGCCGAACCAAATCCGATGGTGCCCACTCATAGTTTTTTTGCTCGGAAAGCGGCTGCTTATTCGGGGGCAACTGATCGGGCTTGATCGAATGAGTGCTACTAGCCTTTCGCTGGGAAAGTTTGGGGGACTTGAATTCACGCGGTTGGGCGCCTTGCAGACTTGAATCCGATTGTCTCGAAAATTGTTGCTTCAGATCGCCAGGTGAGCGCGCGATGATGGGGCGATAGCCTTTCTCTCGCAGTTGATTTGCCAGGGCCAACGGATCTTCCAGATCGGCCGCGATGTCTACCCGCTCATGTCCCATAATGGTCGACGCGATTGCGTCGAACAGCTTGGAATCGGAAAGAGCGAGCTGCTCAATTTCCTTAATCATCAGCACTATTTGACGAGGAAAAGCCAGTAAATCCTGCAAAGTACCGCGTCGGAAAAACTCGTGAAGGGAGATGATTGCGTGAGTGGGTGAAGCATTGAGCGACTCATCATTTGAGGCGGGGTTTTGACCGCTCTTGGCCATGGCTAATTCCTCAAGTGTTCCAACAAGTTTAGGGTTCAGTTCTTTGGCGGACAATTCGTCCAATAACGCCGAGAGACTCGGC
>JBJONT010000500.1:0-4219 GCA_046051705.1 Planctomycetota bacterium | reverse complement strand
CAGAGTCAGCCTGGGCAAGGCAGTGTGCGGACGGCTGAGGAGATTGACCGGGAGCGAACGTTTGCTTTGCGATATTTGGATTGCAGACCGGAAGATATTCATTGGGCGATGATACGTGCGATTTGGAGTTCCGTATCGTGTTTGGCAATTTCCCCGATTCAGGATTTGTTAGGGTTGGGGTCACGAGCGAGGATGAACACGCCGGGTAGTGTTGGGGGGAATTGGGGGTGGCGGTGCGGTTCGGGGATGTTGACGGAGCGATTAGCCGAGCGGTTAGGTGAGTTGACCAAGACTTTCGAGCGGTAGGAATTACGCGATTCGTCAATCTGTGACTCGAACTGTGATTTGAACTGTGATTTGATCGGTGAACTAATCTGCATAAACGGAATGAGTGGTCTTGGTGGTGAATTGCTAAGGAGACTTCTTGAGAACTTCTCTGGCTAGGGGTTTGGGGATGGACGATGGATAGAGAGCTATGGCCATCTTCAGCAAACGCACGTTATTGGTAGCCGCATTGATCGGAGGGTTGGTGTATGCCTCCGAGTATTACTCGATTCGGGGGCTTGATGCATTTCGAATTGAGCCGAAGAGTGCGGGGGCGGGGGCGAATGGTGGACAGGATTCTGGGGTGGTTGCGAAGTTAAAAGATTGGGTTGATCCGAAGGGTTGGTTCCCGGTGTATTACCGGGGTGGGGAGCAAGGTGGAGCGAGTGGTCAAGCCAGTCCTGTAGGATCGGGGAGTGGCGTTGGTACGGGGAGTTTTGGAGGTGTTGGGGGCACGGCAGATCAAGTTCGCAATACCGATATGGCTGGGGCATTGGTGGGTAAGGGAGGATCAGGGGAGTTGGTGCCGAGTTTACCGGTAACACCGACGTTGCGGATCGCAACATTCGACCTTCAGGGGTATGACGAAGAGAAGTCTGGGAAGTTGGCGGTGCAGGAGATCATCGCGAGGGTGGTTCGCAATTTTGACGTGGTGGCTTTTCAGGGGATCACATCGCGACAGAGGGATGTGTTACCGAAGTTGGTCGATCGGATCAATCAAGTGGGAGGGGCTTACGACTACTTGGTTGGACCTCGAGTTGGACCATTGCATCAAGCGATGCATTTAGCTTTTGTGTACAACACGCAGCGGGTCGAGACCGATCGCTATCAGTTGTATACGGTGGAGGACCCGGGAGAGTTGCTCGAATATGATCCGTTGGTTGGATGGTTTCGCAGTCGGTTGGTACCGGCGGAGCGAGCGCTGACTTTTTCGTTGGTCAACATGCATCTTTCACCTGCACGGTTGGATCAGGAATTAGCGGTCTTGCCTGGGTTGGTAGAGAGTATTGGGAGGGATGGTCGAGGCGAGGACGACATTATTTTGGCGGGCGGATTTGGGGTGCCGGACGCACGGTTGGAGAGTTTGCGGAGCAAGAAGTGGGTATTTGCCATCGAGAACATGGCGACGAGCATACGCGGCGATGAGATGCTTGATCACATCATTTTTCCACCGAGTACGGGAGATGAGTTTACAGGTCGCTCAGGTGTGATCGATTTCTTGCGCAAATTCAATTTGAGTTTGGAGCAAGCGGGGCAAGTCAGCGAGCACTTGCCCGTATGGAGTGAGTTCTTTGCCGAAGAGGGTGGCTACCCAGGATATAGGTAACCGCTGGGTTTGGCATTGCGAGTGTTTATTTGCGCTTCAAGATGTAGACAACGTCTTCGGTCGATTCATCGATTTCGATAGGTTCGTCGATGTCGTATCGGAAGTCGTATGCGGTTTCGATTTCCCATTCCGGAATTTTCTTGATCATGGCAGCGAATTGTTTGTAGGTGTAGCTGCGTAGGACCAGGCAGTCATCGATTCGCATCGAGCCGGTGGGTTTGTAGATATCGAAGCGGAGGTTGAATCGCTCGATACGAGTCTTCGTGTCTTTATCTCGAGGCCACATTTGCGTGTTGACTTGCAAGTGTCCACGGCGTGCGGTCCAAGATTCTTCGTCGGTGGTTGGTCCGACGAGGGGTGTGAGGTGAAATCCCAATGCGTAGATTCCGCCGGGTCGGATCGCAGCGGCCATTGCGCGGAAGTGGGCGAGAGTGGCTTTTTCGCTCAGCAAGTGGCGGAAGGAGTTGATGGTATTGAAAGCCGCATCATAGGGTTTTGGAGTGGTGAAGTCGCACATGTCTGCGACGAAGGCCGTTTCTTTCAGCCCATGTTTTCGAAGTCTTTTGTTGCAGAATTCGACCGCTTTTTCGTTTAGATCAAGCCCATCGCATTTGTATCCGGCTTTGAGCATGCGGTAGAGGAGTCGGCCGGTGCCGCAAGCTGGTTCGAGCAAACGAGTGCATTTGCGTTTGACGTGTTTATCGAATGCTGCGGTGAGGAATTTGTATTCAGCTACCCAATCGCTTGAGAAAATCAAATCGTAGTAGACAGGGTAGTCATAGATACTCTCGTGGACGGTTTCCATGATTCGCGATATCGTAAGTAGGAAGGTTTTAGGAATGTGGTTTTAGGTCGGTTAGGATACATCAAACTGACAGTGGCGTGCATAGGCCATGGATAAGCTTCGTTTTTTTTCGAACAATTTCCCAATTGTGGTGGTATGACGAACGGCGAGAGCGACAACTTGAATTCGGGAGAAGCTCGGCAGCCGCGGGTGCGACGCTACGCGATTACGCATGTGACCGATTACGTGTATTCCTCTGAGAGTTCGCTTTGTCACAACCAATTGCATCTGCGGCCCAGGGAATTGTCCTATCAGCGAACGCTTCATTCCCAAGTGGAGGTGACACCTCCGCCGGATTATCGGGTCAAAGGGATCGATGCGTTTGGGAACTTGACCGAGTTTTACAGCATCGAGCGGATTCATGCTTCGATGCGCGTGGTCTCGAAGTGCGAAGTCGAGAGGGAGAGCGTTTCGTTTGCAAGCCAGGGGGGGATGGGGCTTGGATTGCCTTCGGGGTTACCAGTGGCTGCTTTGCGTGAATGGATAGCTGGCGTTGGAGGTTTTGGTGGGGGACCGGTTTCGGAAGGGGGGCGGGATTTGGAAGCGATGGAGTATTTGTATCCGTCGCGGTATTGCCAGCCTCACGAGGATTTTCGTAAATTCGTCGAACCGATATGGGATCCGCAGGTCGACAGTCTGCAGTTTGCTTTGGCGCTGAACAAAAGGATTTATGAGGAGTTTCTCTACAAGCCATCCTCGACGCAGGTCAGCACGCCTCCTCGAGTGAGTTTAGAGAAGCGACAGGGGGTGTGTCAGGACTTCGCGCATGTGATGATTTCCTGTTTTCGGACGATGGGTTTAGCTGCGCGTTATGTCAGTGGCTATTTGCAGACGATTCCTCCCCCGGGCAAACCTCGATTGGTCGGTGCTGACGCTTCCCACGCTTGGGTGTCCGTATATCTGGGGCCTTTGGGGTGGTTGGATTTAGATCCAACGAATTGTGTGATACCGGGGTTGGATCACATCACCATTGGATGGGGGCGAGATTACTCCGATGTGCCTCCGGTCCAAGGCGTTTTTGTTGGTGGCGGTTTTACTAGCTTACAGGTAAGCGTCGACGTATTGCCGATTTCCCAGGAATGATCTTGCTTTGGATGGGCGGAATCGGGAAACTCCGGATCAACACGGGATCAGGGAGGATCCGATCGCATGCGAAGAGAATTCAACATTGGATATTGCTTATTGGCAATGTGGGTTTGTTTGGGATTTTCCTGGGCAAATGCGCAGCAGTTCGGGTTAATCTCTCAGCCGGCAGGAGCCAACCTGCAAGGGGCTACTTCGGTGGCACAAGTGGGTGATTGCGTTGCCTTAAGTTTTCTTGATTCTCGCGATTCGGCGAGTCTTCAGATGCACCGGGTGGTTGAAGAGGCGGTGGGTTTAGGTTGGGTGGTTCGCACGGTCGATATGCGTCGCGAAACGCATTTGGTGGAGCGATGGCGGGTGCATACGGCTCCGACGACGATTCTCGTGCGCGGAGGACGAGAAGTAGATCGGATCTTGGGCGAAGTAAATCTTTTGGAATTCACGCAGCGGATGGTTCGTTCCTCGGCAGCGGACTCTTTACGAGGGGTGCAAGTCACGGTTCCAAGTTCTGCCGGTGGCTTGGTTAGGCATCAGTCGGCGACGAATGAGTTGGGCCGGGGGGAATTGGTCCCGATGAGGCCGATTCAGCCAGTGGCTAATGCAGCCGCAGGTTCATTGAATACGGGATCAAACAATGGGGT
>JBJONT010000499.1:0-9521 GCA_046051705.1 Planctomycetota bacterium | reverse complement strand
GAGCAAGAGCGGCGCGACAAAGCGGACGTTGCCAGTCTTCAAGCCGCCAAGCGGCGAGCTCGCAGTGAGTTGCGCAAGAAGAAATAGGATCTTAGGAACCTACCTCGCAACCCCGAAAAGTACACTATTTTGAGAGCGTCGCTGTACGCTCTCCGCTGACCGGCAATCCTCACGGTAGTTCCAAAAACAACCACCTCTCATTACATGGTGAGGACCGTCTGGTGGCCCTGAAGGATCGATCACTGGCTCCGAAGGGTACTTGCCGTACCAATCGCTGCACCACTCTGCTACGTGTCCATGCATGGATTGCAATCCCCAAGCGTTTGGCTTCGTTGTGAAGCGTTGTATCGAAACCGTACTGCACCCCATGTCCATGTAATCAAGTACGTCTGCATCGTCGGCGGAGGTAGAATCTATTGTAACATCAGCGTATACAGCCCCGCTGAACGAAGTATTATTTCCAGCCCGTCATGCATATTCCCACTCCGCTTCGGTTGGCAAGCGATACACGCGCCCCGCCTTCTTCTATTCTGGCAACTCCGTCAATCGCTGACAAAACATAACTGCATTCTCGAAGGAAACCTTTTCGACCGGATGCTTAGATGTATCGATGACCCTACCTCTCCGTGTTCGCTCAACGTTCGCAGGCGCTTGAAAGTAACTAGGATTGGTTCCCATCACTTTCTTGTATTGGGCCTGAGTTACCTCATACTTTCCAAGATAGAAATCTTTGGTGATCGTCACCTCATGCTGTGCCTCGTCTTGTCTTCGTCCCTTTTCGCTTTCGGGCGAGCCCATCACGAAGGTCCCTTTCGGCATCCGCACTAACTGCATTCCGATGCTGTTTGTGACAGTTTTATTACTTTGGCTTGATTTTGAGCACCCCCGTTTAGGACCAACAGAGTCAAGAGAGCAAGTAGGCTACGCATATGTTGAACCTCCGTCGCATCGGAAGTTACGGACATTACAACGCTCTCGCATTCGAGACTTTTGTTCATCTTAGCTGCCTGACACTCTAAATTCCACTTTGGAACGAGATACCTAGTTCCCTCGAAACAACGTCGAATAGTTTTCCGCGGTCGGTCTTTGTTGGCGATCGTACTGGGGTTATTGAGATCGTCGATGCCAATGCGGTTACTTAGTTGCGTTACCCCCGACCGCTGCACGAACCCTACGGAACTGCAGCACTATCGATCGTAGGGTTCGTGAAGCGGTCCTTGGGCTTATTGACTGGACGGTGATCGCTTATCCATGTCCATCATTTCGCAAACATCGACGGGAAGGGGACCGCGAAACGTACCGAGGAACGATTGGGGACGCTGACAACGCGAAGGTACGTTCCGCGGTCGGTCTATGTAGGCGAGAGTACTTGGGTTATTGGTATGGTCGATGTCAATACGGTTACTTCGTTGCGTTACCCCCGACCGCTGTACGAACCCTACGGAACTACAGGATCATCGACCGTAGGGTTCGTGAAGCGGTCCGTGGGTTTATTGCCTGGACTGTGATCGCTTATCCACACCCATCATTTCGCAAACATCGAAGGGAAGAAGACCGCGAAACGTACCGAGGAACGATAAGGCACGTTGACAGCGCCGAGGTACGTTCCGCGGTCGGTCTTTGTTGGCGATCGTGCTTGGGTTATTGCGATGGTCAATGCCAATGCGGTTACTTAGTTGCGTTACCCCGACCGCTGCACGAACCCTACGGGACCGCGCGATCATCGACCGTAGGGTTCGTGAAGCGGTCCGTGGGCTTATTGCCTGGACTGTGATCGCTTATCCACACCCATCATTTCGCAAACATCGACGGGAAGGGGACCGCGAAACGTACCGGGGTGCGATTGGGGACGTTGACAGCGCGAAGGTACGTTCCGCGGTCGGTCGATGTAGGCGAGCGTACCTGGGTTATTGCGATGGTCTATGCCAATGCGGTTACTTAGTTACGTTACCCCCGACCGCTGCACGAACCCTACGGAACCGCGCGATCATCGACCGTAGGGTTCGTGAAGCGGTCCTGGTACTTATTGCCTGGACCGAGATCGCTTACCCATGTCCATCATTTTGCAAACAGCGACGGGAAGAGGACCGCGAAACGTACCAGGGAGCGATAAGGCACACTGACAGCGTCAAGGTACGTTCCGCGGTCGGTCTTTATTGGCGAGAGTACTTGGGTTATTGAGATGGTCGATGTCAATGCGGTTACTTAGTTACGTTACCACCGACCGCTGCACGAACCCTACGGGACCACGGGACCATCGATCGTAGGGTTCGTGAAGCGGTCCTTGGGCTTATTAACTGGACCGTCATCGATTAACCACACCCATCATTTCGCAATCATCAACGGGAGGAGGACCGCGCAACGTACCATGGAGCGATTAGGCACGTTGACAACGCCAAGGTACGTTCCGCGGTCGGTCTATGTTGGCGACTGTGCTTGAGTTATTGAGATGGTCGATGTCGTGGAATTTCATGACAACATGGAAAAGGACCGCTGCACGAACCCTACAGCACCTGAGAACATGAGAGGGTAAGCAGAGGAAAATGCTTGATGTATAGGCTGGGGGAAGCTTGTCGGAGTTATGGCGCAAATCGAAGCGTTTCCTCGAAGCAAGCAACATTTCCGAGATTTTTCGACAAACCGAAAAAATCAGGGCGCAACTTAGGCCGCAAAAAGTGCTCTTCATCGGTAGGAGATGTTGTGTCAGGAGGACGCTTTTGGGTTTCTTTAAGTTTTGAAAGGGTTCGGGTATGCGTTTGTTTTCAAGATGGTTTAGGGGGCTGAGTATCGTTTTTCTTGCGGTGTGTTTCCTCACCAAGAGTGCGTTTGGAGGAATGCTAATTACGCTGCAACAGAATGGGCCAGACATTCAGACGACTTTTTCTGGGGATCTAGCGGGCGCATCGTTCGCTTTTAACCCAGGAAGTTTTGGACAAAACTACCTCTTATCATCAACATCCCTTGGTACGTACACAAACAAGTTCCAGCTAGGTACTTCCAATGGCGTGATCGCCAACTACAACCTTAGCCGTTTGAGCGGGCCGGCCGATAGGTGGTTCGCAACAAGCACTTCCATCAACGATTCGAATACATTTTCGTTGACAGGGCTAACTGACTTCTATCTTTCAGATGAATTCTCTTTCACGGCACTACGAATCAACGCATCTCATGTGCTAGGTACTGCTATTACCGGTTCCTGGCTTCTCGAAAATCAGTCTCTCAGTGGTTTAAATCCCAACTACGGAGACTTTGTTTATCAAAGCGGCACTGCAACAATCACACTAAGGATTCTCACCGGAGATGCCGGTGCACCTGTCCCGGAGCCAACCTCGATGGCGATCTTCGGACTCGGAGCTTTAGGCGTCGCTTATCGCAACCGACGCAAGCTCATGAAGTAATCAGCGGTTCGCGCTGGCTTACAATCTAAAATCTCGCAAAAAGCGAGCGGCTTTCGAGCGGTTCGCTTTTTGTTTTTGATTTGTAAGCGTAATGAAGGCAAATCATTTTCTGTAGGACCGTAGGGTTCGTGAAGCGGTCCTGGTGCTTATTGCCTTGACCGTCATCGATTAACCACACCCATCATTTCGCAAACCATGGCATGGAAGTGAACCGCTGTCATCCATCAAGGAGTCATGTAATTTCTAAGGTCTTCGATATGCAAACTATCGAGCGGCAATACGACGAAATCTTCACGTACACACTATGCACGTCCCATGGACTCTCTGTGGTCTCCGAAGCTCAGTGTTTCAAAACCCCTGTGTTTCTGTGCCGTGCGAGAAGGGGGGACTCAATGTCCCCCCGCCCGCCCCCACCACACGACCACTAGGCGTTGACTTTCTGTCGCCCACGATATGCCATCCCCAAAACCCCCAACCCAAAAATCACCATCGATGTCGGCTCGGGAACTTCACCGCCACCACCACCGCCACCACCGCCACCGCCACCGCCACCGAACGTTGGGGTCACGACTGCAACCCGAAACCCTCTGTTGACTTCCTCTGTGCTAGGTGCAAACGCACCGTTTCGGTTGGATCCCAACTGAGCAATTCCAGAAGTTGTCAACGCAGTTCCCCAAAAGCCACCACGTGCCATCCGAGTCGCCCCTGGGTTGGTGTTGTACTCTTCAGGTGTCGTAAATGTGGAACTTTCCTGCCATTCCTGAACGTTACCCGCAAGCCCCATCACACCATATGCACTAAGCCCCCCCGCTTGGTCTATATCGGCCGGGCCCCCTTGAAGCCCGATTTGATTATAGACCACCGTTCCGGCCGCAGTACCCGATGCTACCGCTGTAGGTGTTGAATCACTCCCAGTCGGATAACGTGTGTAAAGACCATTGGTAGGATTGTAAAACGCAGCCTTGTACCATTCGTTATAGCTCGGCAATACATAGGCCGCCCGCTTGCTTCGGAAAGGATTCGTCGCGTCATAATCCAAAGTGTCCGATGCACTCCAAACGGATATGTTATCGTTGACCCCATCGGTAACATAATTATAAGCTGCGAAGCCTCCGGTGCTGGTGTTAAGCCAATTAACAAACCGAGCTGCTTCATTCCACGAAATACTCGTCGCTGGCTTGTTCAAGCCGCGCGACCCGATCGTAATCTGCATCGACGGATTGAGCGAGTTGTACTTCGCAATCATATCCTCGCTCACTTCGTACTTGTTCATCTCATAACTATAAGCCACACTCCCAGAAGTAGCAGGAGTTCCCGTTGTATCCGCCGCATTCCCCGGATTGCCAATGGTGACAAATTCCATATTGAACGAATTGGATCCCGAACCAAACGTCACCGTCCCCGCTTGGCTTGCAGAGTCCAAGCCCATCGCAGTTACTACCACTCCAGTAAGTAAACCCAATGGTCTAAGACATGAATTCCGACCGAACCCTAAAAACTGAAAGACCATCTTGTGCTCGCCCCTAATAAAAATCATATCGGTCCCCATCCTTGCTACAATCACGACGAATCCCTACATCCACTAGAACCCCTTTCATCCGAACCTCGGTTCCCGTAAAAAGAACAGAACGACTTGGGTAATGCCCCGAAACCGCATCACCACCGCTCCTTCACAAAACGGATCCCAGTGAACACTCTCATCCGCTTGGCCATCATCATGGTGGCTTCCCTCACTCCCTTGAGTTCATTACATTCCCTACTCCGCTCTCGTCAAACAATACGATGACTACGATCGGCCGCCCCTCAAGCAATTCCTCAATGAGTCGCTAGCCGAGGCCACCAAGCCGTCACACGCTCCTTATTGGAGTATCCCGACAAGTCCGGGATCATCTCACCGTATCTCCTAAACTTGGGGCTGAAAGTCCACCGCAACCTTCAGAAAAAATACGATGGCACCATTCCCCTACATAACCCAAAGTCCGTTCCGTTATGCGGTCCGCACGAACTGGATTTCTACCGCACTCTGCAATCCGCAGGTCACGAAATCGCTCTACCCTCCCCAAGCGAAACATCAAATACCCGCGAAGAAGTGATCGCAGCATGGATCACTGAATTGGCAAACTGCCTGCTATCTGGCTCGATGTGGAACTCTTGGCCATAGATCTTGTAACTAACGGAATGGGTCATGGCGGAATCCTTTTCGATTAACAGAAGGAGGCGAGGGCAATCGTGAATTGGCGAGCAAACTCCATGCGTCTTTCCGGGGTGAAGTTGACCAACCTGGCAGCGCCAAGGTACGTTCCGCGGTCGGTCTTTGTTGGCGAGCGTGCTTGGGTTATTGAGATGGTCGATGCCAATGCGGTTACTTACCTGCGTTACCACCGACCGCTGCACGAACCCTACGGCTTGTGAATACTACGCGTGCACGTTAGCTATTGTTTTTCATCCCACTGCCATTAAGCCATTTTCGCTAAAACTTCGATTGGTGACAAACTCACAAAGTTCATCAACGATATCGAGTCGACGATTGATTGCATCAGGAGACATATCTCGGCTTGCACCTCGTGATCGCGATTTCAACGTATCGACATGGGTGTTGGGTTCCTTCTTCATTATTCACCATCCAGCCGTCGCAAGGCTTCAATATCAGCAACATCTTGGGGGCTTCGGGAGTTTCAGTGGCTGGGATTGATTTGCTTCGGCTTTGCAGCGCCGTACTCGTGCTCAGTGAAACGGTGTTCGTGCTCGTAATCGAAAGTAGCCTGTAGGGTTAAGACGTTCCGTCACTACACGACCTTCCTCTGAATGCAACTAAACTGCTCCCGCTATCCGAGCAGGAGTACGAGCACGAGCACAAGCACAAGCACAAGCACAAGCACAAGCACAAGCACGAGCAGGAGCAGGATACTGGGTCCGAATCACAATCATGTTGGCCTTTAATCTTCCCCAATACGCGAGTTGCAAGAGGACTTGAGCCTTACTTCTCCCTGTGAGCGGTGCTGCCATAATAAGTTTCGCTCCGAGTGCCGAGTTCTCGGACACAAAAGTGCTGAGTGCTGTGACGCGGAGCACCGTACTTCTCCAGAACGTCCCACCGCACCGGAGCTGTACCAAGCCTTCGAAGGTTCATGCCGATCTAGCGGACTCGCTGCCATTGTCATTGAAATCGAGTAAACTTTGCCCTTTCTCCTTAAGAGTGCCATGTAACTGTTCAATTCGAAGGCGTTTTGGCTGGTGGTTGAAATGAGAATTGCTCCGCAACTAATAGGATGTGCATTAAGCATTATGGTGGGCTTTGTAGGTGGTAGTGCAAATGCGCAATCACCAAAAGTCGAGTCGTTTCGCCTCGATTTGGCTCCCGACGCTGTAGTGTCCGCCGAGGCTGGCTACACACGAGCAGTAGCTCAGCAAGCCTATCTCTACCAACTTCCCGCTTACCTTCACCAGCGTCAGGTAACGGAGTTCCTCGAGGCGAGGGTTCTTCTCTCTCCCAACGAGCCCCCCATGGGTGGGTGGATTCTGGTCCGAGATCTTTCGACGCCTGAGACCACCAATACACTTCCGAATGTAGATACCCTCTACGGAGCGAGCTTTCTATCGCTGGACCAGCTCGGCCCTATTGTGTTGACTTTGCCGGCGGCGAGCGACCGATACTACTCCGTCGTTTTGCATGACGCGTGGTACAACTGTTTTTCGATTCTCAGCCCGCGCACTATTGGAAATCAGGGTGGACGGTTTCTGATCGTACCGCCTAATTGGACGGGAGATAAACCTGAAGGTATCGATCGCGTAATCGTCGCTCCGACTTCGATGATTGCCGCTTTCCAGAGGATTTTCCTGGGCATTCGCGACGACATCAACACCGTACGCCGAATTCAAGACCAGATCACGCTGTCTCCGCTTGCGGGTTTGGCGGACACAGATGCTCGTTTTCCAAAAATCAACCTCGATGGTCTTCAGGAACGTAACCTACGGGAAATCAGCGACCCGATCGAATTTTTCCGCCTGACTAATGCCTACACCGCTCGCACACCGCCCCCATCGGCTGATGAGCGACTGTTGGCATTGTTCGCTTCCGCAGGGCTTGGCCCAGGTCAAAGGCTCCCCGAAGAGTCTCATCTCGTCGAAGCCATTCGCAGTGGCGCGGCCGACGCGCAAGTAGCCATCAATGCCAAGCTTACCAAGGGCCCCTATCGAAATGGCTGGAGAATCCCGGATCCAGACACCGCCCTACCATCGCAAGGATTGCTAGGTCGTGCTGCGGTACAGCTCAGCCAAATTGCCAGTTTGCCCAACGAGGAGGCGATGTATTTCGTTTGTGCCCGCGACGCGAATGATGCCTTGCTCGACGGATCACAATCTTACATGCTGACTTTTCCCAAAGGCCAATTGCCTCCAATCGCCAAGGGAGCTTTCTGGTCGCTGACGATGTACGACGAGCGATCCCTGCTGGTGGACAACCCCATCGATCGTTACATCATTCGGCCGGATACTCCTGGACTGACCTTCGCCGAGGATGGATCGCTGAGTATTTATGTGCAGTCCAAGGAACCCAAAGGTGTGCCGGAGGGAAATTGGCTTCCATCTCCCGAGGGTAAGTTCATTGTTGTGCTACGGGCATATTGGCCAGAACCGCAGATGCTTCGAGGTGACTGGTTCCCCCCGGCGATGAAGCGTCTTGGCAATGCAGGTTTACCCAACAAGACATCTGCAAACCAACCTCCATCGTCGGGAGATGCCGAAGGTCTCGAGAGGGTAATTCATGCCACCGCAGTGCAGGCAAACATCTACGGATACGCGACCATGGGAATGTACGAGCGACTTTCCCGAGAGGTTCTTGACCCACAGACGCGACAATTCCACTGGAACGAATTCCGCCACTACACCAACCTTTCAACTCCCGAAGTCGCACCATTTCGCGCTCCGAACAACGATACGCTTTACTCGATTGCTTGGCTCGATGTCCGTAACGAGCCGGTCGTGCTCAGTGCTCCGGCAACGGACGAAAGGTACTGGTGTGCGCAGGTGCTCGATTTTGACTCGAACACGCTGACCAATTTTGGTGCCCGCCTCGATGGGACCAAGGCTGGACAATTCGCGGTGTTGGGACCGAATTGGAAAGGCGATCTTCCCTCGGGACTAACGCGTTCGATTCAAAGCCCAACCGGATTCGTTCTAATCCTGCTCCGGGTTCTAGTGGATGGGCCGAAAGATTTGGCTGCGGCGGTCAGGATTCAAAGCCAGTTTACGTTTGCCCCCTTGAGCCAAAACTCGGGTCAACAGCAAGCTCAATCGGCAACAGTCAGCGACTCAGTGCCGCTCTTCAAAGCAAGTAGTCCAGCGGAGCGAATGAAGGTCCTTGACCGATTGCTGAAACTCGATCCACAACGAGTCGGCGAAGAAGCGCTCCTCACGCAATTTGCAGGAATCGGTTTGGGCCCGGGTAAGGCTCAACTGGTCACACAGCCGGGTCTCGAAACGTTGGCTCGCGCGGAAGCGGATGCTTTGGCTGCGATTCGTGCGGCGGGTCCCAAAACGGGCACGCTGGTCAATGGCTGGCTAGTGATGTCAGAAGGAATTGGGACGTATGGATTTGATTACCTGCAACGAGCTTCGGTATGGGAAGGAGGACCGCTGGCCAACGTTCCGGAAGAGTCGCTTTACCCCAGCGCCATCGTCGATTCCACTGGCCTGCCTTTAGACGGAAAGCAGAACGCTTACACGATTCACTTCCCACCGGGCCAATTGCCGCCGGTCGATTTTTTCTGGTCCGTCACGATGTACGACCGCGAAACAGGAATGCTCGTTGCGAATCCAATCGACCGCTATTCAATCGGCAACCGAACTCCAGGTTTGAAGTTTGGGGAAGATGGATCACTGACGATCTATTTACAACACGCGAAGCCTGCGCAGGATCAGCAAAGCAACTGGTTACCAGCTCCGTCTGGTCCGTTTTATTTGTCGATGCGGCTGTATGGACCGCGCGAGGAAGCTCGAAACGGTCAGTGGAAACCCGCCCCGATTGTCAGGAAAGCCGATTAGCATCAAAGGGATCCAATTTCATGCTTGATATTCAAAGTGTCTCACCCTCGGACTACACACCTGGACGGTTTCAGGACAAAG
>JBJONT010000498.1:0-8963 GCA_046051705.1 Planctomycetota bacterium | reverse complement strand
GGCTCGGACAACAGGTGGGCTTGAAGGAGATAGACCAAGCGTACGCGGATCCGCAGTCACTGCCGGAATCTCAAGTGCAACGCGATCCAACAACGAAGTGGGCGCCGTTGAACTGGCCTTTCGATATTTCGAAGCCCGGGTTTCGTTTGCCGATGGAGTCCGAGTGGGAAATCTCTGCCCGAGGTGATAGCAAGTCTCGATTTAGTTTCGGTGGTGATGCCGCTTTGCTACGTCACTACGCTTGGTATGACCAAAACAGTGGGCGACGCGCTCACAATCCAAGAGAGCTGCGCCCTAACTTGAGGGGGATTTATGATGCTCAAGGGAACGTATTTGAGTGGTGTCACGGTTGGACTCGCGATGATAGGCCCGTTGTTGAGACCGATCCGGTCGGGCCGCAGACTGGGGGTACGCGAGTCGACCGAGGGGGAGGTTGGTACTACGGTGCGAACCAATGCCGCATGTCGTTTCAGTACGGCGATGATCCATCACTGCGGGGACACAATCTTGGATTTCGAATCGCTGTAACGTTGGACCCAAGCTGGATTGAACGCAGTGGGGAACTGGCCAAGCTACTTGCCCCCACTGCCCCGCTGCCACCAACCGCGAAGTAACGCGATGGCGATTGCAAGCGAAATAAACGGGCCAGTAAACAGAATCGTCTTGGGCCGATAAAAAAACAGCATCAGCACGGCGGTCAATGCGATCATCAAGATCGCACCTCCAGGTGCCTTGCGTATGGCTTCGACGGCCGGCCAAGCCATCCACATACACAGTAGTACTACTCCGACTTTACTGAACGTGTCAGATGCCATCCAACGCTGCCCATCCCAAACAGCGGGTGCGAATCGCATCGATAATCCGATGAAAAGTAGGACTGAGCCGATGATCAGTGCAAGCCATCTTGCAATCGGGGCTTCGTCATGTCGAAGAGGTCGGTTCATGTTCTCTGCTGTTTCCTCAGTAAGCTTCCAGCAATCGCAACCAACGTTGCACCGGAGGCAGTAGAGGAGATTCGATCAGCTTCTCGGTATCCAAGTCGCTACTGCTGCGTTGAACCGAATACCCGTTTTGCCGCAATCGCTCGACAAACGGATCGATCCCTTTCTCGTTGCCATTGATGAAGTAATGAGTAGCTTTGAATGGCTCGCATGGAAGTACCCGAACTCGTGCCTGGATCTTTGGGTTGCTCATCCAAACGCCGCGATACAACTCCGGAACTTGGGCCGCTGTGATATAAGCCAAAAGGGAACCAGCTTGGATCCCACCTACCGCGATTCGTCGTCGATCGATCGAATAGGTTCGCGTGATCCAGTTTTGGATCCGAGGTCCGATCTCTGATTCTTCGAAGCTCCAGCCCTTCTCATTGGCGGACTGTGCAACGGCGATGATCCAGCGGTGCTCCCGTGCGAAGGCTTCCCAAGCTTGGCTCCATTGCGTTTGATTCTGTTCGCCAGCATCGGCGTAGATTATCAGCAAGCCGTGTGGGACTGATTGTGTGTAGTTCGAAGGAACGATTGCGAAAGCCTTGTTTTGCACATCGCTCAGCGGTAGTTGAATCGTACCGACGGCTGCCTGAGCTTCCTTGGGATCCACAACATTGGCGTCGGGAGCTTCGATACGATAATCCCATTCCAAATCGTTTTCGGGATGATCGGATAATGCAAGTGAGACTTCGCGGGTGGTACCATCGGTTTTCTTCAATACGATGGGAACCGAATCACGGTAGTTGAGGCTGCCCAAGCGGACATCGAGTGTTCGCTCTTGGCTAATGCTTTGCTTGTCGATCGATTCAATGATCTCGCCGACTTGTAAACCCGCTTTCATCGCTGGGCTCTCGGGAATGACTCCTCGGATAACCGGGGTCTTCGGGTCCGCTGTCGGATCGATCAAGACCCCGAGGAATGGTTCGCGATAGGTGGGAAGTTCTCGAACGAGTTCGCATTGAAGTTGTTTGCGTTCAGCAGAGCGTTCGATTTCGAAGACGATTGTGCCGCCGGCATCTACTGGCCCAAGAACATGTTTCAAATCGGAATGATTGCGGATCGCAACGAGTTGGTCGGGTGCCGGGCCGCCGGCCAGAATTTTGTCGCCTGTTTCGATTCCGGCTTTCGCTGCCGGAGAACCAGGCGTGATCCCTTGAAGGACTACTGCCTCGTTATATTCGTCGCTCCCCTTCCAGCGAAAACCAACTCGTCCGGAGTAGATGTCTTCGCCAGCTTGGAGTCTTGGTAAACGGTCGAGGATGTCTTGAAAGGGAATCGCGAATCCAATTCCCGAGTCGTACCATTGTTCTACTTCTCCTTCGCTGACGATGCCGGGATTGATGGGTGTAAGGATGCCCATGGCACGGCCATTGAGATCGATCAAGGGACCGCCGTAGTTCTGCGGTGAGACTTTGGCATCGGTCTGAATTGCTTTGTTCCATACGCGGCCCATCGCGCTGAGGATACCCACCGAGCAACTCGCTTGCTCAGGTCCAAAGGTTTTACCCAGTGCTAAAGCCCATTGCCCGACTTGCCAAGCCTTGCGGTCGCTTGCAAGCAGCGGTGTTAAAGGTGTGTCGACTTCGATTTTCAGAAGTGCGAGTTCGCGGCTGTAGTCTCTTGCGATGAGTTTGGCAGGTTTTCTCTCGCCGTTGGCGAGGATCACGTTGATCGATGCGGGTTGATTGCGAAAGGGAAAAGAGCTTGTGATGATCCATCCATCGCTCGATACGATTGAGCCGGTAGATGGTCCCGCAGCGGCAAACTGGCGATTGACCAATTCCGCTCCACCAAACGTCTCGACTTGGACAACGGAGTCTTGCACGGCGCGCGATGCGTTCTCAAAAGCGGCTTGTTCAAGTTCCTCAAGCGGAGGAGCACCTAAGACGGAAAGGCAGAGTGCATACAAGCATGAGACCACCGAAAGCAGGAGTCTAAAACGCATCGGAAGGATCATCGATTGAAGGAGGCTTGATGGGTGTTGCAAGCTTGACATTGGGGAATAACGAAGCATGGCTTTGGATGGATTAGGGGCGAATTTGAATTCGTACAAGCTCGTTATTTCGTTGCACAAGCATTGGGAAGGAATCGTTGCGGTCGATGGTTGTGAGGATTTTCTCAAGACCTTTTTGGGAGTCGACGCGTTGCTCGTTGACGAGTAAGACCAAGTCGTTGGGCATAAGTCCCGCGCGGCTTGCGGGAGTATCTGCTTGAACTCGGTCGATAAAGGCTGGAGTTTTCGGCAAGACGTTTGGAACCATCGAGATTCCGATCGTCTTGTAGTCATGGTGGTTCTCGACGGCTTTCGTGTTGGCCGAAGCGTTTCGTGTTTGGCCTGTGAGAATACGTTCCATCGATCCTTTTACGACGTCGATTGGAAGTGCATAGTTGATCCAGATCCCATTTTGTTCGTCTCGAAGTTCTTTGCCGATCAGGCCGATAAGATTACCTCGCAGGTCGATCAAAGCTCCGCCTGAGGCGCCGGGATTATTGGTCATCGCATCGGTCATAATAATGGGACCTTGGTAAACAGTTTGTTTGCCTGCAAGGGAAGCACGGAGCATTGAGATGGCCATGACTACTCCCTTCTGCGACGAGCAAGCTTCGTTACCAGCAGCGATTCCAAAAAGGTTGGTGATCGCAAAGACTCTCTGGCCGGGTGTGGCTTTGTTGTTCGTCTGCAAAGCGAAAGCGGGAAGGCCGGGATTGGGAACCTTTAGAAGTGCCAGTTCGCACTCCGGGTCAACACCAACGACTTCTGCATCGAGACGTCGACCATCGAATGTTACGACGCGGACTTTGTCGACATCGAGTACGGTTGTCCAGCTTGTGAGAATCATCGAGCCATCGCCGATCAGTACGCCGCTTTGGTAGCTTTCAAGTCCTCGGATACCACCAGCACCATAGAGCTTGACAACGGAGCGTTCAGCGCGAAGTAAAAGGTCTTCGAGTCCCCCGGTAGCCTGTGACTCTTCGCCGATGGGAGCAGCAGTCGTGAATGAACTCCCAGCGGTCTCGGTAGGTTGATCCGCAAGTGTGCGCGAATGCTCGATGAGAAGCATTCCAGCGAGTACCACAAGCGTACGGAGCATCTTCCGCGTGCGGTTGTTGGAAGCCATAGATGCAAAGGTAGCGATTGGGGCGGTATTCAGCATGGTTGCAATACTAAGCATCCTTCGGATTGCGATCGGGAGTCGGTTCATGGTCGGACCTCCGGTGTTGGTGATGGAGGGTTTGGACCATTCGATTGCCGATCGTCGGCGGGATTGCCTGGTTGATTATCGCCTGGAATACCAGGGGATGGATTTGTGGGGGTGTTCGTAGCAGCGGTCGTGACTTGCAACGGTTGAAGTTCGATCACCAGTTTGGTTTCTGTGCCGAAAGCAAGTCGGAGGCGAAGGTTGTTCTCAGATGTATTTGAAGTTGAAGGGATAGGTTCGAAGTAGATTTCAGCTGGATCGGATTGTTTGTCAGTGAAGAGTTCGATCAAGGCGATCGCTCCGGTTTTGGTCGATGTGTAGACATCTGCCGTCGCATCTCCAATCACGATACGGGTAGTATCAAAGAGTTCGTTGGGGGGAGAAAGGATTGGGCTTCGGCCGAGGTATGTAGCCTCACCCATTTTTCTTGGGCCGATGGTAAGCCATTGTTGCCAGACATCGAGAGCGAGCGCCAGCGCGCCTGGATTTTGTTTTTGGATCCAAGGAGCCCAGCCATTTTTTGCTCCTACTGACTCGGACTTATCCCCGAAGGTCCATAAGACCTTTTCTTCTTGGATCGCGATGCTCACGGGTGTGCTTTCTGCAAGTACGGATCCATTGGCGGTCAGCATCGCGATGGGAGTGTTTTCAGGTGTGGAAGTATTTTGCGGATCTGCGTTGTCTTGAGTTTTGGGGAGTGGAGCTGGAATGGAGGGGATTTTGGGAGCAGGGTTATCTTTTTGCAGTGCTAGGATGCGATCGAGCTCAAGGGTGTTGAAGTAATAATTGCTGAAACCTTTGCGGGTTTGGACCATTGCTGCGAGGGGATCGTTGCTTTTGGATTTAGCTGGTGGTTCCTGGTTTTCCGAGCGTTGCTGTTGCGATTCTCCTTGGACGATTTTTTCCAGTTCGATGGGTTGGTGCAAGCTTTGTAATCGTATGAGCGTTTCTTGGACACCATTTTCATTTCTAAATTTCAGTGGGATACGCCATTGATCGGGAAAGATCCCGAGGATGTTTTTCAGTTGGTTTGTAGTTGCGATATCGCGGTCGGCGAGTTTGAGGATTTCATCGCCGTAGCGCAAGCCGCGTCGGTAAGCATCGCTTGAGTCCAAGATGTTCGAGACGATCACTTTCCCCTGCTTGTCGGTCGCAACAGTAAAGCCAAGGGTAGCGTGGTCGACCACGCGGCCGGACCGCAAGTTCCAGAAGAAGTTCATCGCTTGTTTGATCGAGATAGCGTATCCGACACCGACATTGACGCGACCACGTTTTTCGAACGAGCAGCGGCCGTTGATACCGATCAGTTCGCCGTTTGCGTTGAAGAGAGGTCCACCGGAATTTCCTGGGTTGATAGCAGCATCGGTTTGGATGCAGTCACTGTATTCGAGGATGGTGCCGGCGGGGTATTGGTATCGATGCACGCCGCTGATCAAACCATAGGTGACGGTTGGTTGCAGGTTTGTTGCGAGAACGAATGGGTTGCCGGCGGCGAAGCACCACTGACCAACGCGTACCGCGTCGCTATCTCCGATGGTAGCGACGGGGAAGTCATCGCGTCCGACCATTTTCAAAACAGCCAAGTCGCCCGTGGGATCGATTCCGGCGACGACAGCTTCATACATTTTTCCATCGTTTAGTCCGCATCGCATGCGTGTCCCGAACGGGCTTGAGACGTGGAAGTTCGTCAGCACGTAACCGTCAGGGGTGATGCACACGCCCGAGCCACCCCCTTGGCTATCGACGCCGAAGACGCCGACGGTGCATGCCGACGCCCTTTTCATCGCTTCGATCCGTTTTTCTTGAGCAGCCAGGACTTCAGGGCTTGGGCCGCTGGTGGTTTCCTGGGCTATCGACTTGGGTGTTACGGGGGTGGAGAGCAAGGCTGCGAAGAGCAAGGCCGGGGAGAGGAAGGCGAGTAGAGGATGGAGAGGGGGAGGTGCAATGGGATGCGATGATAGCATTTGAAAGTTCAAGTATCGGGTGGAGTTTGGATCCGATGAGGCTATATCAGTGTAGCAAAAGAAGGGCTTGGGACGATTCTTCGGATCGGACAAAGCGGACAATCCGTACCGGTTCGTTGAGAATGTCTGTTTGGTGAAAATGCTGGGGGGGGTAGGAAGCATCGGTTTGCCTGAGCACCCGATGGAGTTTAGCTAGCGAAAAAGGATCTCATGCGCCCCCTCTGCGGGGGTGTTTTTATCGCGAAACCGGGGACAGTCCCTGAACCGCGACAGCTCGCAACCCCTCTTGGGGGTGGTTTTTGAGGTGGTTTGGGGACAGTCCCTGAACCAGGCTTGCACTTTCCCCTCTGAATGGTGGGTATTTGTCGACGGGGTTGCGCGAATTCCGGCGTTTTTGATGTTGCGAGCTTTTGCCCCGCCGATATACTTCGCAGTCCGAGATCGGTTCGATTCCATGCAATGCCGAGAGGATCTCGCCCGGACCAACCTAGCAAGGTCGCCCGGAATGCGCATTTCGCAAATAACCCAAGCAATCGAGCTCTAGAGAAGCAAAAAGAGTGATACAATGAAAGTCGTTTCATCGATTGGTGCCCTGAAATACCGACATCCTGACTGCCAAGTCGTGCGTCGTCGCGGCCGAATCTATGTGATTTGCAAGAGCAACCCACGCTACAAAGTTCGCCAAGGAAACGCGAAGTGCAAGCGCCGCAAGCGCTAATGCTGCTTTCTGGTCCCTGGTTGTTTACTCAACTTTCGTCGTGATGTCCGTCCCTTCAGCGCCGATTCCGCGCGCTGTCTTGCTCTGCGGTCGCTACGCCGCCTGACCCGCTTCCTCGGCCTCAGTTCCCGCTCCTAGAGACTTGAACCTCAGGGGCTCGGAAAATTCGGTCTTTTGGGGAGATATAAAGGATTAAAGGACTTACGGATCATCCGTAAGTACGGACTCTCGGAATTATTGCGATGCAAAAATTACGCATTGGTGTCGTTGGACTTGGGCAAGATTGGCAGAACCGTTATTTGCCCGCTCTGCGAGCTCTCAGAGATCGCTTTCAAGTCACGGGTGTCTACAGCAGTGTGTCGGTTTTAGCTGAGTCCGCTGCCCGCGATCTAGATAGCCCATACTTCGATAGCTTTCGAACCCTGATTTCCTCGGGCTCATTGGATGCAATCCTTTTGCTCGAAGAGGATTGGTACCAACTTCAACCTATAGAAGCCGCTTGCGAAGCAAAGGTGGGTGTCTTTTGCGGTTCCGAAGTCGATATCCAAGGTCTTAGCGGCGGAATTCGAAGCGCCATTGAGCAAGCTGGCATTCCGTTCATGAGCGAGTTTTCGCGTCGGTACGCACCGGCAACACTTCGTCTTAAGGAACTCATCGCTACCCGATTGGGCCGACCGCGTCTGCTATTCTGCCACCGACGACTTCCTAGCGAACTCCCGACGCCCCGCACCCAGGGCGCATTAGAAAAACGCTCTAACCGTGAACTTCTGGAATTGATCGACTGGTGCAAGTACATCGTCGGGGAGTCTCCGGACTGGATTCAGGCTATTCGTCATTTGAGTCGCCCGAGTCCTACCAACGCTGACTACCAAATCCTTAGCCTTGGTTTTGGTGACCCAGAGACCGACAGCGAAGCGATTCTCGCACAAATCAGTTGCGGGGCTTACATTCCTTCGGTCTGGAGCGAAGCGATCGCGTTTCGGCCGCCGGCCGCTGTTCAAGTTTGTTGCGAAAAAGGACTCGCCTTTCTCGATTTGCCCAGTACGTTGGTCTGGTTCGACGACGCAGGACGTCATCAAGAATCGCTCGATACAGAATTGCCTATCGGTCAGCAAATGCTGATCCAGTTTCATCGAGCTTTCTCCTCGCGATCATCGCTGGCTAGCGATCTTCGCGAAACGAACGAAGCGATCCGAATCTTGAGCATCGCTCGCCAAAGCTGCACTGAGCATGCAAGGATCTCTTTGTGAGAACAGGCAGTTCACCTGGCCGATTCGAAAAAGAGCCTTCTCTCCAGCGATGCAGATTGATTGTCGATGGCTACAATCTGCTTTTCGAACTAGGTTGGATACCGAACGCGCTTCCTCGACCCGATGATTCCCCTGTAACCCTTCAGGAGTGCCGCAACCGACTTGCCTCTGAAATCGCTTCGAGGCTACCGGAAGCAATGGTTGGCAAATCGCTGATCGTCTACGACTCGAGCGAATCCCCTAAAGGCTTACCTGTCCGACAGATGCTTCGAGGGATTCACATCGGATTCTCTGTGCAATACAACAGCGCCGACGAAGCTATTCAAGAGATCTTGCAGTATCATCCAACCCCAAAACGCTTGGTGGTTATCTCCTCCGATCATGCGGTACAACGCAAAGCAAAAGCTCGCGGTGCTCAATGCTTCGACAGCGAGCACTGGGAAAAAGCCTTGGAGCACTTGCAAGTTCAAGCTGGCAAGTCTGGTGGAACGGTCGGCAAACCACCAGTGGATCCCGATGATGCGCTCAAGTCTCAATCCCTTGCCGAAGGGGAGCAAGCAGAATGGCTTCGCAAATTCGGGTTTTGATTCCCTCGGCTCAAATGCTTAAAGCGACTCGGTTCGCTTCGGCTCCGTCTTCTTCGCGGTAAGAATCAAACGCATGGTTCGCTCCAAAGCGGTCGTACAATAAACAAGTGGGTAGTGCTTCTCGAAATACCAGAGCTTCGCAAAGTAAAAACCGATTGGACTTGGTTCGAAAGCCGATCCATCGTTCGTCTTGTTCTGCAACCTCTGAACACCGCGTTCAATAGCTTTCGCAATTCGGTTTTGCAATTGCTCGTTGAG
>JBJONT010000497.1:0-3619 GCA_046051705.1 Planctomycetota bacterium | reverse complement strand
ACACTTGAAACCCGCTCCTGCCGAAGGAGCGGGTTTTATTTTTGACCCGCGTGTCTTTCTTGGTACGTAGCTCTAAGCTCGTAGCTCCATCGTCTATAGACTGTCTATAGACTGTCTATAGACCTGAAGCCACGGACTCGGACGATCTCTAATAATCCCGACTACCAACCGCTGCGGCCAAATCCAGAGTTGTTATCCGAAACTCCTCCACCGCCAGAGCTTCCTCCACCTCCAAACGAGCCCCCACCCCCAAACGATCCGCCTCCTCCGCCAAAGGATCCGCCACCACCGAACGGGCCACTGCTCCCCGATCCGAAGATCGAACCACCACCGCGACCAAAAGCATCGATCACGATCGCCCCACTCCTAGCGGCTTCAGCGGCAATTCTCTCTCGCCTTAATCTCTCCGCTCTCTGCTGCTCTTCAATACGCCGCTTCTGCACCTCGCGCTCCATCCTCTGAACCGCGACCAAAGCCATCTGATGGGCTTGCTTCGACAAATCCAATACTGCCGAATAATTCCCAGACTGCAATTGCGATCGAGCCGACTCCAGCGGTCTTACCCCTGGCGATTCTGTAATGCGCAATCCCCAAGGCCCGGTCCAGTGCTCGGCGTTGTAAACCGATTCGGATGCCAATTGGAAAGCTTGCAACGCCTCGTTGGCTTGCTGCAATTCCGAGCTCAACTGACGCGAGACGGTCGCTAAATCGGACTGCACTTCGGCTGCCTTACGACCAACCGCATGCCAATCTCCATGAATCTCTTCGATCTCTTGCTGTACGGACAATACTCCTCTTTCCAACACATCCACTCGGCGAATTCCTTCTTTCGTCGCCGGCGAATCGGGAATATTGTCGGTGCGCGATTGCTGCACATACTGCCGCGCCACTCCCCATTGCCGTACCGCACCATCAACCGCCCTCGCCGCTTCGGCATGGCCATGATGGTCGGAGATGACCATTCCCTCTAGCTCCGCAATCCGCTTCTGGAAATACATGAGCAACTCGGATAGCTCAAACGGATTGGTTCTTTGATTGTTCTGAGCAATCTGCTGCTGCACTTGCGTTACATGCTGAACCAATTCGTGGATCTGCCGAAGTGTCGGCAGCATGACGAGTCGATCTTGCTCGGAATCGAGCAATCGCTGAGAAGCTTCAACACACTGCCTGAAAGTCTGCTCGTTTTCAACGACACACTTCTCAAGCTGATGCAAATGCTCCTCAACACGACTGAGCCGCTGGTCAACTTGCGAAATCAACTCGCTCGCTTGACGAACCATGCTGATGGCCCCTAACACAGCGCCTCGTTGGTACTCGTTGCGTCCATCTACCTGCATCTTGGTTACTTGATCCAAGATGTTCTTCGCCCGTTCGAGAAGTTGATTGGCAAGCGATACGCCCAAGTCGGCTGCGAGGTCTTTCTGCGCACTGGCCACCCAGTTCGGATCGGCTTGGCCCAACCCCTCGGTAGGTGCCTGGTTGAGATTATCACCTGCTCGATCCGATGCGGCGTCTGTTGCATGCCCACCGGCAACGGACTCAACAAGGGGTTGCAATCGCTCTGCACCCGGGCTCGCCCAACTCTTCGGTGGCTTGTCCGTTGCCGAATAAGCCAATTTCAGTGCAGCGGATGTATAGTTGCTATCTGCTGAATGAACGGACTCGGCCAATCTGCGACTCCGCTCGATCATTCCTTCAAGTCGAGTGCGTTCTTTGCGCAAGGTATCATCGAATTCTTTCACCGTTAGCTTCGACGCATCCATCCAAGATTCTGCTCGATCGATCTCTGCTTCGCATCCAGCTATCGCCGCGCGGCATGCTTCGACTTTTCCTTGCGTTAGCAACGTCACCGCTGCTTCGACATTCTTCTTCGCTAACAATGCTGCATCGTCTGGATTGAACCTCGATTCGACCAAGACTTGGCTTTCGGATAAACGCAACTGACCTGCTAGCTCCTTGCGGCTCTTTGCGATCTGCCCCGGTAACGATTCAAGCCGAGGGGCTGTTTTGGATTTGAGCAACTCGGCCAATTCCACCGCTTGCTTCCCTTTCTCCAACACCCCATCGAGCGATTGCGAGAATGCCTCGATCTCCGCCGCTATTGAGCGGCTCGCGGCTAGTTCGAACAAAGCATCGGCCTTTGCAGACAAGTCGTGCAAATCGGCATCGATCCATCCAGTCTCATACCCATAGGACTTAAGCGTATCGGAGACTTTACGCAATTCCGAAAACAACTTGCCCCGAGAATCGACCAATACCGAACCTAATCGAATCCCTTCGGCTAGCTTCCTAGAGCCGGACTGTACTGGACCCTGCATAGCCGTCACGGCATCCGTTGTAGATATCGCATCAGCTTCCGCTAAATCCTTCTGAATCGAAGGAATCAACACATCGAAGTACTTCGGCACCGCGAAGAATGTATCGGAGGATTGCTCCGAGAGCACCTTCTCCTGATTGACCATCTTCTGCAAATCGCTTTGGCATCGATCTAACTCGTCATTGACGCGCGTAAGGGAATCTTCGATGAGTTTCAAGTTGTCATCAGCTCGCTTCCGCTTCCCTTGAATCGATGCAAAGATTTCATCGAAAGTCATCACGACTTCGTCTGGCACCTCGGTCGGTGGAGCTTCGCCATTCTCGATAGCTCTGTCTCTGAGGATCTGCATGGCGATGCTAGGAATCCCTGTAGACCTCGAAAACTTTAGCGGCTTTCCGGACAACTGACGGATGCTCTCGTCATATCGTGAAGGACTGAAAGTGTTGAGGACTTGATCCCACACTCCAGGCGGATGAATCAACTCCTTTGCTTCGGCGATCACCCTTCGGGCTTCTTTGGACATGATGAACAGATCGTCGATGTCTGCCAAAGTCCCTTCACTCAAGGCTTTTGTTTTGCCGATATACCCACGCTCCCGGATACGATCTAGCGAACCGAGCAAGTCACCGCTTTGCGTAAAGAGTTGGTCGAGTCCATCGGTCTCCTTGGCCACGGAGCCTTCACGCTCTTTGAGATTTTCCAGTGCGCGATCCATGGCTGGTTTACGTTTGCGATGAAACATCCACAAAATACCGGCAGTAATCGCGCTGAATATGCCAACGACCGTCAGCACGACTTGTTGGACCAAGCGTCGGAATTTGCGACTTGCTTCGATCCGCTCATTTTCCGCATCTACTAACTTATACCCCTCTCGGAACGTCGGCTCCATTCCTCGCAAGTGTTCGACCAGATCCAAGTCCCCGTTGCGGAACTTCGCATCAGCCCCCTCCAATGATCGCTTGGCTTGCAAGACGTTTCCTTGGGCTACAGAATTCGGTGCTGCATTGAGCTCGGTTATTTGGCGGACGATTTCACTTCGATTTTCTTGATATCCCCGAACAGCCGCGTAGCCATTCAAGTACCGATCCATCTCCACCCCAAGCTGCCTCATTGGTTGCAAGGTATTCTTGGCATTCCCAAGCTTCGTTTCAGCAGCCAACGCTTCGATTTCGCTCCGCCACTGCTCAAGAGGAGGGCGGGTAAGCTCCCCAGTAGCTGCTTTGTTGCTGAGCTGAAAATCCTTTGATTCTTTCTCGACGTCAGCGAGGACTTCTCGCAAATGCGTGATCGTCTCCGTGCCAG
>JBJONT010000496.1:0-3154 GCA_046051705.1 Planctomycetota bacterium | reverse complement strand
GGTCGGAGTTGAATTGGGTTGGTGAATATTCCGGCCCGCCACGGGAGCCAGGATGCCTGAGCTACTTACTTGTTTTTTACCGAAAGGTTTGCGGTACGATAGGTTCTTCAAAGTATAGAGGCTTTAGTATAACGGAAGTCGGTGAGATGCGAAAATCACCGAAATCGATACGCTTAACATAGGAAAAATCATGAAATACGTCGGTTCGTTTTTTTCAAACATCAGGCTGGGAGTTCTCCTCGCCGCGTTTACGATGTGGGGCACTTCGTCCATCTACAGCTTTCAACAAGAATCGCAGGGGAGCAACGAGCCTGCTGCCCGCTGGTGGAAAGGTAACCTGCACACCCATTCGTTGTGGAGCGATGGGAATGATTTCCCCGAAATGATCTCTGATTGGTATCGCCAAAAGGGATACCATTTTTTGGCGATTTCCGATCACAACGTCCTGCAATCTGGACAGAAGTGGATGGAGGTCGAGAAAGTGCAATCGCGAAGCCATGGCCAAGCCTTCGAGAAGTACTTGGCACGCTTTGGTAAATCTTGGGTCGAGACGCGAGGGGAACCAGGTTCGGAAAAATATGCTGTGCGGCTCAAGCCCCTTGATGAGTACCGATATCTCCTGGAACGTCACGATGATTTCATCTTGATCCCTGCCGAAGAGATCACCGATAGCGCGGAAGGACATCCCGTTCACATGAACGCGACGAATCTCGACGAACTGATCAAGCCACTCGGCGGAAAGACGGTTCGCGAGACGATGGAGAACAACTTGCGAGCAGTGCTTGAACAAGAAAAGGCGAAAGGTCGTGAAATTCTTCCTCACTTGAATCACCCGAACTTTCAGTACGGGATCACCTTCGAAGACTTGGCGGCTGTGATGGCCGAACGATTCTTCGAAGTCTACAACGGACACCCTGGGGTCAATCACTTAGGGAACGAGAAGAATCCTGGTATCGAACGCATGTGGGATCTTGCCAACCATCTGCGTGTCAACAAACTTGGGGGCTCCGTTCTGTACGGTGTCGGAACCGATGATTCTCACGAGTATCATGGCAAAGAAGGAAGTCGCCCAGGCCGTGGATGGGTGATGGTCCGTGCCAAGTTCTTAACCCCCGAACACCTGATCCGCGCAATGAAAGCGGGCGATTTCTACTCTTCAAGCGGAGTAAGTTTGAAAGACGTTCAATGGGACAACGAGACCAAGACGCTGTCGGTGGAAATCGATCCGCAAGACGGGGTGACCTACTGGACGGAGTATTTAGTTACTGATTTGGACGGCGAGCCCGAAGATATTGGCCGAGTCGGGCATGCTACCCAAGAAATGCGAAGCTCGTACACATTGAAAGATGATGAGACGATTGTGCGAGCTGTCATTACATCTAGCTTGGAGCCCGAGGCACCCGTTTGGAAAGAACAAAAGCAACAAGCTTGGACGCAGCCTTTCACAAGCAATCCTTAATTAGATCTGTTGCTCGATCCAGGTAGCTCGACGATCGAGCGATTGATAAACGCAGCCAGTTCGCCCACAGCGAACTGGCTGATTTCGTTTGCAGGCCTAACGATCGTCGGTACGCTATGTGCCGACAAGCTAGATGACGATTCTGGATTGGAACCAGTGCTCACATCAGCTCCCATGTCGAGTTCGATCCACAGGGAACTTTCGATCTGCCGAATACGCCGAATGATCCCCCGTGCAATTACGCTGCGATCCGCTTCGGTATACGTTAACCCCTTCGTGATTTCTGAAGCGTTCGATATGCCTGTGAGCTTCGATGGGATCGCTAGGGGTGTCCATTCTTGTGGGCGAAGTCCGATTTTGTGAGGAATAGAAAACCATTCTATACAAGGGCGACCAAACAACTCGGCGACCGTTCGACAATTAGGGGATCGATAGAGTTCGGCTGGACTACCAGATTGCAGGATGTGTCCTTGGTCGATAACGCTGATCCGTTCCGCCAATTCGCTAGCTTCTTGGGAGTCATGGGTGACGTACAAGCAAGCGATCGAGTTTCGGGTGATCCAGCGATGAAGGACTTGCCGAATGGGATGCTTGAGCGATTCTTGTAAGTGTGCAAGTGGTTCGTCGAGCAACAGTATCGGGCGCTGGCTCAGGATCGCTCGAAGGATGGCTAGCCGCTGCTGCTGGCCCCCAGATAACTGTGATGGTTTCAAATGAAGCTTCGTTCGAAGTTCAAACGCATCGATCAATTCAGATTCCAAACTACTGCTGTTGGTCTTGGATCCTTTCTGAGCAAGCGCACTGGCCGACTGAAGATTCTCTGCAACACTTAAGTGATCGTACGTCGAAGCCGATTGATTCACAAAGGCGATGCGACGAAGGTGCGCTGGAGTGCCGTTCGCATTCGCGCCGAAGAGTTCGATCGAGCCCTGTGTACAAGCTTCTAAACCCGCGATCAATCGCAACAAGGTCGATTTCCCTGAGCCGCTTGGACCAAGCAACGCATGGAATTCCCCTGCATTCACAACCATGTCGACTTGGTCGAGAATCGCGGTGTTGCCCACTCGGAAAGAAAGTCCCTTGCAATGGATTGCAGGTGGATCAAGAGTGGAGGGGCTGGTCATGATCGATCAAGGGGCTTGGCGTTTCAACCAAGTCATCACGACAGCGGCGACTTTGGTGATCGAATCCCCGGAGCACTTATCCGGTGTGTCGGCCATGGTGTGCCAGTAGCTGCGCGAGCGAGAAGCGACTGTTGGGTAATCGAAGTCGATGATATCGATGGTTGGGACTTTGGCGATTTCGTTCAGTGGTAAGTGGTCGTCGCGGATCGAGTGCAGAACGCGTGGATTGAATTCGCGAATCCCCAGTTCCTTCGCGACGCTCCAAACATCTTTCGCGATCTGAGGGGCATAGCGAAAACTGACTTCGTCCCAGCAGAGTTGAAGATCTTTATCGCCGACCATGTCCATCAAGATTCCTGCGACGTAGCGATTGGCACTAGGCTCAGCGATCAGTTGCTGCGCGTAGTAAGTCGAACCTACGAAGTAATCACCCCGACTCGAAATGCTGTCGGCTCCATAGACGAGTTCTTCTGCATCGAAGAACACAAAGTCGACTCCGACTTTTAGATCGATCGCAGGAATCGCATGGGCGAGTTCCATCAAAAGGGCGGTGCTACTCCCACCATCGTTC
>JBJONT010000495.1:0-4985 GCA_046051705.1 Planctomycetota bacterium | reverse complement strand
GACCACTGTGATGCTTATGGCCGCCATGATCCCAATCGCGATGGGCCAAGGCCCCGGCGCAAGCGCTCGGGCTAGCATGGCCAAAGTAATCATCGGCGGACAAGCCCTCTCGCTCCTCCTCTCGCTCATCGTCACCCCCGTCATCTACTCCCTACTCGATGACTTGAAACTGTTTCTCTCCCGCCGCTTTCGCACCTTCTCAACATTCCTACTACCTCCAAATCCCAACGATCTCCAACAATTGCCCGCGATCGAAAAAGGAAATATCTAAAGAGGAAATCCAAGTTTCCATCACAAAATCCTTCTTGCATTTACAGCGTGACAAACCGGCCTTCGCTATAAATACGTTCGGATAGATACCTTCAGAGTACCTTCGACTCGCCGAGTGTAACTTTCAACCCTCCTACCCTTTACTCCCACCTCCCTACTTCGAAAGGCATTCATAATGAACTATCGATTAAACAAACATCGCCCAACTTCGAACCGACTCGCCCGCAGGATGCTTGCCGGTATCGCAGTGATGCTCACAACCCCTTCGCTGTGCACACAAGCCAACGACTGGTATCAGTGGCGCGGACCGAACCGCGATGGGATCGCTAAAGAATCCAAGCTTCTCGACCAATGGCCTGAGTCAGGTCCAGAAATCGCCTATCGAATCAAAGGACTCGGTTCGGGAATGGCAAGCGTCGCGATCTACGGCGGACTCCTCTACACCATCGGAAACTCCGACGGACAAACCACCCTGCACTGCTTGAACCAAGCCGACGGCACCGTTGCTTGGAAAACACCATTCACCCCTGACAAGGGAGCCGCTAACGGCACCCCAACCTTCGACCCCGAAACCGGTCTCGTCTACGCCCTGAGCTTCGACGGCATCCTAGTTTGCTGCAACGGCCGAACCGGTGAAGTCGTGTGGAAGAAAAGCTTCCCTGGCGACTTCGGTGGCAAAATGGAATCGGGCTGGGGATACAGCGAATCACCATTGATCGATGGCAAAAAACTTCTTTGCACCCCAGGTGGCAAAAAGTCGATGGTTGTAGCACTCGATAAAAAATCAGGCGAAATCCTCTGGTCAGGCAAAGCCCCTGAAGGGAAGTCAGCCGACGGAAAACTTCGCGGAAACGACGGGGCCGGATACTCCTCGATCGTCATCTCGAATGCCGCCGGTCGAAAACAATACGTCCAACTCGTCGGTCACGGGATCGTCAGCTACGACGCTGAATCCGGTGAACTCCTTTGGAACTACGACCGAGTCGCGAACACCACCGCCAACATCCCTACCCCTCTGATCAACGGTAACTTCGTCTTCTGCTCAACCGGTTACAACGACGGGGGCACCGCACTCCTAGAAATCTCTCGCAACGCCAACAAATGGGATGTGAAAGAAGTCTACTACAAGTCCTCCAAAGAACTTCAAAACCACCACGGTGGTATGATCATGATCGGGGACTATGTCTACATGGGACACGGTCATAACAACGGCTTCCCAGCATGCGTCGAATGGCGCACCGGAAAAGACCTCTGGGAAAAAGGACGCGGTGCCGGTGGCGGATCGGCCGCAATCCTCGCAGCCGATAACAAACTCTTCTTCCGATACCAAGATGGCGTCATGGCTTTGATCGATACCGATACCAAAGCCTACAAACTTCTCGGTCAATTCAAACTTGCAACCCATAACGGTGAAAGCTGGCCACATCCAGTCATCGTCGACGGACAAATGTTTATCCGCGACCAAGACGAACTCGTGGTCTACAAAGTCGGCAAGTAACCGACGCGGCCTTGCGACCAAACACCTACTCTACTTTCAGCTGGCGGCAATAAATGGTATTGCCGTTGGCGACAAACAGAACGCTATGGTTCGCACCACCCAAGATACAAGTTGTTAAAGGTTGCCCTTTGTTTGGTTTGGGCAACACACCGCATGGCCGGCCAGTCGGATCGAAGATCTGAACTCCCAAGTCACTGGTCACGTAATAGCGCCCCTTCTTATCTACCGCCATGCCATCTCCCTGCGAAGCTTGCACGTACGGCGGAGCCATCTGAAACTCAAACGGTTTTTGATAATCGTAAGCCAACCGCATCGGCATCACGGGCATCTTTCCATCAAGCTCACCCATCGCATTGACGCGGAACATCCAAGTCGAATCCCCGCCGTAATCGGATACCGATAACGTCCCGCCATCGCGTGACAATGCGATCCCATTCGGCAAATTGATCCCTTCATCGACCACCGTTGTCTTTCCTGTCCCAACGTCGACCCTGACAACCTGTTTCGCTCCGGTATCGGTAAACAAGATATGTCCTTGGGAAGTCACCGCCAGGTCATTGGGTTTGACCCCCTCGGCAATCGTTCGCACCTCACCGGTTGCTATGTCGATCGAAATAATCCGCCCCTTGGACCCCTGGCATCCAATCAACCGCTTGCCATCAGGAGTTAACTCCAAACCACTGACCGACTCTTTCCATAACTCGGTCAAGCTTCCGTCAACTCCCTCAATTCGGAAGATCCCAGGTTTCTTCATATCGCAGAAGTAGACGTTGCCCATCGCATCGGCACACAGTGCGTCGGCGAACCCTAACCCCTCCGCAACGACCTTCCATCCCTGATCGGGCACCAATAAATTCAGGAGTGTTAAATCACCACCGAGATCCCCTCGGGTGTCGTAGACCGGCACATGCTTCTCTTTTCGCCACAACCATTGCATCGCTTCAGGAAAGCGAGAACTGCCGTAATCGTCATTGTGAGCGTACCCCTCTGCCCAATCAAATCGCACATCGTATCCCATGTACTTCAATGACGAGGCCATCAGTTCATTGGCGATAGGCCAGCTTCCAAACGGATTATCGATGTCTCCACTCGTATCGGACATGTAAACGCGTAGCGGCTTAGGTTCAGTCTTGCGAACCAACGATGGATAGACATCACCTCCTCGAAGATTGGTGAAACTTCCAACCGTCGAGTAGACCTTGCGAAAACTCTCAGGGCGTTCCCAAGCAGCGGTAAAAGCGCAGATCGCTCCGGAACTTGAACCGGCAATTCCTCGCATTTCAGGATCCGAAGTGATGCGATATTGCTTTTGCACCTCAGGTAAAATCTCTTCCAGCAAGAACCTCGCATAGCGATCCCCCAGACCGTCATACTCAAGGCTGCGGTTCGAGAAACGACCACCTTGCGCCGGCTGCGACTTCTCCTGCCCTGGATTGAGAAAGACGGCAATCGTCACCGGCATTTCCCCTCGCGCAATCAGATTGTCAAACACCGTCGGAACACGCCATCGCCCCTTCTCGTTCTGAAGCCTCTCGCCATCCTGAAAGACCATCAATGCTGCTGGCTCTTCTGGGTTGTACTGTGCTGGAACATACACCCACCAATCGCGAACCGTGTTTGGATAAATGGTCGATTCCCAAGCTGGCATCTTCTCGACCTTACCCTTCGGTACCCCATCCTTAGCGATCGCGTCTGGATGAGGTTCCCAAGCCGGTTTGCTCTCGGTATTCGGTATATGTGTCGACTCGGCATCCTTCGACCATAACCAACGCAGTGCATCGGGCAACTCCTCGCCACCCCACTTGCCACTGTGCCCTCCCTCAGTCATCACGAACTTGTAGGTGTACCCCGCGAACTGCAATGCAGCCGCCATATCGCGATTACCCAACGGCCAATTTCCATGCAAGTTGTTTAAATCCTCTTTGCCCTCTTGAAGATAAACCTTGATCCCCTTCGGAGCAGATTTCGTTTTGCGAATCAAACCCGGATAAGCCCAACCCCCTCGGATGTTGGTGAAACTCCCAATGTGACTGAGTACTTTCCCAAATTGATCTGGGCGTTCCCATGCAACACCAAAAGCACAAATCCCACTTGAAGAGATACCACAGACCCCTCGGTCTGCCGGGTCGCTCGAAACATTCAATCCCTTCAATGCAACAGGCAGAAACTCATCGATCAAAAATCGACTGTAGCGATCCCCCATCGAATCGTACTCAAACGATCGGTTGCTTCGATCCGCACCACCCGGCTGATTCGCAACCACGACACCTGGATTGACAAAGACCGCAATGGTCACGGGCATCTGCCCCTTGTGAATCAAATTGTCGAAAACCACCGGCACTCGAAACGCCCCGTCCCCTTGTGCATATCCCGAACCATCCATGAAAACCATCAGACTCGCCGGACTCTCCGGTTTGTACTGCGCTGGAACGTAAACGCTATAAGCCCGCTTCGTGTTAGGGTAAATCTTGCTTTCTAAAAACTCCCCGCTCGTAAGCTTGCCCTGCGGGACTCCCGGTTGCACCTCCCTGTCAGGTGATTCTTCACCCCAAGCAGCGAGCCCGAAGGCTACCCAAGCCACCATCACCAAACTCGCTCGTATCACCCTGTCAATTGCCATTGTCGTATCTCTAAGCCTTCATGAAATGAATAATCGCGTACGCTCGCCTAAATTTACCATCCGTTTACAAATTCGGTTCTTTGGGAATTCTAGTGGCTGGGATCGATTTGTATCGGTTTCGCAGCACGTTGCTCGTGCTCAGCGAAACCGCGCCGTGCTCGTGCTCAGTGAAACGGTGCTCGTGCTCGTAATCGAAAGTAGCCTGTAGTGGTATTACGTTCCGTCAACACCCGACCTTCCTCTGAATGCAACTAAACCGGTCCCGTTATCCGAGCACGAGCACGAGCACGAGCACGAAAACAGGCCCGAATCACAATCATATTGGCCACTATTTCTCCTCAATAGCCACAAATTCTATCTCGTATCCAAATCTTACTTGGTCTCTGAATTCTACTTCGTCTCTCCAACGAGCGGTACATAGGGTCGCTCCGTTCGCCACCGCTTCATCAAGTCCAAGTTCTCTTGATATACAGGTGTACGGTTCCCCTTCCCTCCCTCCAAATGCTCCGCGCCCGCCTCAAGGTCATAAACCTCCTGCGATTCAATCCCATGATTATCTCCCGTACGCTCCTGCCACTCGATAAGCATGGCTCTTAA
>JBJONT010000494.1:0-10867 GCA_046051705.1 Planctomycetota bacterium | reverse complement strand
CGATCCCCTCGACTCGCCAACCTCCGATTATCTTCTCTCGATCATGCTCAACTGAAAGCCTCTGCTTTCCATCGGCTCGATTCAAGTCGATTTCGATTTTGTTGAAGTGAAATGCGTTAGGAAGCGTTGCCTCCAAACCCTTTCCGTGAATGGTACGGTAGAAGAACTCGACATCGACGACTTGGCCAGCCAAGTACCTCGTTTGCGCAGGCTTGAATCGGAATCCTGCCTGCAGTCCAGCGTCACTTGGCTTTCCCCAATGAATCATTTCATCTGAAAATGAGTTGACATTCTGAAATCGCTCGCGAATTGTAAACGCCTGAGTACTGCCATCTTGCTCATCCTGAACCACGAGTCGAATCGACCAAACGGAAAAGCGGTCGTCTCCAGTTTCGTAGGATCGCAATAGCTCGATCTTGACTCCCTTCATCACTTGCCTATCCATAACAGCTATCAACGCAGCCATCGTGGAAGGCTTCAGTTCATCGGACGAATACCAACTCTGTTTCCCCCAAAGCGTCGATAGCGCAGCCAAGATTTCATCAAGTGTCAAGCGTGGTTCTTCCGAATGCGACTTGTTGAACACCTCGATGGCCGTCTTCAATTGCGATTCGGGAGGCTGGATTGAGGTAGCATCGGATGAAACAAATTGATTCCGAATAGTCGCAGCGAGTCCTTTTTTCCCAATCAAGTTGATCTGAATTGCGCTCGAGCTAAAGTCCTTTTCTTGCCACCATAGTTGTGGCAGTTCCCATCCGCGACTATTCAGCTTAATAAACCAGCCTGGTGGCAATTTGCGAGTGATTACGATCTCTTTTACTGTCTCGCTGATTTCATCACGGAGCTCAGATTGGCTGTATTGCCACCAAAGACTTGCGACCAACTCGTCTACGGTAAGTGGCGGTGAGTTCGAGGCACGCAGCTTTTCAGAATGGAGTTGATTGAACTCCTCGACTGCCGCAGTCAAGTCAGACTCGAACGTAGAAATTCTGACCTTCGAAAAGTCGAGCTGCGGCACAGGCGCTTTGTAAGCGTGTGACTCCGACAAAGAATTATTGGGTGAGTTGGCAACGAGACGTTCACTTTCTTCGATGGCTTTATCGTAGTTCTCCCTGGTCGGAGTCCCTTTGCTCAATTGCGCTTCAGCACCATCCGATTTCCGATAAGCAATTTGAATTGTTCTTGTCTCGCCTCGAACCAACGAGACATTTTCCCCTTCGACCACAAGATCCTGCCAGTCACCGTCGAACTCAATCACATATTCACCTGCCGCTAGCCGAACCGACTTGCCAGTGCGACTCACGACCATTTCATCAACAACTTTATCGGATCTCTTGATTCGAATCGGAACGTTGTCCGCTTCACTCTTGATCGTGATGGTTCCCTTATTCGTTTCAAGGACAATGAAAACACCTGCAAAGAACAAAAACGCACTCGCCATGCCGCCCAAAATCCAATTTCGGATTCGCCCGCGATCGAAGAAGGATGCCTTGGGTACGACAGCTCGCGGGAGTGGTTCCGTCGCCGGCTTTTGCACGTGAGCTAAACACTGCTCGAGAATTTGCGAGAGTGCTTCCGCTGACTGGAATCGCGATTCTCGGTCTTTCTCCAACAGTCGCATTACAACTCGCTCAAGCCACTCTGGAATCAGAGGGTTCTGCTCGCGAATCGAACGCGGCTGTTCGTCGGTAATGCGTCGCATCACTGCATATCCCGATTCCGCTCGATAAGGCGGATGCCCCGTGCAGAGCGCGTAAAGAACACAACCAAGCGAAAACAAATCGCTGCGGCCATCGAGCTCTTCGCCCCGAACTTGTTCGGGTGACATGTAATGAGGTGTTCCGGGATGAAAACCACTACGTGTTAAACACGCTTCGTCTTGTGTGCGGGCTAGCCCGAAATCGGTGAGCAACGCTCGAGCAACGTTCTCATCGAGCATGATGTTCGACGGTTTGACATCGCGATGAATCAGCCCTTGCGCATGCGCTGCCGCCAAGCCGATGGCGACCTGCATCCCGATGCGCAGGATCTCACAAACATCTAGTGACCCATCTCGATCCAGCCTCGCTTGCAGCGAATCGCCAGCAATGTACTGCATCACCAAGTATGGCGTTGCGTGTTCCGTTTCGACGTTGTGAATCGGTACCACGTGATCATTCACGATAGCCGCCGCAGCACGAGCTTCGCGGGCGAATCGTTCGCGAGCAGACCGACTGCCCGATAAATGGGGCGCCAGCATCTTGATAGCGACCGATCGATGCAACTCCGAATCGTAAGCTTTGAAGACGACTCCCATACCGCCTGAGCCAACAAGCCTTTCGATTTCATAGCGTCCCAGTCGTCCCAACATTTCCGGATGGGACGGTGGCTGAAGAAGCTGCTTTGCCATTGTGCTCGTCCAGTCTGAGGAGTGCTGGACTGTGGGATGAAACCGCGTCGGATTCTGGAAATCATTTCCAACATCCCGTCCACCCTCAACGCGCGAGCAAAGTCCCTCCCGCGCGAGCGTCCATTGGTGCTCATTAGCTGCGAGCTCTTCGATCCTCGCTTGGCAATGTTCGCAGTTGTCGAGATGCTGCAAACCTAGCTCGGTTGATCCCCCAGAATCCTGGTTCAGGATTCCAAGAAGCAGTTCGTCTGAGCATTCGATTTTTGGAAGCATATTCGATCCTTTTGATTGCGACATCCCGCACTTCGCATTTTGATTAGGCAAGAAAATGGGGGCAAGAATATGTGTTCATTTTCATGACATCATCTTCTTGCTACGGGTGCTAGTTCTTCTGTTTGGCAAGATAATTGCGAGCTTCGACAGGCGTGACTTTCCCATCACCATCGGCATCAGCATCAGGAAAGAGTTCTCGTACTTCTTGCTGGGTAAGCCAACCATCCTTGTCGACATCCGCAGTGGGATAGAGCTTAAGCAGGGATTGAAGCTGTATCTCCGCTTTCGGACGTTCCCCTAGTTTTCCGCCTACCGCGTTCGTCGTTTTATTGAGGCGTTTTAGTATCGATGCCACAAGCTGATGTTGGGGCTTGGAAGCCACCACCGCCAGCCTTTTATTCTCTTCATCATAAACAAGTTTTGATTCCGATTTCTCCGTCCCAACTGGCTCGATGGCCGCGGAGATACATTCGGTCAAGACATCCACGAATACGGGAACCTCATTGTCTGCCTTCGGTAACACTTCGTTGAGGCTATACAATTTGATGAATGGAGTCTTTCGATCGGGAGCATCTGTCTCCCTAATCAACGGCGCGAGACCTTGTATTTGTCGCTCCCCGTTGACAGCGTTCCATAGCATTGTTTGAACGAGCGCATCTTCGAAGCCGAATTTGGTTGCCATCTCGTTCGCTAGCGCCTCCGCCTCTCGCCATTTTTTTTCTTTGATCAAGCCGTTGAATTTCTCCATCGTCTCATGCCATAGCTTTGACTCAGCCTCGTTTTTCGCTAGCTGTTCCTTTGTGATTGGAACACCGTTTGGATCGGCCTGACAGTAAGCCATCGAGCAGCACAAAGTTAATGCAGAAACCATGCAGGTCGCCAACCAACTGGCTTTCATCGCCTTTCGGCCAAGTCGTTTACTCGCAATCATTTTGAACCTCTGTTCAACTTTCGAATGGTCCTAACGTGAGACACGCCGACGCGGCATGTCCGTGTTGCCGAACTGGATGAACTGGACTGTTTGACATTCAACTCGCGGCATTGCCGCGACACTGACGATTACTGGTTTGGCGAGTCACGCCTATCGAGCGCTTCGATCAACTTGCGAGCATTCTCAATCCACTGCTTATCGCCGCGAAGAATAATTAGGTTTGCGCGTTCATCGGCTCCCACGGAACGTTTGCCTTCTGTTTTAAGAACACCCCAGAGAAGCTCAGTGATCAATTTGGCTTTGGTGAACTCGACTTTTACGGCCAACACTTCCGGTGCGGTCTCTTGCGCCGATGCGGAATTCTTTAGCGAGTAGGAATGTAGCTTTTGCGCAGCCTGGACGGGGCTGACGGACTGATCCAAATTGCTGGTGAGTTGCAGCGGATAGCCTTGAGGGAGCCCTTTTGCTAATTGGGAGATCTGATCTCGAGTTTTGTCGGATTCAACTCTTAGACTTTCGATCACCTTCTGCTTTTTTTCGACGAAGAGTGCATTCTCTTGATCTGCTTCACCAGCCACAGTCGCAAGTTCCATTTCGGCCTCTGCCTTTTTCTCGAAGAGCTTCTTCAACTTCGTCAGTTGCACATGAAGCTCCATTTGGGAGATATACGCTTCGAGGTTTTGGCTTGGCGTATGTACCCCCAACAAGTCCTCTTGAGCTTCGGCGCGAGAATATGCTCCTAGGCACAATAAAACAGCAGTCAAAGCAGCAAATCTTAACATGGTGAGTACCCTAAGTAAGTGACTTGGAAGATGGAGTTTCAAAACGATAATCAGTCGACCGGTTCGGAATGGTCTTGTGCATGAGCACGGGGCAAGAATGTTTTGTTCGGGACATCATTTTCATGCCCTCATTTTCTTGCCAATCGACGGACTGTCCGTGTATCTCATCGCGACTCAGTATCCTTTAAAGTTGGTGAACCAAACTTATCAAGAGCTTCGATCAACTTGCCGGCACTTTCGACCCATTGCTTTTGGCCGCTAAGTACGATCACTTTATTGCTTTCATCGAATGACACGGACTGTCGGTCTTCTTCCCGAAGTACCCCCCAGATCAGTCCAAGGATCATGTGGGCATCTTTGGACTTGGTCTTAACAACCACCGACACTCTTGCCGTCTCTGGCATATCCTCATAGCTGTGTAGCGATCGACGTGGGAGTAAATGTTTTTGAGTCGCCGCAGGATTGAGCGGCTGGTTAAAGCTGATACTTGGCTGGACTGTAGATCCCTGAGGGAGCTTCGCAACCAGTTTGTCCAATTGCTCGCGTGTTGCCTTGGCTTCAGCATTCAAATTGTCCAACATTTTCTGCTTTTGAAACAGCAATGGGCCAGATCGCTTTTCATCCTCTGGATCAGCAAAAACTACGGTCGCAACTTCCAACTCACATTCGGCAATTTTCTCAAAGAGCTTCTTCAGTTTCGACAGTTGCACTTGCATCTCGATCTGCGAAACGACGGCGTCCAAGTTCTGTGATGCCGTACGCTCAGCGAACGGGGCCTCTTGAGCCTCGGCACGAAAACTCGTTCCTAGACATAATGCAACAGCAGTCAAAGCAGCAAGTCGTCGCATGGTAAGTACCCTGAGTCTTTGAAAGAGGAAACGGCATTTCGAAACGGCAAACACCTAAGTCCGGGCTACCGGATGTTTCGATCTCCCGAATGGTGTTGTTTGTCTTGTGACGTAAAGTAACTTGCCGCCTCAAAACCTTGCACTGACCACACCATTTTTTCGAAATCAAGCCAAAAGGTCCAAACCCAAGGGGGTGGATCAACCAATGACGCCAAAATCGAACAAATTCGTTTACTTCACCCTCCGACTTGAGAAAGAATTGCGAATCTGCTGTTACTAGCAGGAAGCCCTAAGTTGCAAAGCGACCAACTTAGGACACCAGACAAGTTCTCGCATCCAACGAGAGGGAAATTGCACATGATACCCCCGATCTTTCGTAAATCGCCGGAACCGATGGCAAGAACGGCTGGTGACCTACTCAATTCGTCGACGTTTCTCGACGCCAGTAAACTTGCATTGGCAACGCTCGGAATCTCCCTCCTTTCGCTTACCTTATTTGGGTCCCTAGCCTGGCATGGAACGCTTTCGCTCTTCGCAATGAACGACCAAGCGCACCTAATCAGTTTGGCAGCATCTTCGGGCTTGGCTGCTTGTGCATTCTTATCAAAGCTTTTTGAGCGATTCACAGGACTTCGGCACGGACATTGCGCATTGTTCTCCATTTTTGTTGCAGGCATCGTTACCTGGCTTCTCTCGACTCCTTGGCCGATCGCTATCTTTTCTTACTATATTGATCTCTCGAAGGTACTGGCAATCTACGCAATAATTGCCTTCGTGCCTTCCTTAATCGCCTCTGCCCCGACTCTCCAACCGAGAGCAGGCCAGATCGCTTTGACGTCATTCGGAATCCTAAGTGCGCTCGTTCTGTACATCACATTGAGATAGAGCAGTAAGGAATCTTGTGAAGGTTTTGCCTCAGCATGAAAGATCGAATGTGGTCGCGTTACAATGGTGTGACGCCTCAATGATGTGATCGATTTTTACCGTAAAATGATCTTTCGATCGCCCCTGTAGCAACGTCTTGGCAATTGATCGACTATTCAAGCTTCATTGGAGTGATTATGAAAAAATCAAATATGCTTTTGTTGGCTGCTGTCGGTGGATCTGTGGCTTTCTTCGTTTTCCAAGTGCTCGCAAATCAATTGCCATCCTCATTCATCGCCCAATCTTTCAATAGTTTAGGCATGCTCTATGGGACACTATTGTTTACAACCGGTCTATTCGCCGTGCTCACAGCTTTGAAGAAATCTTCGTCAAGTTCAAGTCAAGGCGAATCGAAGCTGGCCTGGGCAATCGGATTACCGATGCTGATTGGTGCGATTGGAGTGATTCATGGCTACTTTAGCTTAATGCCTCTTCCTGCGGACTTTCCAAAAGACATTCCTGTTCCCCATGGGACTATTTGGAGCACCGCAGTGGTTGGAGTATTCTTTTCCGCCGCGTCCGCAATGATTCTCTTCTCTAGCCGGCATCGTCGACAAGATTCGGCGAATCTAACAACCTAGCTATCGATATTGTCAAAATCATTCATGCCCGAACACATCTACCGGGCTTGACGTGAACCTACAAGCGAAAGTTTGTGTTGTGCTAGTTGCATGGTGCGTTTGCCCGGTGAGCAGGTGACGCTGATCGCCGCAGGCTCGAATCCACCAGGCAAACCGCATTGAGCTACGCAATCAAGCAGTTCACGGCATTGTGGGTTAATCTAGGCTTGTCGTCACCAAACCCAGTGAAGGAAGACTCTCGGATTGTGAACACCTATCGCATTCGTGAACACACAATGCGGATGTAGAACGACATCGCAACATTGCAAAGCACATCCAGGAAACGTCTTACGATACTGGCAGCTGTTCCAAGATCAGCGCCAGCGAACGCATGGACTATGTGAAGATATCAATCGCAAGCCCCTTACGTGCCTTCTTGATTGCTTTGAGGACCTTGATCCAATTCTTGACGTAGGAAACAAACTCTTTCGGGCTTTCGAACATCTCCGCCTTGGCCTTCGCCCAGATTTCTTTAATGCTTTCGTCCAGTCTACCTTTCGGAATCGCAGCGAACGCATCCAGAATCTGGGATACTTGCTCTGGGCTTGATCGCGGTATCAACGGTCCATCGCACCCGAATTGAAACTGATTCTTGTCATACTTCACGACTGGCTTGTAAAGACTCGATTGATTCCATTTCTTTGGGACTCCATTGATACATACCGACGAGAAAAGCTGATCGAGCGCAAAGACAATGTCTTCGTCTAATTTGCTGCGTACTCTTCCATAGATACTCGAGCACTCCATGTTGAAACCGAATGCATCAAAATCGACTTGAGAATCGCACACTTCCATCCATTCGCCAGGCTTTGGAAAAGTTGCCTCAAACGCTTTCCAATCTACCTCGAATACACAAATCTCCATTGCACCTACCCTCGATAGTATCTTGCACGCGAAACATCATTTACAAATGGCGTAGCCAAACGTAAGCCATCATCTGCTTGAAACTCGCCCAAGGATATCCGCTATTGGGTAACGACAGCATGCCATCGCTGCGGCTTTGAATTTCGATAAACATTGAGGTCGACAACCAAGTATTCGCGGGTGATTGTCGGAGCCATTGCAAGTGATCCTCCAACGTGGATGATTTTCTGGGTAGGTTGCCCGGAGACCTGATTGGCGTACCATGCGAAGCATACCGCGACGAGACCGACAATCATCAGGAGAGTTGCGAGCCTAAAACGCAAGAGCGATTTCCCCATAACTTTAATCCGTATTACGACCTGTGATTTTTGTCTCTACTCATCGATAAGTTCACTGATTTTAGAGCCAAGTTCCGTCAGCTTCTCTTGGTCAAATCCGACAATTTCGAAACGGATCGTTCCAGTATGATCGATCACATAGGTTCTAGGAATGATCGTTTTCGCGAAGGTGGAATACAGGCTTCCTTCCGTGTCCGCAACAAATGGCAAGCGATACCCGTTCTTTGAAGCAAATGCATCGAGAATTTCCTGCGATTCTTCTCGACCTATTACCACGAAAACAACATCCTTTTGGTCTGCGAATCTGTTGGCGACTTGCTGAAGATGTGGCAACTCAGCCAAGCAAGGACCGCACCAAGTGGCGAAGAAATTGAGTACTGTGATCTTCGGACTATCCATAGGAAGCCCCAAACCAGCAAGCTTAGTTTGGAAGTCGTTCACTTTGTTGCCGACCTGAAGAACTGAAGCTTCCGCGATTCTTTTTTGACTTTGCGCCATCAAGTTTGCCGCCATGGACGGGCCCAAGATGCCTCGCCACAACCCGAGAAGTGCAACTGGCATCAAAGCCGCAAGCACAAAAAGTACGCCAGCGCGTTTGAGTCGACCAGTGCGTTTCTCGGAACGCCACTGGACAACCGCAAACAGAAGTTGTGCGACCCCGAGCAACACGAACAAAGGTATACAAGTCAAGAGTCCCCCATAGACCCAAATGAGAACCGTATGGAATAGAGAAAAATCAGAAGCCATGAATTTTGATCCTCTGCGTTGTGATGCGTGTTTCCCGATTCAGTAGTACCAACGAGAACGCCTTTCTTGCACCTGGCAATCGCCTTTTTCCAGTTTTTCTGCGACGGCTAGGAGAGCTACAGGACCGTTGTTGATTGGATCTTTCATTTCAGTTCGTCAAATGGGGGCCAAATGGCATTCGATGATGCCACTTCTCGATAGTGTGCTTCTGCGGCAGCGTTTCCCAAAGCTGTAAACTCCAGGATCACGTTTTCGCATCCATCTACAAATTCCTCTTGAGCGTCCAGAGGTCGCGCAGGGGTTCGACCATCCGGTCCATCACCACTACGCATAGCGACTGGAACTCCACGCCCCCCCCAAACGAAAAATCTCCTGGGTTCCATGCGATAGATATTCTCAGGGCCAAAGGTGAAGGACAAGTCACTTTTATCAACGTGCCAATCGCTTCGTCCGAAGCATTGCAATCCTGATTCCGTGTGTGATATCGATTCCACGACAAGCCATCGTCCGGCGACCAGTTGTTCTCGCTCTCGTATGCCCGTCAAGATCTTGACTTTCTCCCCTACGAAAACAGTCCGCCGCATTTCCAACGACCGTATCGGATGAGGAAACAACTCGGGTCGCAAATTGAAGAGGTTGTCGACATTAATAGGTTGTTCTGTAATCACTGCGTATCCTTTGATCGCGGTCATATTGCTGCTATCTGCTCAAACTCGATAACGCTTCATAAAGGGACCGACACTAGTCATCGGTTACCACGCTATACTGGCTGACCAAGTTCTGCAACCGTTTCATCACTCGGCTACGTGCGACGTAGACTTGTCCGACACCAACGCCGAGCAACTTGGCGGCTTCGCTGATAGCCACGCCATCAACGTGTGTCATTCGGAATGCCTCCCAAGTCTTGGGATCAACGTCCGCCTGAACTCTTTGCGCTGCCCATCGGTAGACTTCGCGTTGATATTCGATATCAAACTCGGAAGCGAGTTCGTCTTCTTTTGCCTTCAATTGATCAAGCAACTCGTGTCCGATTGTTCCGCCGGCGCCGATCCCACCCTTGGGTTTTCGGTTGAGCATATTGAGAGCAATGTTGCGGCCAATACCAATAAGCCAATTGCGAAATCGGCCTCGTTCCGATTGTTCCAGCCATTTCTCAACGGATTGAAAGATCGCAATAAAGACTTGTTGCACAACGTCTTGTGCATCAGCCCGCTGCAAACCCTGGCGCAGCGCCATTCGAAAAACCAGTGGACCATAGATCGCCATCACCTCATCCCATGCGTCCCTATCCTCTTGGTCGCGTAGACGAACAATCAGGCTTGCGCGAGTATCGGATGGACTTGGCAACATGGGTTTTCTTCTAATTCCTCACTTCTGTCCTTCGCATTGTCAGAACCGTTCAATCAGAGGCTGTTTTGATAGTGTCCGATGAATTCGCAAAAGCTGATTTTAGCTCTCCGAACGAGCCTAGGTGAAGGTATGTAACGCCACTTTCCACTTTCTTGCACGCGATCTTTGCTTCCTAAGCATTTTTCTCGGTTTAGCAATTCCCGAATGGAATCCAAGGGGCTCGTTGTACACACACGGATTCCGGTTCTTCGAGAATTTTAGTGGCTGGTTTTGATTTGTATCGGTTTTGCAGCGCCGTGCGCGTGCTCAATGAAACCCTGCTCGTGCTCAGTGAAACGGTGCTCGTGCTCGTAATCGAAAGCAACCTGTAGAACTGTTATGTTCGTTCCGTACACGAACTGCCTCTGAATGCAACCAAACTGGTCCCGTTGCACGAGTCCGAGTCCGAGCACGAGCACGAGCACGAGCACGAGCACGAGCATGAGCATGAGCATGAGCATGAAAATGGGCCTCAATCGCAATCAAATTGGCCACTTTTTCTTCTATAGCCCCAACTTTAGGACCGTGGTTTAAGATAGAAAACCACATTTTTACAAGTATGCTGCTCCCTAGAAGTCGTTCGCTTCTAACGCTCTTCTTGGCCTAATTTTTCGTCAGACGAAACCATCTTTTGAATTCGATTAATTCCTGCACATGGCGGAAGGGCGTTGCACCGGGCAAGGAGCCAGAACGCGACTAAGACAGCGCCATCATCGCGGTCAGGGTCTGAGAACTCAGGAACAGGCGGTAAGGGCTACCAGG
>JBJONT010000493.1:0-7702 GCA_046051705.1 Planctomycetota bacterium | reverse complement strand
GTCCACCATCACTGTCGGTATTCGTATGTTTCAAATCGAACAATACGCCGCGATGTGCAAATACCTCGGCCGTCAAGCCATCGTTCACGGACAAGACGCCGATCGACTCGGCCCATGGGGCCCAACCTCCATGGCTGGATCCTTCGGCGACGGTAGCGCCATCGGAGAACTAATGGCCAACAAATTCAACGATGGACACCCTATCGACATCTACTACCGACTTAATTGGCCAGATGGAGGTAACGATGGTAGAGGCGGCGATCGTGTCGAAGTCATCATCGCGTCGGCCCCCATCCCAGCTTCCTCCGATCCTCTCGCATCAACTTCCGTCGGCACAGGCTCTGGGACCTCAAACGGACTGTTTCATGTCACGACTCGCGCCCTTATGAGAATTGTTCATTGATTTAAATCGCTGGATTTACTCACCCATTGAAATCAGACCCCATTGAAATCAGATCGATAATGCAGGACTCCACAAGGTACACCAAACGGACCAACACCCCCCGTGGCTACCGCTCGAGGCGAGGTGCTTACCTGCACATATTCGCCGTAAGCCTGACGCTGTTTGTCGGAGTGCTCGCGATCCTCTATGACCTTGCACAACTGAACTACGCTTGGAGACGTTGCCAGAACGCTGCTGATGCTGCTGCTCTTGCTGGCGGTGCAAAAATCGCCGATGGATTCCAAGAGAATCCTGCGATGTCGAAAACGCTCGAATACCTATCGGTTTGGAACACAACCGCTTCCACCGCCGAAGATATCCACTCACCTCCCATCTCCGGAAAATATCTAGGCATGGAAGGCTACGTCGAAGTCGTCGCTAAGTGGAACGTCAAAATGATGTTTTTTCGACTTCTACCCTTCGGCAGTTCAGAAATCGAAGTCAAAGCAAGAGCTGTCGCAGGCACCGAATCCTTCATGCCAGGCGATGGGGTGATCGCCCTTAATCCAGACGCCCGGCCAGGTCTGGTCACGAGTGGTTCATCAAAGCTGCTAGTTCACGGCCGGATTGTCGTGAACTCCGAAGGGGGTGGCGTCGACGAATTTGGAACCCCCGTCAATAACGGTAATAACGGTGTCGCGATCTCCGGGGGGACGCCCAACTCCGATAAAGGGATCTACGCTATCATCGTCGACTGCGTCGGTGGTGTAGATAACCCCGCCGTGTTCAAACCACTGACTCCCGATAAGCCCTCTCCGCTGCATGCGAAGATGCCCCCAGAACCTGACCCCTACGTCAGCGTCATTACACCCTCGATCGCCAACGGGGTCGACCCAACCGTTCGAGGATCGGTCACCGTGGTCAATACGGGCGTATCAGGATTAAACCAAGACCCCACTGGTCTCAACCGCCGAGCCGTGGCGGGCGAAGTAATCGCTGGGGGACTCTACAGAGCAAATGCCGGAGATGTGATCCTTCACCCCGGAATCTACACCGGCCTCTCAATCAACGGTGGCCGAGTCTATTTCGTCCCCGGCATCTATGTCCTCGTCGCGCAAGCCGCAAATCAAAACATCTTGCGATTCAACGGTGGAACGGTGACTGCCAACGGATTGATGTTCTACAACACCGGAAAAAACTACAACGTAAATACAGGAGCTCCAGACAATACCGATCTAGGTACCCCTCCACCCTCCGCTCCCGCCACCTCCTTCGGACGAGCCTCCTTCACAACTTCCTTTCAAACAAGCCCTATCGACACCTCCGTCTATAACTACGCTTCCCTTTACCCAGGAGCAAAAGCTGTATCTAGCGAATTCAACGGAATGATGTATTACCAACGAAGACACAATACGCAAACACTTCAAATCACCGGTAACAGCGCCGAGACAACTCTCCAAGGTACTTTCTACGGCAAGTGGATGCCGATTCAAATCTCCGGTCAAGGTAAATACAATTCCCAATTCGTCGTTTCAACGTTTGCCGTCACCGGTAGCGGTAACATCGAAGTCACCTCCGGAAACAACACGCCGGTTGCGATGGGAAAAGCCGTTGCACTTGTCGAGTAACATCACTGATGTAACTCCTTGGAATTCCCCCCCCTGATGATCCAATCCATTCTAAATCCTGATCTAAAACCCTGGATCCTTATCTCCCTTGTACTCCTCGTCGCTCAGCGCGACTTGCGCCACTACAAAATCACTAACCTCTCGGTTCTCGCAACACTCATCGCCGGAATCGCTTGGAATATCTGGTTTCATCGCACCCAAGGCCTTCAGTTTAGCATCGGCGGCATACTAGCCGGCGGTGGAATCCTACTGCCTCTCTACGCTCTAGGAGGACTGACCGCCGGCGATGTGAAATGGCAAGCCGCCTTAGGGGCTTGGTATGGCCCCAAAGCCATCATCGGGGTCTTTCTCGTAAGCGGCGTTCTCCTCGGCTTGATATCAGTCCTTTGGCTAATTGCTCCCAAACTACTTTCCAAACAACCAACACCAACGTTGCCCACTCCCGCGCCGGACCCAACTCCAACATCGAAAACTATCGACGAAATTTTCGATTCATCCGAACGCCGCTCTCGCCTAATTCCCTACGCACTGCCAGTGGCCCTCGGAGTCCTACTCATCGAATCGGTCAAGCTATACAACGCAAGTAACTAGGTGCAGGATTAGCATTTGGTTCACTTCACAGGTGCTGTGTAAGCAGTCTGCAATACCTTCTGAGTACGCTTCGCTGTCGCAGACCCCTGGTCTCCTTGAGCCGCATGCTCAATCCAATACGAAGCCGACTGCACGTCACCCTCTAACAGCACCACATGCCCGATGTTCGCCCAGGCTTGCTGCGGAGTACATCCCGACCGGACAAAGCTCTCCACCGATCGTTCCCATTGCTTCTCTCGCGCAAGAAGCAATCCCTTGATCCCATGAAATCTCTCGTAGTCCGGCGAGCGACGTAACCCCTCGTCAATCATCGCATTGGCTTGCTCATCCTGCGCATTGAGATAATTCCAATAAGCATAGTCCGCCAGGATATCGTCGTCCTTCGGTGAGAATCGACGGGCTTCTTCAAAGTGCTCTTGCGCTTGTTTGGTCGCCGAAAGCCGACTGCTGATCAACGCCAATCGATGATGCGCTAGCCCGCTCTTCTTATCGAGCACTAATACTTCTTGATAACGCTTGATCGCTTCTCGATATTCTTGATTCGCTTCATGTCGCTCGGCCGCAGCAATTGCCAAATCGATCTGAGCTTGCCTAGTATTGGGCTTCGATCCCCCCAACCCCGAGGACATCCCAGCCACCTTATCCACAGACTTCTCCCTCGATCCGGCTTGCAGCTGATTCTTCGAGAACCCTTGCCAAGGTTTCCAAGCGGTGCAGCCGGCGTTGGAAACAATCATCACGATGATGGCGGCTAACGAGACAACTCGGCTTTTTGATATCATGCAAAGGTTCCTTCCGAACGCAATCTTTTCGGCAACCATATTGATCCTACCGCATCCCCGAAACACCACCGACTCCACCCCCACCTGCACCCGGAACTCCAGGTATCCCCCCCCCACTCACTCCAAACCCGCCACCCTGGCTTCCCATCGATTGCGAAGAGCCACCCGATCCTTGAGTCCCCTGCTGATACCTGCGCATCGCTTCGACCGCATATATCCCCATCGGCTTGGCGATCAATGTAATTCCCTCACTGGTAATCCCCGCTGCGATAACCGATGGATGCTCAGCCAACCAAGCGACACGCAATTGGTCAAGCTCCGGTCGCGAAGAACGCTCGATTCGCAATGCCGAACCATACGCTTGACTCACACAAATGGCTTTCTCAAGACGCTCAAGACCGCGAGGGGTCAACATTTGAGATTGCACCGAGTCTTCAGCATAGAAATCCAATCGATACAAAGTCGCACGCTCAATGGCTCCATCCCGAATGTTGCTCGCAAACGCAGCGCGATTCGACGACCCGTAGGTATTGCGCTGAAAATTTTCAGGATACCCCCAGTGACTCGCTTGCATACTGCGCTTCCATCGCTCGACCACCGAAGCCTCCTCGCACTCCCCTTTGCGACAATCCATCATTCGCAACGGGTTCGAATAGGTGTTCGGATACGCCGGATAATCCGACATCCTCGGAACACAATCCCCCGTGCTCTTGCAATGGGGACACACCGCCCGTTCCGGTAACGCTTGAGCATCACAATCATCACTGATGCTCGCGAATGCAAATGCATTGAACAAACAAATGGCAACACGATTCCATCGAATAGTCATACGCATTGAAGTTACCTCGAGAATCCCACTGGGCCATGAAGGCACTGCCGTTCCAATTTCAGCCGATCCACACAATTCCAAGGATCTTCCCAAGACTGCACCGTGTTAAACGACCGACCTGTCTTACCTTCAATTCGTCCCAAAAGGTAAAACTCCAAGTCGTTCGGCTCGACAATATCCTGACCAGGCAATGTGAACTGCTCGCAGTTCGGAGAAGCTGCAACAAAAAACGGTGTTACCAACACCAACAACTCTTTCTCCACCCGCTGATGAGTCGTATTACTAAAGAATGGTCCCAGGTAAGGCAAATCGCCAAGCCCTGGAATACGAGTCGTCTGCGCATCCATCGCGACTTCCAAGAGACCCGCTAAAGCCAATGTCTCCCCTTCTCGCATTTCCACGGTCGTGTTGACCTTGCGCGTGTTAATACCCGGCGTCGGAAGTCCGCCAGGAACAAGCGTTGTTCCTAAGGTCTCATCAATCGTGCTCACTTCTGGTGCTACATTCAATCGAATCGTCTCATCGTCGATGATCGTCGGCGTGAACCGCAACTGAACACCAAAGTCCTTGTACTGAATCGATACCTGACCCGCCACGCCATTGACTACCGGAACAGGAAACTGTCCACCCGCAAGAAAACTCGCTTCGTGACCACTCATCGCCACTAAGTTCGGTTCGGCAAGGATTGACAACAAAGAGTTCTTGCGAAGGATCCGAAGCAGAACGTCAAAGTTCGCACTTGGGAAGATCCCAAAAGCCGTACCATTTGAACCCATCAAATTACCCGACCCAGCAGAAGATAAACCGGATCCGTTCGTCGTGCCTTGAGCCGTTACGATGTTGCCACTGATGTTCGTACCCGCCACATTGCCATTGCTCGAAGCAAATATCCAGTCAGCACCCACCTCTCGCATCCCACTGCGGTTCAGTTCCGCGACCCGAACCTGCAACATTATCTGCTGCGTTCCGGGAACGTAAAGCAAATTGATAATGCTTCCTTGGCCACCCAATGAAGTCGTTGCATTGCGGCCCAACTCAAAACCAGCATCCTGATTGCCCGCACCTTGCGCTGCACCATCTTGAACTGCACCGTCTTGCGCTCCAACATCTTGCGGTTGAGTGTTACCTCCCGTCGAACGATCTTCAATCGCCTGAAGCCCTTCGGTGTCCGAGCCTCGCCCGGCCGAAGGCGCTCTGCCTCCACGATTCGCGTTCCCACTGCGAGCAAGCCATGATTCGGCAATCGCCACAATCTGCGCAGCGACCGCCGCAGAACGAACCTGCCCCTCGAGAAGTATATTCTCTCGCAATTGCGATACCTTCACCGCCGCATCAGGAAAGCGTTGCTGAATCTCCGCTCGCAACAGCTCCAAGTCATGCTTGACTAACACCTGAAAGGTCAGGATCGAGTCATCCCCAAGCACGATGCTCAAATCGGTCAATCCCGCCCGCTTACCGAGTAATCGTAACATTCGCGGGTTGGGAAGGACTTCAAAGTCCGCCACGGTGGGATCGCCCATCGCAACAACCCCAACATTCTTCCCCTCCGAAATCGGCTTCTTGAGCGTCAGCGTCCGAGCTTGCCCAACGTACAACTCAAAAACAGCATCCACGTTCGAAAGAGGTTGGACGAAATCCAGCACAGATGCACCTGTGGCCGGCGGCTTTTCCTGATCCTTCTCAAAGATCCCCATCGGCCGAGGTGGTTCGACTGGAATCCGCTGCATTTCTTGTCCAACAGTCCATGAATTGCCCAGAGGTACGGAAATCCAAGCCATTACCAGGCAAAGCAGCGCCTTGAACGGAACGCGTTCGCTCCGGCAAAAACAATCACCTGTTGCAAAGCTGAAGGTAGGGAACATGGGATCGACCCCCGGAAAAACGTTTCCACTGGCAAATACGGCACAATCGTCGCAATCCGTTTTTGTGTCGTCCTTGGAACACTGTCAACTTTAGATGCACTTCTCTAATCCTCTTGAAACCATTCAAAATTCCCAATCGCGCCAATTACCCCAATTAGGTGTAACCACTTACGTTTCCACCCTTTTTCCACCGCCCCCCTTCAAATCGAAGCTTAGAGCGATACAATCAGATCCATCACGCGTCCGTGGCGCAATTGGATAGCGCATCGGTCTTCGGAACCGAGGGTTGAAGGTTCGAATCCTTCCGGGCGTACTCTCTTGAGTAGTAAATACCATCATCACCAATCAAATCATTGGTTTCTCAGCTTTTTTGATGGTCAGCGAATGCCCGCTACGGTGCTGTAGGACTCCCTAGAAAAAAGCGTTCGAGAACTCGGCGGTACTTGGGCTGCTCCGCAGCACCACTTCAGCACTTTTGGATCCGATAACTCGTCACTAGGAGCGAAACCTTACATGGCATCGCGCTCACAGGGATAAGTGAGGCTCAAACGTGGTTTGGCTTCGTTGCCCGGACTCCCACTTGTGGTTTCATCGGATGACCCCTGGTACGCTGGCCTGTAGTGTACAACTACATTATTCGCCCTATTCGGAGGTCAATTACAATGCGGCTGACGGTCACCAATTCTACGAGGGGCAGGCACCGAAAGGTGGGCTGCTCTTTATGGCCCCAATCGGCCAACACTCGTTTAATGTCGTTTTGTTCGAGGTCAAGTCTGAACAATAAACGCAACCCATCCACCGTCTGGCGTCGGTGCCTACTGTTGTTTGCATCAATCCTGATGTTGCCTGGTTGCACTTACTCAACCAATCCGATTTTTGTCGAGCAGGACAACCTGTTTGACGAAGCCTTTTTGGGAACTTGGGAGGCTGACGAGGAAGCCAAATTAGAGTTTCGGCGATTTGAAGTGGAGCGATGGGGACCTGAGGAAAAATCCTACCGAGCGGTCCTCCGCAACGAGCAAGGGGAGAAAAAAGATCCGTCGTTTCAGTTGTTTCTTTCTCAGATCGATGGAAAGAAGTTTATAACTGCAAAGTTTGAGCAACCTGACTCTGAAAAGGTTAGTCCAGAGACTGCGGATGCGGCAGCGATGTATCTAACGTTCGCGATGGATCGATGTGAAGGCGGGGAACTTCAAATGCGATACCTTTTAGAAAGTTGGCTTGCCAACCAAGTAAAAACTGACCCTTCGATTCTGAAACATGAATGGCATGCTCGACTAGACAACAAAAAAAAGAATGACCTGCGTATAACTGCTCCTACCGCCGAACTACGCACGTTCGTTCTTGAACATTACGACAAACGTGAGGCTTGGATACCGTTGAAGTTCAAGAAGATTCGCTAAGCTGCAAGCACCTGAACGGAACGCAATTCGTTTTCCGAATTCGATCCTGCGCTCTTGTCGAGCCAAAGTTCGGGGCACGAAGAAAATGCTATGTTGGAAGAAGCGGAAACGAAAACGCGAGCATTGAAAGCCGGACTGCCGCCACGACAAGCCGAAGACTTATTGCTTGGCCCATTTCGAGGAGTTATCCCACGATGAAATTGCGGAGTCACTCCAGAATTCCGT
>JBJONT010000492.1:0-5236 GCA_046051705.1 Planctomycetota bacterium | reverse complement strand
CGATGGGAGTCCAGCGCAGCACTTATTTGATCGATGCCCAAGGCAAGATTGTCAAAGTGTGGAAGAAGGTCAGTGTCGACGGACACGATGCGGATGTCCTTCAGGCCTTGCGAGACTTACTCGCTTCGGATTAGATAACAGCCCACGCTCTATCACACTCCAATTGCTCGATCGGATTCCAAGCATGAACGCTCCCCTTGATCTCGTTATTCACGGTGCCTCAGGCCGCAACGGCAAACGACTCATCGCCCTGGGAAGCGCTGACCCACAAGTCCGCATCGTCGGTGCTCTGGTCCGTCCGAACTCCTCGGCCCTCGGGCAAGATGCCGGCTCCTTCGCGGGTGCGACTCCGATCAACCTTTCGATCGATCACCGTTGGCCTTCCAAGTTCGATGCGGTGATCGATTTTTCTAGCCCAGAAGGATGCATCGAAGCCCTTCGAACCTGCGTCGAGCACAAAAAGCCGATCGTCATCGCCACTACCGGCCTTGGCCCTGACCAAATCGAAACCATCTCCAAAGCTGCTGAGCAGATCCCAGTCTGCTTGGCTCCTAACACCAGCGCTGCGGTGAACATCGGGATGAAACTCGTCGAGCAAGCCGCGAGAGCTTTGCGCGACGTACCCGGTGGAGCCGATGTGGAAATCATCGAACGGCACCATCGCTATAAAGAAGACAGCCCAAGCGGCACAGCGGTAAAACTCGGACAAATCATCGCTAAAGAAATGGGAATCTCTCGCCATGTACACGGCAGAGAAGGAATGGTTGGAAAACGGCCCCACAACGAAATCGGTTACCACGCAGTTCGCGTTGGAGATGACGTAGGCCAACACACAATCGTCTTCGGAATGATGGGGGAACTGATCGAAATCCGCGTGGCAGCTTCAAGCCGCGACAGCTACGCCACCGGCGCAATCGCAGCAGCTAAATTTCTCATGGGAAAGCCACCGAAGCTTTACTCGATGGCCGATGTGCTAGGTCTCTAACGCCCATGGCAAAATGCGACCAAGGGTACCTTTGCAGAGTCTGCGGAAAAGAAGTCGATCAAATGATCGACAGCGAATTATATTTACGGTTCATCATCGGCGAGATCGACGCAGAACTGCTTCACCTGAGCCCTGAATGCCACCTGGCTTGCAATCCGACCCTCTCGCAATTCATCGATGACGAACGCTTCTCAAAGGCTGTTCAAGCCCCTGAAGGGTTTCGTATCGTAGACCTCGACCCTCGCTACGTCGAGCTTCGAATCTCACTCGTAAGCCGAGGATATCGGCGGCTTTGGGAAATACGAAAAGAACGCAGTCGGTTCCCCACGATCCAAGCTTACCCGCTAGACCAACACGGCGATGAAAAACCCGGCCAGTGAGCCCTATCCAACTTGCAAGGTTACTTCGAGAGATCGCAAGATCTCTTGAACGGGCACATGAGAACGCCCCATTTGTAAGACTTCGTTCGCATCGAGCCAAGTCTCTACTTTCTTTTGAGCCGATATAACCGTCGAATGTTGCCGATTGCCAAAGTAAGCCCCGATCTCCGAGAGAGCTGTCCGGGTATACTTCCGCGCTAAAAACATCGCCAACATACGAGGCTGACTGAACGACTGACACTTCGACTTCGCCCGAAGCACGTCTTCTTGAAGACCAAAAGCTTCGCAAACTACCTTTTCGATATCGCGCAATCGAACGATGGGCTGATTCGCACGCACGATGTCGCTGATGGCTCGCACTGCATCGTCAGGTGACAAAGCTCCGCCGACAATCCGCTGTTGAGCCGCCAACCGATGAACGATCCCTTGCAACACCCTCGCATCACTGCCGCAATGCTCCGAGACCCAATCGAGAACTTCGTCCCCCACCAAGGCACCTTGCTGCTGGCATAGTCGCCCAAGCAATTGACGGCGGGTGGCGATATCCATCGGATCGATGGCACAAGCCATACCGCCTGATAACCTCGCGAATAAATCGGTTCCCATGCCGGCTAGTTCGTGAAGCCCACGGTCTGCGACCAGAATGACCTGACGCTGATCGCGCATCAACATATCGATGGTATTGCGCAACTCGATCAATGTTCCCGTCTTGCCCAACAAGAACTGCACGTCATCGATCACTAAGACTTCAACATCGCGATACTTCTTCCTGAAACTCGCAAAACCACCCGTCCTTGCGCTCTCGGTGTACTCGATCGTGAACTGCTCACCCGTCAAACAAACAACGCGACGATAGCGATATGTGGATTTGAGTCGATGTGCAAGCCCGATAGCTAAGTGAGACTTACCCACACCATGTGGACCATGAATGAGCAAAGGACTGATCCGACCCGGTTTCTCGACTACCATCTCCGCACCGGTGGTCGCGAATCGATTGTGACTGCCGACAATCCAGTCTTCCCACCGCCGCTCTTGTGTGCGACGCAAAGCTACCAGCCGTGCAATCTCTCGATCCTCTACATCGAGCAACGAAGCCTGCTTAGGAGCTTGGCCCATCTCTTGCTCGCGCCGCTCTGAATCAGCCCGTTCTGAATCAACCCGTACCAATCGCAACGACGGGCCTTGAGCCGATGCAGCATCGACTAGCACCTCAGACTCCTTGCGAATACTCTCCTCAATACGATTAGCCACCTCTGAAGTTTCCTCCAGGGCAGGTTGCGTCATCGGAGTTTTCGGAAGAGGAACCACAGTTACAGCACAAGGGATCGTTGAAGGATTACTGCAAGGATTAGGACCTGCAGCCGAAGCAGAATTCACACCCTTGTTATCGTAAATCATTTGAGGCTCAGGTGGAGCTGATCCCGAAGATTTCGCAAGGGATTTCGCCTCGCCGACCACAACTTCAAACCCCCAACCCTCACCAACCGATTCAGCGACAGCGACCTGCAAGTCGTTCCGAAACATTCTTTGGATACAATCGGCAAAGAAGGTTGAGAGGACCCCCAAACGAACCTTCTGCCCCTCGACAACCGACCATTGAACCGAAGGACCAAACCACAAACTCATCCTTTCCTTGCCAAGCCGCTGCCGTAACGCAGCCGACACGCGAGAGACCACCCGGCTTTCTGCCTCGGTCTCCCGCTCCTTTACCACAGCGACATCTTGTGCTTTCCGCATCGCAAACTCCAAGCCATGCGACTCGAACGATCCTTTTCCTATAGGCCGGGTACCTTCCCGACCCTGCCCTCAAAGCGTTGCCTCAAGAGCGGGGACGGATTTTAGGTTTGCTAGCAATCGAGTCAAACATTTCCTTCCAAGTTCGTTTAGAAACCGGGAGGAGAACTGTGAAGATGCGGTAAAGACCAATGGAAATCGACGACTAGAAAACCGCTTTATGAACAAACGATGTTCCCGAAGCTGGTGGAAAACACGTTCGAATCGACCACTCGCACCCACCGCTCGTACCGGCTCGGCCACTGATTCTGCAAATCGGCTGGAAATGACTCAAGTTCCACCAATTCAAACGATTCGAGAGGTAGCGGATCAAGCCGGGCATCCCCAGAAACATCAGCCAAAACACGGGTTAAATGAACTTCCGACACGCAGTGAAAGAACTGTCGATAAATCTCCGCTCCACCGACCACAAATAGGATCTTTTCTGGAGCGAGCCCCTCCAATCCCTCCTCAAGTGACTCGACATACCGCAGGCCCGGAACAGCATCCGCCCGGCGAAACCGCTCGGCTTGCCTAGTCAGCACAATCGTCTCTCTCCCGGGCAACGGCTTACCGATCGACTCGAACGTCTTGCGACCCATGAACAAACAGTGACCCATCGTCAACCGCTTGAACCGCATCAGATCCGCACGCAGTTGCCACGGCAGTCGGTCTTCAATACCGATCACCCCGTTGCGAGCCATGGCAACGACCATCTGCACGCGGTTGGCCACTCTCAAGACTCCTCTCGCAACAACCTTACGTGGCTAACGCCATACTTTTTAAGCCACTCAAGCCACCGCTCGTGCTCTTCGGTCAATTCAATCTCCGCGACCGACTCGGCATCCAATGGCGAGACCACCGAAAAACAACCCTCTTCGAGCCACTGCTCGACGTTTTGCGGTTCAATCCAATACTCATTCGAACCCAACACCGGTGCACCCTTGGCATCCCCCGGAGTCATGAAATACACGATCTCCAATCGAAACCGCTCAGGCATCGCAAGTGGCGGCGTGTCCGGTTTGTCCACGCTGATCAGTCGTATCTCTCGCCCCATCGATGCTTCAGCTTTCCATCCACATTGTGAAATTAAACGAACTAATCCACGCTCGCGTGGGCTTACTCGTGCTTATTGTGCTTGTTTTTCAACTCGTTCTTATTCGGGCTTCGCTACGCTACAAGCGAAATCCAGTCGCGCTGCCAACTGGCCATCGACCGTGACTTTTCCCGTCATAAAGTAAGCCGTAGAGACGACTTCGTTAAGCGTCACGTGGATATCGACTGTCTCTCCAGGGCGAACCATTCGCTTGAATTTAGCCCCGTCGATCCGCGTTGCTACAGGGACTACCCCCTGAGCCGGTGTGACCTTTGCCAACAAAATCGCTCCACTTTGAAGGCAACATTCGCACAAGATCACTCCTGGCACGAGCGGAAAATCCGGAAAATGCCCCTGCAGAAAAAACTCATCGGCTTGAAAAGTCTTGCGACAATGAATCTGCTTTTCGTTTTGTTCAAGCACCTGGTCGACCAACAACATCGGCTTTCGATGCGGAATTACCGACTCAATCTCCGCTTGCTGCAACACTGGCATGGATTCTTCTTCCGTCCTTACTTCAATCTCTGTTACTTATGAACGACCACCCGGAAGCAGTCTCCCCCCCAGTATAGGCGAACCTGTCAACCTCCCTATCCCCCATCCTAATAATCCACCCGCGATTGCCACCCGTAGCCACTCGTCGCTAGACGGTGGGGATCCTCAGCGCGCAGGCGATCTACGTTATTTTCACCGGGTAACTATGCGCGAGTTCTAACTGTTTTGCTGCCCCTCGCCCCCGTAGCCTGGGACTGTGTCCCGGGCGAGCGGTGCGTGCAGTTGCACGGACGATCTTCGCTATTTTCACCGGGTAACTACGCGCGAGGTCTAACCGTTTTGCTCCCCTCGCCCGCGTAGCCTGGGACTGTGTCCCGGGCAAGCGGTGCGTGCAGTTGCGCCGGCGATCTGCGCTATTTTCACCTGGTAACTACGCGCGAGTTCAAACTGTTTTGCTCCCCTCGCCCGCGTAGCCTGGGACTGTGTCCCGGGCAAGCGGTGCGTGCA
>JBJONT010000491.1:0-4913 GCA_046051705.1 Planctomycetota bacterium | reverse complement strand
AACCATTGCGGTACTTCCCCGATCACATAAGCCACCGCTCGTGAGTCATTACCCTTGGGCTTAAACGACGACAAATCCCCCTTTGGACGCCGCACCGCTGAAAACTCTTTGCTGTTCTTTTTGCTCTCCGTCCCCTCTTTCTCCATCTCTTGAACGGCATCTTCAAGCGAAATAGCCCTGGCATATTTCTTGTTCTTCGGCGCAGCTTCGCCATAGACATCTGTCGCCAAATCATACATCGAAGGAGCTTGCGACTCGAGAAACAACGCGCTATCCACAGGACCAAAGGTATAAGCCTCATCCTGGGCAGCGATCAACATGTCCCCATCACCAACCCCTTGCCTCCCCCAACTCTCCGCTTGCTTATTCCCCCCCGATGTCGGCATGAACCCCTCAAGCCGATTTGCTGCATCGCGATTCCACCAACCCAACAATGAAGTTGCAACGATCGTCAATGCGAACAGACCAATAACCGATACGCGAACCGGTATGACCGAAACACTCTGCGAAACTAAAAAACCTTCTTCGATCCGCTCCCAATACTTCGCCATCAGCCACCAGCTTGCCAACAGCGTAAAAGGTATGACCAACTGAAGCATCCCTGTTCGATCCGAACTCGACAATCCAAATATCATCAAGAAACAACTGATCAAAAAGGACATCCACTCCCCTCGACCCGTCCTTGCTAACGAAGCTTGCAATAACCCTCCATACTGCAACATCGCTAACGCCACCAATTCGTTGGCCTCGCCACTACTCCCGAAATACTCCATCAAAATCCATCGCGAGATCCAAGGTACCGACACCATCAGCACCCCCAAACCCACCACCCAATACGTCCTAACCCCACTCGATGCAGTCAACCGCTCCATCAACCCAAAGGCTAACCCAATACTCAATAAACTCATCAACCCTACTTCTATCATCAACCATACCGGATCCGATGTACCGGAAAACCGCAACAGACTGATCCCCAGACTGGCCATCAATGCCAATAGCAACGCCCCAAGCGGCTTGCGATCCATACTCGATTCAGTGTTTATCTTCTGCCCCACAGCCAAGCCACTCATGAAACACCCTCCAACACTTCGGCTTGTATGTCGTTTCGCATCGAACTTCCTAAGCCAAGCGTTCCCCCTGCAGGCGTTCCCCCTACAAGCGTTCCCGCGCAGTAACTTCTCCAAACATTCTGCAATTGCTCGTCCCACTCCTCCCGATCAATCCCCCGCTCTCCTGCCGTCCCTTCAACCATGCATGTGACGCTGTAGGTGCCTCCTGCTCGTAAAGTTTCTCCAGCCACAACGATCGTTTGCTCCTGATTCGCAAGTTCCCCTTGCCACGGAACAGAGTTCGATTGCCACGGAGCAGAGTTCGTTTGGATCGGATTTGTGAAACCGGGTACGACACGGAAGATCGCTAATGCCGTCGATCCCCCAACCTCTCGCAAGACATCTTCATGGATACTTCGAGCACCTGCGGTGGCTCCACAAGTCACCCACAGCGTTCTATCTGCGACTGCTCGCCTTGCCCCAGGCCTTTGCACTCCGATTCCAAGAGCGTTTGGCCGATCATTTAGCAAAGCATCCATGCCAGTTTGAAAGCCTAAGTTCGAGTCAACTTGAGAGTGATCACTAAAGTCCCACGTCGCTAGGTGATCGAGAAACGCTAACCGCTGCGCAGGGCTCAATCTCACAACCCCCCGATCTCCCATCGAAACCCAAAGACTCCAATGGTGAGACTGAAACTGCTGACAAAGCGACCCATACAATCGCACCATCGCATCGCGAGTCTCGCGGTCGGCGTGCTGCGCACTTGCCACGTCTAACCCCACATACACTGATGGATTTGCTGTCGCTTGACGCTCAAAGACAATCAAAGCATCACGCCGTGCAGTCTGCGGCCAATGGACTTGCCGAAGCGTATCACCTGGTCGATAAGGCCGAACACCGGTCCAATCCCCTTCGTCCCCGCATCGCTGAGATACACTTCCCGTACCGGTTTGCTCACATCGCACGTCACCCGGCACATCGACCAACCGAGTCAATCGCGGCCATACCATCAACCGCTCGGGGACTGCAACCGGACGAGTCATGGTCCAAATCCCAAAAGGAAAAGCCGTGTGCAACGTCACCTTCGCGGTCGGATAAAGCCCCCGTCCGTTTGGCTCAACCTCCCAACAATAAACGCTTCTCGACATTGCCGCGATACGCTTGATACTTACCCTCGAAGCCCCCCAGCCGACCGGACGCAATTGCGGATCAAACTCCACAGACAACCCCCACAGCGGCCACGGCCAGCGATTCGTAACCACCAACGATGCTTCAACACGATCCCCCTCACTGCACCTTGGAACGCCCCACCGCAATTCTCCGCCTACCCCCATGACGGTCACCCAAGGCCAACTTAGCCCAATCACACCGACGGCGACGATTCCCGCCGAAGCTAAAAACGCTTGTGGGCTGACGTAGATCCCAAGCAGCAACGAAGCCAACAACGCCAGCACCATCCACCCAATGGGAGTCTTCAGCCAATACACGTAACGGTTTGCCCAAGGGCAAAAATCATGCGTCAGAGCACCTCCTAAATTTTCGGTTAACTTCATAGCATCCCCAATTCCGAGCTTTAGCGGTGACTCGCAAGCGACCCGGTGACTGCATCGCACGGCCCACCGGATGGCTTGCGCCAATTCCGCTTCCAACGCTAGCGGTAACGCGCAAGCGACCCGGTAACTCAAGCGGTGACGCGCAAGCGTCCCGGTGACCCAATATGCGGCCTAACGCCTAACGCCTAACGCCTAACGCCTAACGCCTAATCGTCGCACGAAGCATAAAAACTACAAGTTCACAACGATTGCAAAAACAATCATAGTCGTTTTGCAATCAGCGACAATATGTCAACTGAACTTGACGAAAATCCCCCATCCTTCCCCAATTTCCGATTTGCCCAGATCCCCCTGCGAGCCGATAATAAGACAGTCCAAAGAGATCTCTTGTTCCCAGGCACACCCATGAAAAACACCCGATTCTCAAGCTGCATCACCGCCGCAGCAGCTTCTTCAGCTAGCAAAATCAAACAGAGCAAAATCAAAAAGCGCAAACTAAAAACGAGCAAACGGGGCTTTACCCTCGTCGAACTCCTCGTCGTAATCGCCATCATCGGAGTATTGGTCGGACTCTTGCTGCCGGCGGTCCAAGCGGCCCGCGAAGCGTCGCGAGCCATGAGCTGCAAGAACAATCTCCATCAAATCGCACTGGCTACGGAAAACTTCCAACTCGCCAACAAGTGCTATCCACCGGCCCGGTACCAACCTCGCCCCGGTGATCCAGACTCAAACGATTGCGGCGGTAGCGAGACGACTTGGCTCGTCCGCATCATGCCCTACATGGAAGCCCTCTCGATCGAGCAGCAATGGGACTATGGGCTTGCCTACGGCGACCACCCGGAAGACGTCCGCATCAAATCGTTACCCGCATACGCTTGCCCAAGCCGCCGATCCGGCGGGGATATGGTCGGACTTGGAAACCTTGTCACCGGATCGACCAACTGGGTGACCCTTCCATGCGGATGCAAATACCCGATCTTCAACGCCGGCGGTAGCGTTACCGGAGCTGTAGGTGATTACGGAGCAAACCACGGAGACCTTTCGCCCGGCTCATCCGGACTCCCCACCGACTTCTACTACGGAGGCAACGGCACCGGAATCATCATCTCCAGCCGACCAAACTGCATCAACGGAAAACCAGTCAACTGGCGAGATCGAATCTCCTCCAAACAAGTCTTCGACGGCCTGAGCAATACATTCCTCGTCGGAGAAATGCACGTTCCTATCGGAAAACTGAAACAATCCCCCGAAGATGCTTTCATCTTCAATGGCGACAACCTTTATAACTTCGCACGCATCGGCGGACCGACCGTACCGATCGCCAAAGACCCTCGCGCTCTGGGTAACGACCTCGTGCAATGGGGTAGCTGGCACGTGGGCTATTGCCAATTCGCATTCGCCGACGGGTCGATCCGCGCGGTGAGCTCAAGCATCGATACCGACACCCTCGGCCGACTTTGCAATCGAAACGATGGCTTGGAAATCTCCGCAATAGATTAACCCACAGTTTATCGAATCAACGATTACCGATAGCCAGTCCGTCGCAAACGTTGAAGCGTACTTTTTTACCTATCCACAACAATCCCCCACAACGCTCCTCCACACCCATGCCCCGCACTTCCGCCACCACACTCGCTCTTTGCCTCGTCGCGCTGAGCTTGACTCTCTGCGGATGCGGTCCACGACGCGAAAAGACTTACCGTGTCGAAGGAGAAGTCGTCTTTGCCGATGGATCCCACGTCAAAGTTGGGACCATTGAAACGAAGTCTTTAAAAACCGGCACCCAAGCACGCGGTAGCATCGACTCCGATGGACGCTTTTCCCTGACCACTTATGAACCCAATGATGGTGCCGTCGCCGGAGATCACCAAGTCGTCATCGTGCAGTTCATCCAAGTCGAAGGGATCAAAAACTACCGCCCAAGCACCATGGGTGTAGTTAACAAAAAACACGCTTCCTATGCCACCAGCGGACTTGTGATGCAAGTCGATCCCAAAGGGCCAAATCGCGTTCGCATCCAAGTCGAAGGGGCTCGCACCCTGCCCAACGCCACCAAGGACCACGGCCACGACCCAATCTCTGAACCAACACCTCCCGAGTCAACTTCTCCTTAGGCTTCAGTCCCCCACGGATTCTCATCGCCGTCAGACAATGATGGCTCTCCGGCTACCGTGTTGTCCACAGTAACATGCCACCGTAACATGCCACCGCACCATGCTACCGTAACATGATGCACTGAGCATATTGCATCGCAAGCCTCCGCCGTAACCCGTTCTCGTTCTCGTTCTCGTTCTCGTTCTCGTTCTCGTTC
>JBJONT010000490.1:0-6081 GCA_046051705.1 Planctomycetota bacterium | reverse complement strand
TTAATGTGTCGTTCCCCGCGAGGCCCACAAGCACTGTCGACTTGGTTGCTTGGCCGCGTAAACTATCGTTTCCAGCGCCACCAGTAACCATCTGAATGTTACTCGTCAGCCCCCCAATGGCTGTCGCGTTTGCCACCGTCGCGACGGATAGGTTGACCGACACATCACTTGCCCACTGCGCGTAACTCAACGAGTTCAGCCCCGTGCCGGTCCCTCCATTGATCGCACCGCTAAGGGATCCAGATGGAAGAACAACAAATGCATCCGCACCCGCTCCTCCTGTCAAATTGTTCATGCCGCTGAAGGCGATGACAACTTCGGGTGTCGTTAGCGTGCCACCACCTGCCGAATCGAGTGTCCAAGTGCTTACGTCCAATCCAGTCAGGGCAGGACCGGTTAGCGTATCTGCTCCGATTCCACCTACGATTCCCCGTACATTGCGATAAGTCACACTGCTTACAACAACGTGACCAAGCGTATTGACCAGCCAAGCGGTCGCCGTATTGTTGACCCGAGTGACTTTCGATCCCACCAGCGAGTTTCCTGTTATCGTTTCAAAACCGATATAGCTATCGATGGACCCAGGAACGCTGCTAAGGGTTGCCTCCAATCGAAAATCCAATGCTTCGGCTTTGGCCGATAAATCCAATGAATCGATAACACCACTTGCCGTGCCACCTGTAAGCGTCTTGGTGATGCTTCCGGCATTGGTAAAAACAAAGCTATCGGCCGCAGTCCCACCCGTCAGGCTTTCGAAATTACTGAAGGAAACCGCCCCCAATGCTGCATTCGACATTGAGCCTGAGTTGATCCCATCAATGCTCCAATTCGTTGCAATGTTCGGACCGATAAACACGTCGGTGACCGAAGCGGTGCTTCCACCGATAAAGCTCTCGATGCTTCCAATCCCACCAGTTGAAGTAGCTGTATCGCTCTGAAGATTGATCGTGTGGGCCGTGGTTTTCGCCGCTAGATTGAGCGTATCATTTCCGGCTCCTCCTAGGATTTGACCGGTAACCCTACCAGCGTTCGTAAGAATGAACTGATCATCGCCAGAACCTCCTACAAGCGTCTCGGTACCGAGGAAGGAGAATTTTGAGTTTACGTTCCCTATGCCCGTTCCAGTGATATTCCAAGTGTTGCTACCGGTTGGCGTCTCGACGCGATCGACGCCCGCTCCCCCATCGTAAGAAAGGGAAAGGCCACTCGAGGCCGGCGCAACGAAGACTATCCGGTCGTTACCCAATCCTGCAAGTAGCCTTATGCTCTCAGTGTTTGAAAACACAATCGGCGCGTTATTGACTGCGATCCGGTTTGTATCGAAGCTCAACAGGTCATCCACCGCTCGGCCGTTGACTTGAAGGGTATCCGCACCAGCCAGTGCGTTGATCACCAAAGCACCACCATTAGGAATCGAACCGTTGAAAAGGGACACTCCGTTTCGAGTCAGGGTCCAGGCGGCTTGGGTTCCATCTCCTGTGTAGGATGCAATAAAGGAATCGGCGGAAGCTAAGCCATCGAAGTAACGGTTCTCATCGAGATCGGCGACATTGATCGTGAACGCTTTCTCGACGAAGAGCCCGCCTTGGTCGGTCGAACGGATCCGAACGCGATAGCTTGACTTAGATTCAAAGTCAAAACTGCTGTTGGCCCGCAGAGTATTTCCATCGATGCTAAAGGCCGCGTTGTCAGTGTCACCAGCCCCGACTGCGAACGAGTAAGTAAAGGCATTTCCAGTATCCCGGTCGATCGTGCTAAAAATCCCCACTGCCGAGTTCATAGACGCGTTCTCAGCAATATCAGAAGTCGACAGAACAATATCGTCCGGTGGATGATTCCATTGATTCTCCAGTATTCGTATTTCAACGACGCGAACATCACCGAGCAATCCAAAAGGGCTACCATCGACATCACGCAGATAAGCATCAAGGGACGAAGGATTAGCTTGGGTCAAATTCAAAACGAAAGTCTCCTCAGATTCGGATTCATTGTCCAAGAGAATCGGGACCTGGATCGTCTTGCGAACCTCGCCATCGAGAAACTCTATGCTCCCGGAAATCGAAGTATAGTCTCTCCCCGCAATTGCCGTTTGATCGCCACTGGCGTAATGAACGGAAACCCGTCCATCACTTCCACCGGTCCTGATCACGTCGATGGATAAAGTAGATACGTCCTCTGAGATATTCTTGTTCGCAACTTCGAAACCCAACTTGCCAATCCCCAATACCGAGAAATGAAGGGTATACACATCGCTTTGCGAGTAACCAGATAAATTCGGCGTGCTCAACCCATCGTCGCTGAAATACGCAGAGGTTCTAAGATCCACTTCATAACGCCCAGGTTTTGAAAATCCATAGTTGTAGTGATCATGTCCACCTGCAATCGTCCAAAGCGCATCATCCCCGGTGATCCCATCCGTTGCGTCAAATCCACTGGGATTCGCGTTCGATACCCCATCGTTATACGAGGACATCAGCACGTTCAGATTGCCAAAAGTTCCAACTTGCCAGATCGAGAAAACGCCATCTCCAAAACTACCATCGAGATTTCGATGCCTTACATCGACCAAACTCAATTTAGACCAACGAGCTGATCCCGAAACTCGCCCCTTCGATTCCAAAGACGGATTGTACCGATCGACGGCAGTTCCCAACCCTGACGCCGAAATCCCAACATACGGTACAGCTTCGGAGTATTGCTGAGGAAGAACATGCAACGCCTCACCCGCTAAAACACCCGTGAAGTTGTAACTCGAAGCATTCGGCCTGATTAAAGTGGTCGCATTCCCCGCATACACCAGTGCATCACTGGGCGAGTATTTAGTAACAGTAGAACCAGATTGGCTTGCAAGCTGAAATCCCCACTGAGATCCAGTTCGAGAAATCTCTAAATCAACATGCCCCGAGGTAAGAAAACTACCAAGATCCGCTGCCAAAACCCGCCTGAACTCCAATTGCTCGAACCGCAATACACGCCCCGATGCTCTATGCCCCACCTTCCCACTGAAGCCTCCAACCATCTTGCTCTGTGCCACTTCTGCCTCTCGATTCGATCTCATCAAAAAACACTTAAACACTTGCGTACAAAAACTGCTTATGCAAATCTATTGCACAAGTGTATGCAAAGCACAAGCACTGGTCAAGCAAATAGAGTTTCACGTCGAATCGAAGGCTAACAACGGCGATGAGCCTGCACAAGCCAATCTAAAAACTGATTGGCTGATAGCGAGCGACGACTCTAGAAACGCTCTAAACGCAATGCAATCGCACTGCATACTCGCTGGAAACTTGCGGTAGATCAGTAGACAGATTCCGGTGTGCCATGGCTCCAATCTGCAAAAGCGAACTAAGGCTTCACCGTACCGTGCTTGCTGTTGAAAATCTTTGCGTCAAAGGGATCCTTCGGCGCTGACTTCGCTCCAGGCCCCTCCGCTGCGGGCCTTCGCTCTAACTTTGCGATCTCTTCTTCAATACCAGCCAACTCCAACGCATCAATCACAACACCAGCCCCACCCGTCTTCGGTGGCTTCGACAGCTTGGCGTTGCGATCGGCTACAACCTCGCTGGTTTCCTTCAGCGGTCTACTGCCCCCTAACCCAGAAGTATTACCAACCGAGCCCCCAGCCGATTTCGATGTGACCGCATGCGCCGTCCGCACTCCTTGCTCACACCACCGACTTGCATCGCCCCAGCACTGATCACCCGATTCGTACCAGTAACGCTTGAATCGCCCGAAGGCAAACGCGATAACGACTGAATCCACTGAGCGATTCGTTCAAGATGAATGCGATCTTCGTCGCGATTCATATTCAAACTCGCATTCCGCTGCGTCCCGTGCGCTTGTGCCGCATACTTAAGCAAATCCGATTCGGTCGGATTCTCGGAATCGATATACCGCAACACTCGCTCTAAATTGCGCTCGTTGATCGATGCAGCTTGCTCCCCAACCGGCTGAAAAATTTGGAAAGGATTCTTAGCAAGCATCCCATGACAACCCGACTGACCACACCTTGCAACAACAACCGGCGTTATCTCCGTCTGAAAACTCTTGCGCACATAACCAGGGATGGTGTGCGCTGGAAACGAAGAGACCAATCGAACCGGCTCCTCGACGTCCAAACCTTCTGGCTGCTTGATCGATTTCCCCTGTACACCCGGCACCGTTCCAAGAACTTCAACGCCAACCTCAGAATCCTTTACAGTGCTATTCTCAGCCCCGCTATTCTCAGCCCCAACCCCGCCAGGCAACTCGATCCCCTGCTGAGCCATCGCCCTACGCACCGATTCATCCTCAAGCAACGCTTGCTTAAGCTGCAAATCCAATTGCTTGAATCGTGGGTTATCCGAAGCCTGCTTCTCTAACTCCAAATAATGCTCGATGGCTTGATCAAGCATCCCGTTCTGAATGCACCATTGCGCTAAATGCCAGTGCTCACCAGTCCCCCACTTGCGTATCGCTTTAGTTTGATACCTGTACAAAGCTTCCTTGCTCGCACCGATCGTCAAGATCTGCCGCTTCGACACGGTAACCTCTTTACCCTTGTCCATGACAATCGTCACCGAGTCCGCCTGCGGCTTGATAAACCCATGCATCACCGCCCCATGCTGCAACAACACGTAACCTTCGCCGTAATGAGCCAATGGTGCCGATCCGCCCGCCGCACTCCCTCTGTTACCAGCCCCCCTTGATGCCGAATTCGTTGCTGTGGTGTCGCTTTGCGCAAGCCCCAACGATCCCGGCAGCAAACTACAAGAGACCATCAGTCCGAAAAGATTCCGACGGATCGATTCTCCAAGCCCATTCGAAGGACAAGACCTAATGGATGTGAAATGGAACGTCGTTGGCATTTCGATAGGATCCCAAAGGGCTCTGTTGAGCTTGGTTAAATCAAGGCACTTGAAAAGTTACGGCGATCCTTCAGCAGACCCCGCACTCCCCCCTAAGTAGCAATTTTACAACGGTTCACGCAAGCCAGATCCAAGCCAATCTTGAGGAACTTCCCCTATCCCCCAACCAAGCCAATCGGTATCTGTATCCTCTGACGCTTCAACGCCGCTGACAAATGCTCCCTATCAAACCGTTAACACAAGAAACGCTGGCAAAACAAGCAGGCTGGGAAAGCTGGGATAAATGGGTGCTAGGAACCACCCGAATCCTCAACTAAAATAAACCCATCACAAAAGCAATTAATACTACGCCACGCCCCCACACACACTCATTGACTCTCAGAGATAACAACTTAGGAAGAAAGCTGGTACGGAAACATGTTTAGAAGCCTCACCTCAGCAAAAAACAAAAGAACCAAGATCAACACAAAACGGTTGAAATCCTCGTCAAAACGATTCGCAACCCTCCTTGCGCTCATCGCTTTCTCGCATGCCCCCCAAGCACTAAACGCTCAAAGCCCAGAAGCAACTCCTTCAACAACCCCTGCCAATACAACGCCGGCCAATACAACCCCGGCCAACTCAGCACCAATCGTCGCTACCCCTGAAGACCCACACCTCTGGAACATCGTCAACCAATCGCTCGGCGAACTCGACCCAACCCGACTTCCTAACTTAGCGGCCTCCCGTGAAAACCTTGACAAACAAATCAACCGCTTCGAACAATTCCTAGATACTTCACCGACCGAAGGCCCTGCTTGGAAAAAATTCCTCCGTTGGGACGAACTGAAGAAAACCCTCGCAAGCCAAAACCCAAACCCTGACCGGATCGTCGAAATCGAAAAACGCTTTCGACAAAACTACCCAGGATTAGAACGCTCGGAATACACGGCACTTCGCGACGCACTCGCGAAATACTCCCAAGACTTGCGAGTCGGCTCAAAACCGGACGAGACAATGCAGATCTTGAAAAATCGACTCACCAAGATCTCTGAGAGAATGCAGTTGCCCGACATGCAACGCGACCCGATCGCCATGTACGACCTAGCTCAACTAGCCTCCTACTTGAAGCAGTCCAATCAAGCCCCCACGCTGGTCTCGAATCTGCTCGGTCGCTACTCCCATCCAAATGTCCAAGTCCTCGCATCCGACGATTTTATTCGCCAAGCTTTCTCCCGACCCGTCGCCCAATCCA
>JBJONT010000489.1:0-27570 GCA_046051705.1 Planctomycetota bacterium | reverse complement strand
AACTTACTTTGATCGCATTCGCCGGCCATTGATCCACAAGATGGACTTCAATCTTGCCGTTGACCACAAGCAAATCGTAGCCCCGATGCTGCTTTGATTCGTCCATCTTCGAAAGAATGGCCATGGTGCCTTGGGCCGTCGGATGAATCCACACACTGATCGAAAACGGACTGCCTGCATCGAGCTTGCCAACAGAGTCACTTATCAAGTGACGGCCTTCAGCCAACTGCACTGCTTTACCAGTCTTGCCGTCGCCTAATTCGAGATCTTTAAGATTCTTCCATACCGATCCACCCACCCCCGATTGGCTTACGCTCACTTGATTTCCACCAACAGGGTTTGCCTCTGGCAGTGAGGCCTCTGTCGCATCGTCAAAGCTCTCTCGGATGACTTCCTTGGCCCCGAGTGTTCGCTGCAGGTCTAGGTCCGTCTGTTTTTCAAGCCATGAACTCCAAGTAGCAGGAAGTTGTTTTTCTCGAAGTTCGACTTCCGATTCAAGCCTTGAAATCTCTTTACGTAACAAAGCAGCTTCGGCTTGCTGCTCTTTCGTAGGCACTCGCAGGAAAGGCTCCGCCGCTACAAATCCACTATAACTCGCTTGCTTTTCCTCGAGATTGTTGAACAAGGCAAAGAACTTGTAGTATTCCGCTTGAGAAAACGGATCTACCTTATGATCGTGGCATCGCGCACATTGCATCGATAGGCCCAAAAAGACAGTCGCGGTGGTGTGAACGCGATCGGCGACGTACTCGACGCGATACTCCTCTTGAATGATTCCACCTTCAGTGTTGTGACCTTGATTCCGCAGAAACCCTGTAGCAATCTTTTGCTCCACCGTTGCATTCGGTAGCAAGTCCCCTGCGAGTTGCTCGGTTAAAAATTGGTCGAAGGGCATATTGCGATGATACGCTTCGATCACCCAATCCCTCCATGGCCACATCTGACGATCTTCATCGTTGTTGTAACCGTTGGTATCCGCGTAGCGTGCAAGATCCAACCATTGTGCCGCCATGCGTTCCGCATAAGCTTCGCTCGCTAACAGCCGATCTACAAGTCGCTGCGTTGCTTCAGGGGATTCATCTTGCAGAAATGCTTTAGCTAGCTCCTCGCTCGGAGGTAATCCCGTCAGGTCGAGCGCTATACGTCGCAACAACGTTTCGCGATCCGCTTTCGGCGAAGGCCTAAACCCCTGGGAACTCAATTTCTCTCGGACCAAGTTATCGATCAATTCCGCAACGCTTACTTCGGATTTTGTTTGCGTTTGAAGCGGGGCGAATGACCAATGCTTGCTGTACGGAGCACCGGATGCAATCCAGTCCTGCAGCAACTTGCGTTGATGCTCGCTAAGATATCTTTTCGATTCAGGTGGTGGCATCTGTTTCTCGGGATCCTGCGAGTGAATTCGTTCGACCAACGAACTCTTCGCGGGTTCCCCAGGAACAATACTACCACCCGCGATCGCGAGCTCCCGAATATCAAGTCGCAAGTCCGCTTGCCTTGCCGCTTCATCAGGACCGTGGCAACTCCAGCAATAGGTTGCAAGGATCGGCTTGATTTCTGAAGCAAAATCTGGATCGGCGGTGGTGCTCTGCCCCATTGCGTTGCACACGCAAGCAATGGTCAAAAGCGTGAAGGCTCCAATGGCTGGAATTCGAAGCAGTATCTGCATCACAAGTAGGATTGTTGGTTTGAGTTTGTTGAGAGGATCAATACCAAGTCGATCAATAGTTCGAACAGTACTAAGCCGATGTGTTCCAGCGTCGACGTATCATCAAGCCTACACATACGGCCAAAATACCAAGAACATCGATCGGTAACGGAATCACGCGTTGCTTGACGATCGTGCGAACTTCTTGGAAAACATCCGCCGATGAATCAAAATCGAACCACAAGTCCTTGTCGCTCGATGGCCAAGAACGGTCATCCCAAGCGGTAAGCCACATTGAGGTCGGTTTTGAAGGGGCGGCCTGAGAAGTTGTATTCCATTCTTGTCCTTGATTCGGTAACGCACGGCCGATTCGATTGAGCAAGTCCTGTCTATCGACAGGCATCGAAAATCTAAGTTGTGGCAGATTCCAAGCTTCCCTCTGATCCCCTTCTCCAAGCGACCCGGTTGCTCGCCCTGGTCCGACGACAAAGACTCGCAGCAAGTTGCGTGCCCCGTCATCTGCAAACTGATCCTTGGGAACTCTGTATGGGAATAACGGTGTGTCGGTCTGAAACGACATTCGAACGCCACCTACTTCCGTTCGACTTGCACTCGTGTCGTACTTGAATGCGGTGATCACCCAACCTTTATCGACGTAAGGCTTTGACCACTCTTCAAGGTTTGGTCGCACTTCATAGTCGTTATCGGTCAACCACTTTGTCAGCTCCGTAGCATCGCTGGCTTTCAGGACCGCAACCTCATAACCCGCTACTTTCTTGATTTCAAGCACACTGACAGCCGACGTTGGTGGAAACGCGTCATAATCCATCCTGCTGGAAAGTTTTTCGGCCGTTAAAGCGAATGGGCTGAGAATGATTGGAAACGGATCGACGGACCATCGATTCTTGATTTCGATACGGGGTTGGATCTTTTCTTCCAACTGCGCAAAGACAGTGCTATCGGCTTCCTCGATACTAGGTTGACTCGGAGAAGGAACCAAAAACCCGAAATCGGATGCTGATTTCTCCGTTGTACTATCCTGTCCGTCTTGCCGCTGGATCCTAGATGGCTGCTTAAAAGCGGCTTCCCGAATGAAGTGCTCGGTACGGGTGACTGGATCCCAAGCGATCAGAATTTTTTGATCCGCGATTCGGATTGCCCTCCCAGCAGCAAACGCTGGGCAACAAGCTTGTAAGCTTTTCGGAGTATCCCGAACGACGATCAAGCAAATCAGCAACACAACTAAAAAAGCCTGCGAAGAAAGAAATCCTGATCGTCGATTACGCAGCTTATTTCGCATGGGATTGAACTCCTACGGGGAAATCCAGTTGAGAATTCTATTTGGGGATACAGATTGCCTAAGCTTGCTCTGTAGCTGGCGTACGATTCCAAGCTCTCCACCATCTCAATAACCATCGTAGCAGAGAGTTCGCAAGCCACAGAGCCCAGAGCAACATCAAAAGTCGATAGTACCAAATCGAAACCGAAAGGATCCAAGGTTTAGAAAGCTCTTTTCCTGACATCGGGGTAAACCATTGTAGTGCAAAATCCCAGGAGTTGTTTCCAACGATGAACATGCGAGGAGACCCCAACAAACCAGCAGTTACTACAGAGATCAAGATCCCAAGAGCGACGATCGTCAGTAGTACATGAGCTATCTGAATGGTCTGAAAATATTTGGGACGCAAGGAAGATGAGTTTACGCGTTCCTTGGCTGGGATTGAGAATAGCCAGGCGACGAAGAGCACAGAAGCGACCACGCTTACTTGGGTTAATCCAATTGCTAGTAAGACCCACTCCCAGGTTTTCAGCGGGGAATCGCTGCGCCACCCCAGAACAATCGCCGCGAGGATCGCTACTGCCAAGATTACCCAAAACCGTACGGCAGGCCCTCGAATCGGACCATTGGCCCACAAGATCCACCGCGAACCAGGAACCTTCATGACCGAGCGAACATTGGCAACTTCATCTGGCATTGTGACTTGAGAAAGCGGAACGACAGATTCAAGAGACTGATCGTTGTTCCACAAAATCTCTACTTGTTGGGCACCGGGTTGCAAGGTGATCAAGCAAGCGTCACCTTGTTGGCGGATGGGGATTGCCCTTCCGGCAACCTTGACGGAAGTCACTGTTGACTTCGGAGGTAACTCTATCCCCTGCTCGCCTCCCAAACTCGATTCGATTTCGAACCACAAACTCGATTGACGTTGCCGATAACCAATCTCCATTTGGTGCACTAACCCTTGAATGGTCAGAAGCTTGCCAGGTACTGCCACGGGACGGCTCCAACTTAAGCTAACCGTCTCACCTGGCCATGGATACCAGACGGGTACCAAGTTTTGACTTTGCTGGTCGAAAATCGGCTCCAGTCCACTCCATTGCATGCTCCAGACTGGTGAGGATTCAATTCGCCATTGCTCGACAAGATTTGTGTTTGCTGCTCCCGAAGGATTGCTTTCTTGCCCCGTTGCATCGCCGTTGGCTTGACGCACAGCGCTGAGTTTCAAGATTGAAACTGGGGGTATTTCTGACTCCCAAGAAAACTGTTTGTCATCCGCACTGAAATTGATTTCCAAGGAACCATCGCGGTTCGTCAATCCCGGAGCAATGACTTGTTCACCCTCAAGCAAAGGTACGATCAGTGAAACGGCCTTGCCTGGTCGACTCAGACGCCGCACGATCGTCTGCACTTTCCATACTAGCCCGATCTCCAATCGCCGCTCCACTAAGAAGACCGATCGATAATTACGTTGGTCGTAGTTCGCTTGCCCTTCGGCTAACTGCTTCTTTCTCGTAAATATTACCTGAGCCTCTGGCTTGCTCTCCGCATTCACACCCGACCAAGTCCAGTCCGGAGCGGAGATCTCAAGCGAACGTGGAGGTAACTGGAAACCGAGTATCCACTCGGCTGACTCGGTGATTCGTCCAGTAACCTCGACCCTGTGTATTCCTTCGGGGACAAGAAGCCATAGATATCCATCCTCGCGTTGTGTGACGATGCCATCGACTCCGTCGAGCAACACTCTCTGTGGAAACCAACTAGGTAACTTACCCGGCAACGGAATCGCTACTTCTTCGGTAGCATGCACGGTTGCTACCCATTGGATGCGATCGAGTCCCGTCGCGGTTGCAGAACCGTTGCCTTGCGGTTCACTCGATAACCCAAGGGTCATGTGGGAAATGTTTGCCGCGTTGGGGAACGCGTCGCTAGCAAGCTTTAAGCGCTTCTTAAGTACGTCGAGAGTTGCTTGATCGGGCACTTGTCCAAAGGCCGTATTGGATGCCGACCAAAAGGATGCTATAGCAAGGAAAAATGCACCGACTCCTTTGCCAACTGCCCTCGCTTCCACTTCACGACCCTTGAGCAAATGCTTTACCCACTTCAGTGTCGTGTTCTCTCCCGCGAGCAGTAAACCAAGCAGGGCGAGAAGTAGGACCAAACGTACGATGGTCAGTAAACGATGAGTATTGCATGAGATCAGTACGGGGCGGATGGACTCCTCCGGAGAAACCGGGCCGTCCCAAAAACATTGAACCGCGTTCCCGACCCATTGAGGCTTTGCAATCCCAGTTTGAATACTTGTCTTTGGATCGTACTGCAGGTTGGCAGTTTGCTCTACCATCTGCTGCCTGTAGCTGCTCGCTTGTTTGCTCGCGGAAGAAGTACTCCCGTTCTTAACAAGAGGGGCAGAGGGGAGGCTCGGTGCGAACGGAGCATCAAACTCTGCCGAGGATTCCACGTACAGCTTACTTTGCCCCTCAATGACGTCGAACCGATTATTAGAAGTTTGGTCCATCCACTGAAAAAGGGTCCGATTGCGAAACGGTATGCTGCTAGGCTCAAGCTGCGGGTAGATGGCATTTTGAATTTGTGCGGCAGCAAAAGGTATCAAATTCAGTAACAGCACACCGAGCGCAATATTTTTCCATAGCATCAGTCCCTTGCGACCTTGATCAGAACCCACTACACGCAGCAGTGCCACCGGGACCAACAGGAGAAACCAAGTCCACCGAGGAGAACCAGGCTCATGATAAGAAAGCCCAAACGCGACCAAAGCAATCAATGCGGGCACAATGCCGTACAAACGAAAGACTGCCAACGTCAAAACCAAAAGCAAAAACAGATCTAACAAACTCCATGCAGTCAGCCAATCTCCTTCCACGCGGTCAGGACCAAGCAACGCTAACATTCGCCAACCAGGGGGCAGGTAGAATGTACCTTCCAAGTTTTTAGCTCCAATTTGCCATCCAGTCGCAGGAATGTTAAATGCTTCCGCTCTGCCGATAGCATCGATCTCAACTTGCTTCGTTCGTAACTCAAAGCCTTGCGCACCATTGACGGAGTTCTCGGTGATCAACTGCCTGATACCATAGATACGGGCAACACCAAGTTTGTGTGCAGGCGAAACGTCGAGTCTTGTGATCTGCTTTGGCTCACCTCGCAGTTGATCCGCATAAGTAAATCCGCCTCCGTTATCGTCAAGCCAGAACGTGCGATTAATACTGAGCTGATTTGGGGAAACCAATCCGATCCCACGCGATTTCTCAACCAAGCTTGCTGGGTTCGCGGTTTTCCACTCGAAAACAGAAAGATCTCTCCATTTCTCGGGGAAGCGAGTCATCTGAACATCGATCGGTGTGACACCTTGCAACTCGACTAAACGCAGGTTCGGTGCGCTTCGCAAAGCGATCAATTCAGACGCTAACGCCGGTGGGTTGGCTTGAGAGTAAGCCAATTCTTTGGTGTCTTCGGTTCGAAACGCATCGAGCAAGATCGTCCAATTCCCAGCCCTGACTTGCGCTTTCAATCGCCCGGATTCGTCTACCGCCACCGGTATCGGACTTGTGACATACGATAGTTGCCATCCATCAGGGAGCACTACTCCCAACGCTTCTTCACGGCTCTTTCCAGTTGCAGTCAGCTCAATAGCGGTCCGCAACCAAATCGGTGATCCATCCTCGATGAGTCGATTGATTTGAAATGAGTATTGGTCTTTTTCGGTTACACCAGCCGTGGTGCGACTAAGCCAAAGATCGGCATTGGTGTCCCACGTCGGAGTAACAACCACCTCGCCTCGAATCATCAATTCGACCCACCCTATCGAACGTGGAATACGCAGCTTCTGAGGCATCGCATTCCATTTCCACTTCCCTTCGATTCGATAGTCCCCGGCAGCAAGTTTCACCGCTGGGTTTCCTGCGTGTTCGACAACGACGATCGGTTTACCATCGGCTGTGACATCGATCGGCCAATAATCACCACCTCCCGGCATCTGAACCCAAGAGTCGTGATAGACTCTTACGGGAAACTTCCAAGTTCCGGATTTGTCCTCAACATTGATTTCAGCCTTGGAAACCCAGAAAGCAATTCGCTCCGATGCGCTACGAAACGTCGGCGGTGCACGTTGCAAACCTTCGTCCCAGAGCGCCCATGGAATCCAAGGCTGGAGCACTTCGGGGACTTGCTCCTCTCTAACGTCGATCACACGGGGCGCCACAACTTGCTTTGCCGCTTGCTGATTCGCCAAGGACGGACTCGGGGGCACCAAATTCCCTGTATTGGTTTGTTCCACTCTCGGAAGGGCTTCTGGGATCTGCGCCCGAACCCCTGCGCACATGCACACCGCCGCCAGAGCTAACATTCCGATGCGCCGAAGTTGAATCATGATGACCTTCTTATTTACCTTGGGATTTCTCCATCCACTCAGGCTGCAGATGCTTCTTGAGAAACTCAAACGTCCCTACACCGTGAATTGTATGAGGACCGTTGAACCACTCAATTTCGGTTTTCTCAGGAATACCTAACTTTGCAGCGTACATGCGTCGAACTTTAGCGAACTCAAGTCCGACACGTTCGTCGGGCGCAACACCATCGCTATGCCCTCGTTCGACCATAAAAGGACGAGGAGCGATCAGCGTCGCCATTTCAGCATAATTGAACTTGCGCCCAAGATCGAACTCGAAGATTTCATACTCCATCGTCCATACGTAGCTATACGGGGAAGATGTACTCGCATTCTTCCAAACCCAATCATTGAAGTCTGCCGAGCAAATCGACAAACAGTACTCGGGCACAAGAGCAGGAATCCGCATAGCGCTCTTTCCGCCATAGGAGAGTCCGTAGAATGCGATTCGATTCGGATCGACTTCAGGACGACTAGCTAGCCAACGCACGATTTGCTCATGCTGCGCAACGATGGTTGAAAAGAGAGTTTTACCAAGCGGATTGCTCTTGCGTTGCAAAGACCGAAAGCGGTCGGTGAACAAGTAAAGGTTCTGTGGTGCAAAAACAACATAACCTTCCTCGGCGAGTTTTGCTGAGACATCATGATATGCAGGATGGTCTTTGACAATCGTATCCGTAGGCCGCCCTTCAAGACCATGCTGAAACACCACGCAAGGCCGATTTTCAATCGGCTGACCCGACTTCGGAACTAACAAAACTCCATAGGCGATCACTTCATCAAAAACGTCCAGCACAACTTCGTAGCCACGCCATTTCTCCCTTTCATAAACCAACCGCGTGCGGGGCCGCAAAGCTTGCTTCTCAATATCCCATGCACCGATCACCTCATCGCGAAACTCCTTGCGATAAGGCTCTATCGACGTCTGAAACTTCTCCGCACTCGACGTGTCGAGTCCCTTCCAGTAGGTATCCCGTTCGTACTGGATCAAGTCCAGAGTTTGCTGCTGCCATCGATCAAGTCTCTTTAGCCATTGCAAGCGGTTCGAAGGAGTGGCAATTGCATCTTTTGCGTCGGAGCCTTTCAGCGACTTGCGGTAATTCGCAAGCACCTTCTCGTCGTCAGATGTCGGCGAGACTTCGGATAGGAACCGAACAAACGCTTGCTCGCTGATCTGCCCATTGTTTGCGGAAACTGCATTTTCAATCCAGCGTATCGAGGAATCGAGTTTCCACGGTGCGAGCAAACTTTGGGCTATCTTCGCTTCTTCTTTAGATTCAAACGGATTCGGGCCCTTGAGTTCACCAGGCGCACCTCCCTCTCCGCCGATGCTTACCGACGGTCCAGCCACTGGATCGATCCACAAATTCCGTGGAGCGATAAGCGCGGCAAGCTGCGCATCGCCGAACGATTTAAGCAGTCCATGAACATTGCGATGAATCGGTTCACTCCATACGTTTTCTCGAGGACCGAAATGTCCGGAAACAATGGTGTGCTGGACTCGCGAATCCACAGCACCCGTTGCAAGCGCAATCCATCCTCCTTCACCCCAACCGGCAACGACGATGGGTTTATCGCCGATAGACTTGGCGAGTAAGTCAATTGCACTTCGGTTCTGCTGAACGTGGTAACCGAGTAGATGCCGTCCAAGGATAAAAGCCGAACGATAAAGGAACTCTTGATCGGTCATCACAGCGCGACCTAATCGAGCTTCACGGTGCCGACTTGCTACTTGCGGGATGACAACTAATCCGCCGGCACGCGCCAATAACAACCCGTCGCTCGAAGAGTTTTCCGCAAGTCCACAGAGTTGCTCAGGCAAATGCTGGGCGTCAGGAACAAGAACAGCACCGAAACGAATTTCTTTCGGAACAAGCAACAATCCGTTAGCTTCCCATCCCTCGAGAACGGGCCAGCGAACACGTAAAACTTTTAACGAATCATCCGATGCGATTGCTGCATCGACATCGAGCGTCTTGTTTGGAAGCACAATCGGTGATTCTACAATCCACTCATCAGGAGAGATTCGTTGATCGACGAGTCCGATTCGACGCGCGAAGTCCTCGCGGAGTGGTTCGATAGCTTGGGTGTAGGTTCGACCTGATTTATCGGTAAGCGTCGTGCTTTCGGCCGATGGTTTCTTTGGCGAAGGCCAGTTCGTTTGGCGCGTTCGGATCGATTCGGCAATCTGTTTCAGCAGAAAGCGATCCACGCCGTCAACGAGATCGGAAGCAATATCTGAGGTGATCAACAACGGTGCGGTTCCACTCAGCGGAACAGCTCGCTCTACATCGATCTGATCAAAAGCTTCTTTCGGATATTGCGCATAGAGATGATTCATCGTTGCATTGCTGAGCAACGAATGAACGACCAAGAGGATCAAGGACACCGATAATAGGTTTACAGTGCGCATGGTGGAAGGATTGAATAGGTATAAGGAAGGACGAAATGGGCGGGGAGAAGTGCGAAAGGAGAGCGTGTTATCTATTCCGGACGAGGTGCGAAATGCATGTAGTTCCAGTGGCGATAAAGCTCACTGCGTTCGAGAAGCTCCGCGTGCGTTCCGACATCCAGAATTTTCCGATGGGACATCACAACGACTTGGTCAGCCGCACGTAGCGTCGAGATTCGATTCGGGAGAACAACCACGATACGCTTTTGATTGCGAAGCTCAAGCAGAGCGCGAGTGGTCTCTACTTCCGCCGCTGGCTGTGAAGCTTTTGGTTCTTCAGCGACAATCAAACTCGGTTTCTTCAAAAATCCTCGGGCGATTCCAAGTCTAAATAGTAGGTCAGAAGACAACCTTTCTTCTTTTGCTGAGACGAGGGTTTGAAGTCCATCGGGTAGATTGAAGATCGCTTGACTCATTCTCGCTTTATCCGTCACATCGCGAAGATCCACGGTTGCGTCGCGCGGAGAACCGAGCCAAAGGTTGTCTTCGATTGTTCCGGAGACCAATGGTCCATTGGCAGCGACCCACAAGGATGCATCGCGAATCGCATCGTTTGAAAGATCTTTTGAGTCGATCGTATCGAAAAGCAGTCGGCCACTACTGGGTTGCCCAAAGCCAAGGATCATTTCCACAAGAGCCTTCGCTAAGCATGGGTCAGGAGAGACCACGACGGTTAACTGTCCAGGTTTGAAGTGAACGGTGATATCGTCAAGAAGTTTTTGTTGATCACTAGCTTGCAACGTCACATGTTCAGCCATGATGCCCTGAGCCAAAGCGCTGCCGAGTTGTTTCGTCGAACCGACCAAGGGCGTCGGCCGAATCGCGAGGTATTCGTGAACTTCATTGAGCATCGGTAGTGACTTTCGCAGTGCATGCCAAGCCAACCTCAATTTGTAAGCCGACAAAATAGCGCACGCCATCGAACTACCCCAGAGAACGGCGAGTCCGAGCGAGAGATGCTTGCGAGGATCGAGCATGCCGAGCGCAAGGAGAATCAGTAAAAGGGCTCCGAGTAGAACAGATGCTATCGGAACCAGAGGAAACTTAGCCCGCTCTCCTCCTAAGAGAGTCTGACCAGAGTTTCGATAAGTCAAAAGCGTCGAGCGAAACGTATCGAGAGTTTCTTCCGAATTGTGGATAGTCGCCAGTAAGGGAGCGTCTTGAGCAAGGCTCGCCATCTGCTCAGCACTCTGAGTCCAGCGTTGTTTGTAAAGCCACCTTGAAGAATTAAACTTGTGGCTTTGCAGGATGTACAAGGTTCGCACAATCAGGCTTGCGAGGAGCGCCGAGAGCGTCAACCAAGGATGGATCAAGGCCGCGATGGCCGATAACAAGACAAAGTGCAACAAGTGCTTTGGAAACGATTCGAGCCATTGAGCAATCGAATTGCGGATCATCGGTAGATGCTGCTCGCGAAACGAACGCAACATGGATGATTGAGCAGACAAACCGCGTTCGGTCGCCAGGGCACTCGAATGATGGAACAATTGATCGTGCAGCGACTGCTCGGTGTCGACGGCAGCCATAACCGATGCACGGTGCGAAAAAGTCCTCAATGCAATTGCCAACAAGGCCACGACACCTATCAACACGATCAGGACAACCGGTTGCTGGGGGTCGGGAACCTGAAACGTATCAGAGAGTCGCTCGGCCACTGACCGAAAGGGGCTCAGCAAGCGTGTTGCGGGACTATCCGATGCGACTTCTCTTTCGATCCTGTCATGCTCACGAATAAGCAAATCCACAGTCAGCGACGCAAGTATAAGGACGACTGGTAGCGAACAGGCGACGATGCATCCGAGGAAGGTCGACAGCCAAGCGGAGGCTGGGGCTTTGGTACCGGAACTGGGAGGCCAAAAATTGGGAATCACGGTTGGCTCGCTTTGAATGCGGGAAATTACTTCTTTAGATTGTAACGATAGCTCAAGGAACTCCTGGGTGCAGGAGAACGGGTATTGGTTGTAAGGATTAGGACGACTTTACAGGGAAAATCACAAAGGAATTTCTGATGTTGCAGAAAAGCCTCAAGTAAAACCGCCGCGTGTGGTTTTTTTTCAACCTAAGGTTCCGGCAGGAGTTCCGCGAGAGTGACAAAGTTTATCACTTTGTGGGGCCCGAAAAATTCGGAAACAGAGCGCAACTCCCCCGAGTAACCGCAACTTCTCCGAGTAACCGCGTTGAAAGCCAACTATGAGCACAATCGCTATTGATCACTCCACGAGTAAGCTGTCGGCAGGCAAGATGCCTCTTGAAGGAATTTCGCTACTTCTGGTCGACGACGATCAGCTTTTGCTCGAGTCCACTCAACTCTGGTTGCAAGAACTCGGTATGCGTGTGCGGGTAGCCAGCTCGGCACAGCAAGCCACCGAAGCGTTAGTACGTGAAGTCTTTGATGTCGTCCTTTGCGACCTACGCATGGAGCAAGGATGTGGATTGGATGTACTTCAAGCCGCTAAATCGCTTCAGGCAAGTAGTTGCTGTATCGCGATGTCGGGATTTGCAACGCATCGAGAAGAGGTCAGCGCTTTGCAGGCAGGTGCGGTGTGCATGCTGCGCAAGCCTTGGACTGATTCGCAACTCATCGACGAATTGCAACGAAGGCTAAGAGAAAAGAGGCTTGTCGAACGCGAGAGTCGCGTTGCAAAGCTTGTAGCTGAAGTTCAGCAGCAATCGCTGGCGCCTGTGAAGCCATACTCCGGACACTGGCTCGAATCGCTTGGATGGCTTGGGACTAGTTCGGCATTGCGCGAGATCATTCAGACCATTGATGCGGTTGCGACGTCGAACGTAAGTGTGCTCATCCTAGGTGAAAACGGGACGGGAAAAAGTAAGCTTGCCCGTTGCATTCATGCGCGATCTACCAGAAGAACCGGGCCCTTTGTCGAAGTCGCTTGCGGTGCGATAGCTGAACAACTTCTGGAAAGCGAACTCTTTGGTCATGTTGCGGGTGCTTTCACGGGTGCGAATTGCGACCGAACTGGAAAGATCCAAGCGTCCAACAGCGGTACGCTGTTCCTCGATGAAATCGGAACGGCATCGAAGGGAATGCAAGTGAAGTTACTGCGAGTGTTGCAGGAAAAGAGTTTCGAACCGGTAGGTAGCCACCAGACACTCCATGTTGATAATCGCATGATCTTCGCGACCAACGAGCGACTGGAACAAGCCGTTGCTGAAGGCCGCTTTCGAGAAGACCTTTATTACCGAATTCACGTTGTGCCGATCGTCATTCCTCCCCTTCGAGAAAGGCTTGATGACCTACCTGAACTGATCCGCCATTTTTTGCAAGAAGCGAATGCGATGTTTGGCAAGCATGTCAAAGGCGTGCCCGTTATGTCGGTCAGTTCACAAGCGATGGATCGCTTAAGAGACTATCGCTGGCCGGGCAATATCCGAGAACTGGAGAATTTGATTCACCGCGCTGTGATGATGAGCAGCGGAGAATCTATAACTGCGCATACCATTGAAAAAATCTTAGGTGTATCGCGGCAGCTTGTTGCGACCCATTGCGAATCGCAATCTTCAATGGCAGCACAACATCCGCAAACGAACTTGCGCAAAGCGGAGAATCCTGTCGGGTGGTCTGAGAATTACCGAGACTTAGACGAAGCTTTAGCCGGCCCAGAGAGGCAGATTCTCGTCGAAGCATTGGCTCGCTATGAATGGAATCGCAATACAACCGCAGAGCGATTAGGGATCAACCGGACAACGCTGTACAAGAAAATGAAGCGATTGGGAATCACGGAAGTAAGTTAAAACGCGCGGTGGCTGTGTCCATTCTCGGACGTTGGAAACACAGAGCGCGGACGTTGGAAACACGGAGGCACAGAGCCCACGGAGAGCACGGCATAACCCATCCAACTTCCAACCCACTCCCCCCTCTGTGACTCTGTGACTCTGTGTTTCAAAAAGAGAGTCACAGACCGACGATCCTTGCGCGGACGTTGGAAACACAGAGACACAGAGACCACGGAGTCCGCAGCCTGAAGTCTAATGCATCCTTCCCCTCTGTGTCTCTGTGACTCTGTGTTTCAAAAAAGAGTCCCTAGGTTTCAAAAAAGAGTCCAGGAGGCACATGCCAAAAAAAACACCCTGACACGCTCAGAACGCCCGATCTTCGCATGCAGGGTGGTCTCTTGAAACCGATATCGAACGCCCGTGTCTCAACCGGCTTCATTGTTAGAGACACCGAGAATGTACTATTTTAATCTTTCAGAAGGAACCACACTTTTCAAAAAATGGCGGTTTATCTTACTTCAACCACCCCTTAGGGTGGAAAACCAACCTTCTGAACTTTTTATTTGCATTTTTTTAGAATTGGCGACCCGTAAGCTACTCCTCGCAAAAAAGAGCTTCTTATGCGAAAGCTCGTTTTCTCAAAGACCAAGAAGCCACCTTCGGCAATTCTAGTTTACATACATCTCAAGTTTCTACCTACATCTCATCTTGATAACACTTCAGCCTGTCTCAAACTCTGCAGGATACTGCGAACACAGCGTTACATCTAACCGCGTAGTACTTTCAACGCATCGACGAGAATGCCGGCAACAAAAACCGCAAGGACGCACCAACCAACATACCACCACCAAGGTCGCTTCAACGGACTGCGTCTTTTCCCGAATTCGTTTTCAAGGAATTCCTGATAATCAAAATCATCGGATTCGGACTCATGCCAAGGGGCATGACCACAGTGATGGCATCGCGAAGCATCGGTACGGATCCTCTTCGAGCATTCAGGGCAGTCCATAAACTCCAATGACTTGGGCATCACCTCACCCCTTTCATTCAATTTTAGCCTTTGACCTTTGGCAACCCGCGTGTTCGATTTGATCGAACCTCCGTTTAGATTTGCCTAGCTGGAGTTATGGGTAGTCATAGGATGGGTTGTTCGGATCAAAGTCTTCGTCGCTGAACCCAACATTGAGCTCAAGGTTTTCATAAGTGAATTCTTCGTCAAGTACAGGCTCGCCGTCAGGTTGCTCTGGCCATAGGTAGCTAGCGTAATGAATAGGGATCCCCCATTGCAGGTCGATATCGATAATCGCGCGATGGAAATTAAATCGATGAGTTACACCGTCGACCGCAATTTCTTGCTTTGGATGCAGCACCTCAATCCTCTTGCACTCACGGTCTGCAACAACCACCTTTTCGTCGATACTCACTTCGCACCCTTCAAACGACCTATCCTGAAGCCCTCGTTCGATCAATTTCTCAAGAAGCTTCTCAATTCCCAAGTCGCTTATCGGGTAGCGATTCCCTAGCATTGCCAGACGACTGTCGGGAGCAAGCTCAACGGTGGTGATATTCAAGATTCCAGCTTCGTGCACCATCATCAAATTATCATTCATGTTTTGACGCCAAATTACTTCGCGCCCAGCTTGCGATTTCGGCTCGATGAATTTCAAGTAAACATCGACAGGACGAACAGGACGAGTGGTCGCCTCGCTGGGCGGTTCTCGGTATCGCAACTTGACCTCCATCACGGAAACAGCAGCAAGCTTTTTCCCGGAACGTTCTTGTTTGACAACTCGCGCTCTGTAATCGCGATGTTCGCTGCGATGGACGGCGAGCGAGGAGCGAGCAAGCTCAAGAACGGGATCGAGCGGATGACTTGAACTGCTCGACTGAAACCCTTGTTCTGCGTCGCTCGCTTGAGGCTGGACGGCAGACTGAGTCCACTTTGAATCAGTGGTGCGGTCGAGCGATTGCGGGGAGAGCATCAACCATCGCGCCGAACTCCACAGCCCCGCAACGAGCACGACACAACAGATCGCACTGAGGATCGCCGCCCGAAGCGAAAAACGACTTCGGGTCTTGGAAGGCGCAAGTAAGTTCAACTCGGAATGCAACTGGGATTTCAATTCGGGGTTCTGTCGGGTTTCATCCATCGATGATTTGTCCACAAGTAATATTCGCCTGAGCGGCTCTAGTGATGAATTCCAAACTAGTCATGTAGCCCAAACTCCGAGCCTTTGTCTAGCCATGGTTGAACATCTTGTTTCGAGATCGATCTCGCAAGTTGAAAGCCACGAGAGGAGAGGGAGAAGTCCCGATGCAGATGGTGCATCACTAGGCCTAATGCACAAAGCTGCCGGAAACCTTCGAGGAAAGCGACGGTGATTTGTGGATTTTCCGGGTCGCGGAAAGCGATTGTTTGAGCCGCATCGATCTCAACGTAGACAGCCAACAGGCGTGCGGCAGGGTCGAAAGCGGTGTTCACGCCGCGCACTTCGATGACACCCCGATCGCGGGCTGCCACTAAGATCGCCTTCGCTTCGGGCATTAAAGGCTCCACTGTGGCCTCATTAGCGGCAGGCCCATCCACCATGGCTTGACTACAGAGCTGAGCAAGAGCGACCAAAACCGGCGCGCCGGCCCCCAGAGCTTCCCAACTCCCGGCTAGATAGTGGTCAACCGGATTGAGCTTACCTACCGGTTTGCTAGGCATCATGTGCGACTCGTCCATCTACCATCCTTTGTTTTCGCTGGTTAGGAGGTTCTTCGTCCAAAGTGAATTCGGCTCGCTTGGGAGGGCATTGTATAAATTCGGATTGTAGAACAGGAGGGAATTCCCGATAATCAGTGGGGATAGACATTTGTTGATCCCAACGCAGCGACCTTCAGTCTGGTCGATTCGTTTGACCGTACAAGCTGCCGTAGTTTTTCCTTTTATTTGTATTTGGAGTGCCCTCATGGCCTTGGTCCCCCTCCGTAAAGTCCTAGATCACGCTGCTGAAAACAACTATGGAGTTGCCGCATTTAACGTCAACAACATGGAACAGATCCAATCGATTATGGAAGCGGCCAAGGAGACCAATTCTCCGGTGATCATTCAAGCATCGCGCGGTGCACGGTCGTATTCGCAAGATGCATATTTGAGACACTTGATGCTCGCAGCTGTTGAGCTTTATCCAAACATCCCGATCGTGATGCACCAAGATCACGGCAACTCGCCTGAGACCTGTTTGTCGGCCATCGAAAACGGATTCACCTCCGTCATGATGGACGGTTCGCTCAAAGACGACGGCAAAACTCCAGCACCCTACGAATACAACGTAGATGTTACCCGTCGCGTAGTCCAACTCGCTCACGCCCGTGGTGTGAGTGTTGAAGGAGAGCTCGGCTGCCTCGGATCCTTGGAGTCAGGTCACGGAGAAGCCGAAGACGGACACGGTGCTGAAGGTGTATTGAGCCATGATCAACTTTTGACAGACCCAGAAGAAGCGAAGCGATTCGTTGAAGAAACTGGCGTCGACGCTTTGGCAGTTGCTATTGGAACAAGCCACGGTGCTTATAAGTTCACCCGCAAGCCAGACGGTGAAGTCCTTGCGATGAGCCGCATTGAAGAGATTCACCGACAGATTCCTAACACCCACTTGGTAATGCATGGAAGCAGCTCTGTTCCGCAAGAGCTTCAAGACATCATCAATCAATTCGGTGGCAAGATGAAGCAAACTTGGGGTGTTCCCGTTGAAGAAATTCAGCGCGGCATCAAGAGCGGTGTTCGCAAGATCAATGTCGATACCGACTGCCGAATGGCGATTACCGGAGCGATCCGCAAGGTGCTGATGGAAAACCCAGAGAAGTTCGATCCGAGAGATTATCTCAAGCCCGCACGTACAGCCATGAAGGATGTTTGCGTGGCTCGCATGATTGCCTTTGGTCAAGCCGGTCAAGCCGACAAGATCAAGTAGTACGACCAGTTTACGCAACCTGATTTCGCGTTCAACCAAAGTGAACAACTAAAACCAACAGGGTGCGACTTCGTGCTGCAAGTTCATGGAAAGCGATATTCCGACCGAATCTCGCTTTCCTTTCATCCATGGATCCCTTATAGTTCGAGCGTGCGGATTGGAAAAATCTGCACGCTTGCCTCCGACCGTTTTTCCGGCTGAGGGACCATAATTATGCGTTGGCCCAAATCGTTTCGGCGAGTGCAGTAGCACGCTTGATTTGCGCCAGTCTCGCAGCGGCTCCGTGTCGTGCCGCAAACGGTCGGAGGATTTTTTCTTTTTCGCAAATGCTTTGCGGCAGCTGCAAGCTACCGATTCGCGGTGTGTCTTCGCTTTTTTGCTTCGCGGTGTGTCTTCGTAGCACAGTTCTTCAGCGCAATTCTCGGCGCGGTTCTCGACGCAATTCTTGGCGCAATTCTCGATGGAGCGTCAGCCCCTGACTCAAGCTGGGCTTATTCACCGACATCCCATTAAGGATGGAATATCACCCCTAGCGCGTCGCTTGTGAAAAAGTTGACCCCGCAGCGGGTATGAGTTATATTCCATACAGTGTTTGTAGCTGGTTTTCTAGGATTTTTCGAAGAACAACCCACTACCGATACTTCAGCAAGTTTCACTCCCGCGTGGATGAAACTCCCCCCCTACCCGACCCTCTTGGGTACTTGAATATCATCTTATGCCGAATTCACTCTTGAGCAGTTTTTACCGTTCCGCGTTTGTGCGTGGGCTCACCAAGGTAGCCTTTGCATCCTTGACCATTACCGCGTCTTACCCATCGAGTGCTTCGGCTGCCGACCCGGGAAGTCCGATTTGGTCGAAGGACATTTTGCCGATTCTCCGCGCAAACTGTTTCGCTTGCCACCAAGCTTCGAAGACCCAGGGTGGGTATTTGATGACCGATTTTGCCGGCCTACTTAAAGGTGGTGAATCGGGCGATGCGGCGATTGTCCCAGGAAACGTTGAAGCCAGCGCGATTATTCGGGAAATCACCCCTGTCGATGGCAAGTCTGAGATGCCGAAGAATCTTCCGTCGCTTAAGCCAACGGAGATCGAGTTGATTCGCAAATGGATCGCCGCCGGTGCCGAGCGCGACGTTGTAGAAACAGGTCCGCGATACACCCAGGAAAAGCCTCCTGTTTACACTCGCGGTCCATCGATCACCACAATGCAATTCTCGCCCGACGGAACTCAACTCGCGGTCAATGGATTTTACGAAGTTCTCGTATTCGGGACTCAGGATTGGCAATTGAAGAATCGATTGATCGGGCCTAGCCCGCGAATTGAGTCGGTTCGTTTCTCCCCGGATAACCAGTGGCTAGCTGTTGCAGGTGGAGAACCAGGGGTCATCGGCGAACTGCAACTTTGGAATAACGCGAACAAGCAACTGCACCGAAGCACGCTGCTTGGTGGCGACACGTTGTTCGGTCTCTCGTGGACCAATGACTCGTCCATGCTCGCGTTGGGGATGGCCGACAATTCCATCCGCGCTTTCGATCTCGATGGAAACCAGAAGCTCTACCAGCGTACGCACGAGGATTGGCCCCGATCGACTGTCTTTACAGTCGACGGCAAGCACTTGATCTCGGGTGCTCGGGATATGACGGTCAAGCTCACTGAGGTGGAGACAGAGAGGTTTATCGATAACGTGACATCGATTACCCCAGGGGCATTGCTAGGAGGCATTCAAGCTCTTGCAAGGCATCCGGAGCGCGACGAGATACTTGTCGGCGGAGCTGACGGAACACCGAAAATTTATCGTGTCTTTCGCCAAACAGCCCGAGTTATCGGAGACGATGCGAACTTGGTCCGCCAACTCGACCCGATGCCAGGTAGAATCTTCGACGTATCGATCAGCCCTGATGGAAAGTATCTTGCGGCGGCTTCGACGATAGACAATCAGAGTTTGATCAAAGTCTGGTCGTACGATGTCGACGCAAAGATGCCCCCAGAGATCAAAGCGATCCAGGCAAAGCGAGCCGCACAGCGCAAACCCGAGGAACGCAAGAAGCTTCAGGAATACGTTACCGAACAACCTCAAGTCCTCGGTACATACCAAGTGCCAAACGTAGCGGTTTATTCCCTTGCAATCGATGGTAATGGTCGCGTAGCTGCGGGTGCTTCCGACGGGCATATCCGTGTTTGGAATATCGCTGATGGCGCTATGATTGCAGATTTCGATGCGACTCCTGCCGGATCGCAGATAGCGATCGACGAAAGCTCGATTGCTTCCCTGAGTGCCGCAAGGCTCGATGCGGTTGCACAAGCCCACCGCGCGGAACGAGACGTGCCAGCAGCCCAGGTTGAAGGGGGAATCTCGCATCAACCGATCCCATTGGATAAAATCTCCGCGATTCGCGTAGAACCATCGAACATCGATTTCGCAACTTGGAATGACTCTGCACAAATCGTAGTGATGGCTCAGTTGACTACCGGAGAACTTGTCGATGCGACTTCTCAAGCAACCTTCCAATCGACCAGTGATGCATTGTGGGTATCTCAGCGTGGTTGGGTGCAACCAATCCAAGCAGCAGACGCGACGATCTCGGTGGCCGTTGGATCACACCAGCAAAACATTGCAGTGCACTCTGCGATTTCACCAAAGTTTGCGGTCGACTTTGTTCGAGACGTCAACCCTGCTCTATCTCGCCTAGGATGTAATTCGGGAACATGCCACGGAGCGCAAGCAGGAAAGAATGGATTCAAGCTTTCTCTGCGAGGATACGACCCGGCCTATGATGTTCGTAGCCTTGCCGATGACTTGGCAGGCAGAAGAATCAATCCAACATCCCCGATCGATTCGATGATGTTGACCAAGCCCCTTGGGGTTGTCCCTCACGTTGGGGGTAAGCTGTTTGAACCGGGGGATAACCATGCATTGGTACTTCGTCAGTGGATCGCTGGCGGAGCTAGCTTGAATTTGACTTCTCCTAAAGTAACCGGTATTCAAGTCACGCCGACGAATCCTGTTATTGCAATGCCTGGTGGGATTCAGCAATTGCGAGTCGTCGCGACTTATGCCGATGGCAAGACAAGGGATGTCACGCGCGAAGCGTTTCTTGAATCGGGGAATACAGAAGTCGGTGCAGTACTCGATGGGTCGCGAGTCCAAGCTTTGCGACGAGGAGAAGTGCCCGTTCTAGCTCGCTATGAAGGAGCTTATGCGGCAACAACACTTACGGTCATGGGGGATCGAGAAGGTTACCAGCCTGTTCAAATCGCTTCGGAGCAAACGGTTGATCGCTTGGTTGCAGCGAAATGGGAACGGCTGAAGATACAACCTTCCGGTTTGTGCGACGATGCGGAATTCCTTCGCCGCGTGACGCTCGACTTGACAGGATTGCCTCCCTCGCCCGAAGCGGTGCGAGCCTTTTTGAGCGATACAACTGCGAGCAAACTCAAGCGAGATCGAGTAATTGACGAGTTGATCGCTAGCGATGCGTTCGTCGATCACTGGACCAACAAGTGGTCCGATCTGCTGCAAGTGAACTCGAAGTTCTTAGGGAAAGAAGGGGCTGCGAAGTTCAAAGATTGGATTCGCAACAGTTTTGCAACCAACAAGCCTTACGACAAGTTTGCGTACGAGATCCTTACCGCAAGCGGTTCGAACCGAGAAAATCCAGCGGCTTCGTATTACAAGATCCTGCGAACTCCAGAGGAAGCAGTAGAGAACTCTACACACTTGTTCCTCGCTGTGCGATTCAATTGCAACAAGTGCCATGACCATCCTTTCGAAAGATGGACCCAAGACCAGTATTACGAGACGGCAGCTTATTTCGCCCAGGTTGGGTTGAAGAAAGACGAAGCCTCGGGCAACAATACGATCGGTGGAACTGCTGTCGAAGGAGCGAAACCGCTTTGGGAAGAAGTCTTCGACAAGAATGATGGTGAAGTCAAGCACCAGAAGACCCAACAAGCCATTGCACCGAAGTTCCCTTTTGTCGCGGAGCATGCACTTGCGGAGAATCCATCACGTCGTACGCAGTTCGCCGCTTGGGTGACCTCTCGCAAGAACCCTTATTTTGCGAAGAGTTTTGTCAATCGCATGTGGGGTTATCTGTTGGGCAAGGGATTGATCGAACCGATCGATGACATCCGTGCTGGGAACCCACCGAGCATTCCAGAACTGCTTGAGTTCCTCGAGAAAGATTTCATCGAGCACGATTTCGATATCCGTCACGTTGTACGGACCATTTGCAAGTCGGATGTTTACCAATTGTCGATCGATACGAATCGTTACAACGCCGACGACGATCGCAACTACTCGCACGCCATGCCTCGACGACTTCCCGCCGAAGTCCTCTTTGATGCGATTCACCAAGTCACAGGTGCGGCTTCGAAGATCCCTGGGCTTCCTCCTGGCACGCGAGCCGCAGCCCTTGCCGATGCTGATGCGGGACTTCCAGACGGATTCCTCAATAACCTCGGCCGTCCACCTCGCGAGAGCGCTTGTGAATGCGAACGTTCGAATGAGTTGCGACTTGGATCCGTTATGGCATTGGTCAGTGGTCCGACTCTTGGTACGGCTATCGCTGACCCAGAAAATGCGATTCGCAAACTGGTGGAATCCACCCCGGATGATGCCGCTTTGATCGACGAAGTTTTCGTACGAGTGCTCAACCGGCATGCAAGTGCTGAGGAAATCCAAACAGCCCTCTCGACGATGACTTTGATTCAAAAAGACCACGAGCGACTCACCGCTCAATTAGCGGAACGCGAGACTTGGTGGGTCGAAGAGAAACCAAAGCGTCAAGCTGGCCTTGATGCGGAACGAGAATCGACCAAAGCTGCTTTAGAAGCTCGCAAGGAAGCTATTCGTCCAGAGCGTGAAGCGGCGGAGAAAGCTCGACTTGAACGGCTAGCTGCAGCCCAAGCTGCTGTGCAAGGGTTTGAAGCAAACCTCGATATGAAGCTTCAGGAGTTCATCAATGCACGCCGCAATGGTGCCTCATGGCAGACGTTGACTGCTGTAAAGGCACTAGCTACCACAGGTGCGACGCTTGCACCTCAATCGGATCGATCGATTCGCGCAAGCGGCGGAGCCAATAAAGGTGTCTACACCGTCGATACCGTACCGGTCGGAGGACCGATCAGTGCGGTTCGGCTCGAAGCCCTCACGGCAAGTGATTTGCCGGGCCAAGGGCCTGGATTACCACCCAACGGAAACTTCGTAATCACAGAGATTGAATTGTTTGCCGGGGCACCGGATAAGCCCAATGAAATGCGCAAGCTCAAGCTTGTTAAGGGGCTTACCGATTTCGATCAGCAAGGCTTCTCGGCCGCAGCTGTTATCGATGGCAATGCAGCCGATCCGAATGGAGGTTGGGCGATTGCTGGTGCGACGGGTGTCGAGCACTGGGCAGTCTTTGCATTGGAAGCACCGGTAACGTTGCTCAAGGGTGAAGTTCTCCAATGGCGAATACACCAGGTCCACAACGCCGAGAATCATCGCCTTGGCCGTTTCCGTCTGAGTGCTGGACAGCATGAAGGAGAAATCGCTTTGGGCCTACCAGAGTCTTTCCAAGCCATTGCAGCGATTCCTCGCGAAGCATGGAATCCTGAGATCACCAAAGAAGGTATGAACTACATCAAACTTTCTTCAGGTGAATTGCAAGGCTTGCAAGCGAATGTTCAGAAGGAAAGCCAAGGGCTTCCAGAAGACGATCAAGCCATCGTATTGGCGAAGAGAATCGAGCGATTGAGTTCCCCACTACCAGAAGACTCACGTTTGATTCGATTGCGTGCCGATTTGAAGGAAAGCGAAGCGCAGTTGGTAAACGGTCGGTTGACTGCGGCTCAAGATTTGGTGTGGGCGTTGATCAACTCGCCTGCGTTCCTCTTCAATCACTAAGCGTGATCGAAGACCTATTTTTCCATTTGCTTCTAAACGTAATTTCATCCATTTAACTAGCCTTTGAGATGGTCAGAAACCTTCCCTAGTTTCGACCGAACAATTCCTAAAAAGGACATCCGTCATGTTGCGATTGCTTGGTTCTGCCGGTAAGGATTTGTGCGATTCGAGCTTGGGTCCCACCCGGCGAGATGTTCTTCGAGTAGGCTCTTCGGGGCTGTTCGGACTATCGTTGGCGAATCTCTTGAAATTGCAATCGGCCCAAGGTGCACAGAGCGATGGAGCACCAGGTTGGAATCGGGCCAAGCGGATGATCTTGGTCTACCTCCAAGGTGGTCCGTCGCATTTGGATCTTTGGGATCCGAAAGACAATGTGCCAGATAAGGTCAAAAGCGTATTCAAGCCGATATCGACCAAGCTGCCTGGGATTTCCTACACCGAGAATTTGCCCAAGCTAAGTCTGGTCAACGACAAGTTCACGATGATTCGGTCGATGAGTTACACCCCGAATGGGTTGTTCAATCACACGGCCGCGATTTATCAGATGATGACGGGATATACCACCGACAAGGTCAGTGCGTCCGGTCAGCTTGAGCCGCCGAGCCCCAAGGACTTTCCAAACTTCGGCTCGAACATTATCCGTTTGCGCCCAGCAGACGAACCGATGTTGCCGTTCGTGATGTTACCTCGACCGCTTCAAGAATCGAATGTGGTTGGCAAAGGTGGCACGGCAGGATTTTTGGGCAAAGAATACGATCCGTACACGTTGTACCCAGAAGGGGACGACTTGGACATGAACAAGATGGATCGCATCAACGTCAGCGACTTGCAATTGCGTCCAGAAGTCTTTTCTGTTCGATTGCAGCGACGTGCGACATTGAGGGATTTGATCAATAAGCAGATGCCTACGATCAATGCCGCAGTTGAGAACCAACAACTCGACGAGTACTTTAGCCAAGCCTTATCGTTGGTCGTCTCGGGCAAGGCGCGAGAAGCGTTCGACTTGAGCCAAGAATCAGAAGCCCTTCGCGATGCTTATGGTCGCAATACTTTCGGCCAAAGCTGCTTGCTCGCCCGTCGATTAGTTGAAGCTGGAACGCGAGTGGTTGAAATCGTTTGGCCAAAGGTTGCCAATAGCGACAATCATTCATGGGATCACCACGTAGACCTATCGAAACGGATGAAGAACCAATCAGCACCGATGCTCGATGCAGGTCTCTCGACGCTCGTGGAAGACTTGGATCAACGCGGATTGCTCGAAGACACCTTGTTGGTGGCGGTCGGGGAATTCGGTCGTTCTCCAGAGCGTGGCGTAAGTACATCTGGAAACGGGAACAGCGATGACGGTCGAGATCACTGGCCGTACTGCTACACATCGGTGGTAGCTGGAGCAGGGATCAAGCGTGGGTATGTTCACGGGAAGAGCGACAAGACCGCCAGCGCCCCGATCGAGTCCCCTGTGCACCCAGCTCAGTTGCTAGCGACGATCTATCATGCCTTCGGGATCGAACCCGAGACCATCGTCTACAACCACCTCAATCAACCACGCGAGTTGGTCAAAGCTCAAGCAGTTACAGAACTGTTTGCGTAATGATTACTTGGATCGTGAGCGCGATAAATCGATGCTCACGAATCGATGCTCACGAATCGACGATTGGGTGAATGGTCAAGAAGCTAATTCCATCTGTTTTTCAACAGGTGGCTCCTCAAACTTGGAATGAATGTATGCGAAAGTTAAAGTTCACATTTAGTGTTGCGGTTCTGTGCGCGGTCGCAGGTATGATCCCCTCTGGTTCACCGTTAGCGATGGGACAAGAGTCGGGTGCGAAAGCCGTTGCCAAAAAAGGATTGGGAGCAACTCCCGCGAGTGCTTTCCGTTTGCCTGATGGTTTCGATATCGAACTCGTCTACGAAGTGCCCGGCAAAAACGAAGGCTCATGGGTAGCGATGTGCGTGGACTTGAAAGGTCGTTTGATCGTTTCTGATCAATACGGAAAACTTTATCGCGTCACCCCCGGTGAAGCTGGTAAATCAGGGGAAACCAAGGTCGAGCCAATCGAAGTGAACTTGGGGATGGCCCAAGGCTTGTTGCATACAAAAGATGGTTTGTACGTCGACGTCAACGGCGATGGAATCCTAAACAAAGAAGAACCGAACGCACCGCGAGGGCCGGGTCTCTATAGACTTCAAGATCTTGATGGAGACGATCGCTTCGAGAAAATCGATCGCATCATTCCATTGACGGGTGGTGGCGAACATGGTCCGCACGCCATTATCCCTGGTCCGGATGGTCGTCTATATATGTGTGCTGGAAATCAAACCGATCTTCCGGAAAAGATAGACCGCTCGCGTGTTCCTCGCCACTGGAGTGAAGATCACATGCTCGGGCGTATGCCTGATGCTCGTGGATTTATGGCGAATAAACTTGCGCCAGGCGGATACATCCTGAGCTTCAAACCCGATGGTAGCGATGTCGAACTCGTCGCAACTGGGTTCAGAAACGAATACGACATTGCATTCAATCCTCACGGAGATCTATTTACCTACGATGCCGACATGGAATGGGATATCGGTACACCTTGGTATCGTCCCACACGCGTGAATCATGTTGTCAGCGGTGCTGAGTTCGGTTGGAGAAACGGAACAGGTAAATGGCCAGAGTATTTCGCTGACAGCTTTGGTGCGGTTGCGAATATCGGATATGGTTCACCGACTGGAATCGTTTTTGGAACGGGAGCAAAGTTTCCTGCAAAGTTCCAAAATGCTTTGTTTATCGCAGACTGGAGCTACGGGGTCGTCTACGCGGTCCACTTGGACCCGAATGGCGCTACGTACAACAGCACCTTCGAGCCATTCGTCAGCGCATCGCCGATGCCCGTTACCGACATGGTCATCCATCCGAAAGATGGCTGCATGTACATGACCATCGGTGGTCGTAAAACTCAATCAGCTTTGTATCGAATTCGGTACACAGGACAAGAAAGCACCAATCCTGCGAAATATCCGGATAACGAAGCTGCTTCGGCAGCCCGAACAGCCCGTCGACAACTAGAGGCTATGCACGTCCCTGGCGCGAAACTCGATATTCCGTTGGCGATGCGGCATCTAGGAAGCCAAGACCGGGCGTTGCGGACAGCCGCACGATTGGCTTTGGAGCATTTCGACAGCAAAGAATGGCGAGATCCTGTGGCCCAGAATTTGCCAGCTCAAGCTGCCATCTCCATGGCCATCGCTTTAGCGAGAAAGGGAACGCCAGCGGACCAAGCCGATATCCAGAAGAGCTTGTTGCGATTGCAATGGGATAAACTTAACACCACGGAAAAGCTCGAACTCCTTCGAGCCTATCAACTGAGTTTCCTGAGGTTGGGTGAAGGCACCCCTGAGTTGCGAGGGCAGATTGTCAGCCAACTCGATAGCCACTTCCCCACGCCAGACGGAGACGCTTTAGTCGATCGCGAGTTGGCCAGGGTGCTGATTTTCTTAGGTGCCCCGAAAGTGATCGAGCGATGCATCTCCCAGATGAACGGTTCGAATTCCGCCGAGCAACAAATTCACTATGCATTCTGCTTGAGAGAAGTCGATCAAGGCTGGACCCCTGAGACACGCAAAGCATACTTCCAGTGGTTCTATGACATTGGAACCGCACGCGGTGGAGCATCCTTTGGCGGATTCTTGGAAAACATTCGCAAAGTAGCGATCGGCAATCTCGACGACGAAGAGAAGAAGCAACTCGGTGAGTTGACCGGTCCATTGCCAGCCCCCAAGGACCCTTTGGCCGACTTAGCACCTCGCTCTCTGGTGAAAGCTTGGAGTGTCGACGAACTCGCCGATAAATTTGCCAACAAGAAGTCAGGCTTCAATTTCGAGCGAGGCAAGCAAATGTTTGCCGTTGCGCAATGCTACAAGTGTCACCGATTTAGTGGACAGGGGGGCATTCAAGGTCCAGACCTGACAGCTTCGTCGCAAAGATTCTCCGCGAAGGACATGCTTACAGCGATCATCGATCCGAGCAAAGAGATCAGCGATCAGTACGAAGCCACGATCTTCCAGACCGAAGAAGAAACGGTAATCGGACGGGTAGCGAATCTCAATGGTGAGAACATCATGATCGCCACCAACATGCTCGATCCAGGCAATTTCACCAATTTGAAGCGAAGCGACATTACCGAGATGAAGGCTAGCAAAGTCTCGATGATGCCAAGTTGCTT
>JBJONT010000488.1:0-8365 GCA_046051705.1 Planctomycetota bacterium | reverse complement strand
TTAAGACTCAGGGTGGTTATCCAGACATCTCCCAGAACAGTCCACGGGTCGATCGAGCTGTCTATGTGATGCTCGGGATCTCTCGGCATTTCAACGAGAACATCTTCGAGGAGATCCTCGATGCAGTCGCACCGGACATTCCTTTCGCCGGAGCGCCGGAAAACGCAAGCAATCGCATTGAGCATCAGCTCATCAAGACTCTTTTGCCGCTGCGACCGAACCCCCGCACCACAAGTTGGGCCCCAAGCCGCAACGATGCGAACGAACCGGAGGAGGACAGCAACGCTCCTCCTGGTCGAGCCTTGACGCCAGAGGATTGGACACCGATCAACACCAACGCTGAGAACTACGTTTGGCTCAATAAGGTAGCTAATCTATTTGAGCTTCCCGGAGCGACCAAGGAAGAGAACGTTCCTTTCATTCTCAAGCTCAAGCAGATGCGTGAGCAGCAGGCCAACGACGAGTCGCAGGAGAACAAAAAGCGTTTCAGCTTGCTCGACTACGCACAAATGGGACTCGATGCAGCAGGGGTCTTCGAGCCAACACCCTTTGCCGATACGGCCAACGCCACCGTGTCGTTACTGCGAGCCATTGCGGAACCGAAACAGTCCGGATCGCACTTGATGAACGCCGGGATCTCGATCGCCTCAGCTCTGCCCTACGTCGGTGATTACGCCAAGCTCTACAAGTCGTATGGACAAAACGATTCCTCGCTGGTGGATCTTCTCGGTGCCAACGCCAACAATCGATCGAGACTCGGTCGCATGAGCGGGATGCTTTACCGAGCCCTAGGAGGCCAATCGCTCTCCGGTGGTGGTGCTGCAAGTGTGGATCCATTGGCCTCGGCCATAAGCTCCGGTAACCCGATCAATCTGCAACAAGGGGGTGGAGGTATCGCTGCCAATGCGCTCAGTTCCGGTGGGCTTGGCTCGGCGCTACCACTCTCGGTTGGCGCAACATCTAGCGGTGCTGGATCGAGCATTACGATGCTCGCAGGTGCATTCGCGCGATTAACAGCGGGTGCGGGCATTTTGGTCTCCGGCTTTATGGCCGTTACCAATTGGGCAGATAAGACTGCTCAAAAAGGACGAGAGATGCTCGAATCGCAAAGACCCGGTGCGCGGTGGAGCGCCGAAGCGTCGAACGCCATGCTCGAATACGATTTCGGGCGAATACGACGAGAGGGAGAACGGGGGCGTTATCTTGCCCCGGCGACCTCATTTCTAGCGAAGTCTCAGAACTACGTCGAACAGGAATCGGAAGAGTACTTTGCACCTTACGTACGCGCGGCGACGAACCTGCAAGGGGGATTGAACCACATGGCGGGAGTGGTCTTCCAAGCTGCTCAATCCCTTGATGTTGTCCGAATGTTACTGCAATCGATTTTCGACTTGTGGCCCGAGAAGGCAGACGGCCCGGCGAACCCGATCGATGCATACCAGCAAAAACCCAATCCGATCCCGACGAAACCTAAGAAGTTCAACTTCGTTTAATTAAGCGAGTCTCGCTTATGCCTAGCCAAAGAAGCATTGGTTTTTGTGTTTCCTACAATGGTGTTTGCCTTCAGGATTGCGAGATCCAGGAGTTCGTAAACCGTATCGAATACGACGAACAGAACGATCACATGTGGGATGTGATTCAGCTTACCGTCTCGACGATGATCGTCTCGAACTCTGGATCCGCTCCGAATACCGTTCTTCCGGTCGGCAACGACGATCCGTATCGGCTGCATCACTCGCAGGCCTTCGCTGGAAAGGTTGGGGGCGGATCTGCCAACGGTCAACCAGGGTATCTCGCAACCGATAACATGCTGATCATTAACCAGCTTCTGAAACAACCCCGTGGGGATCTTGTCGTCTGGATCAATGATGCAAGCCAGGATGCAGATTCTCAGACGGTCAATGATCAGAATGGAAATCCAACACAGCAGCTTCGTAAACCGGAACACCTCAAGAGCAGGTCCTCGCCGCGGCGCATCATCCTTGCGGCTTGCGGATGGGCCGCAGCAAGCGACTACCCGAGCGCCACGACCACAGAACCCGACTATGTAAACATCACTGATCCGTTTCAGAGCACCAGCGACCAGGTCAAGACAAACATTCTTCGCCGCGATGTCCTCGATTGCGATCATGGTCCGAGCCCTCAGAGTGTTTCGATTGTCCCGATTGCCGGTGGCCGTGCGATGCGAGTGACCTTTAGCATTCAGGTGTGTCGTTGCATACGCGGCGAGATTTCCTCTCCGAATGGCGAGTCGATGTCCATCTCGGATGATGTGGCAAAGAGACTTAGCTTCGCCTCTGGAGTCCGCAGGGATCCAATCATCTACAATCGGTGGTCACTGACCGATTCCGAAGACGAGAGTGGTCGGGTCACGCACACAATCATCGGTAAGCTGATCGTACGAGATTCCCGCTATAAGCCGAACGCGATGCGGCTCATGGCATTCCCGCTCGCATTTCCATTTGCGAGGATGGCCTCGCGCAGATACGTCGTAAGCGAGGACGGCAAAACCCTAGCGTATGAGTTTACCTTTACGCATGCTGGATCCGCTCCACCTGAGGGAGTCAGAGACTACAGTGCGACCTACTCGGAGAAGTTTTCTCCGTTCACTCCAGGTCTGATGCACGGGTCTATGGTGATTCGAGTTAAGGGATGGTTCCACCGCTCGACCGAGGTAGCAGCGAATACCGTCTCGGAGCAAACGCAAAAAGCCCTTCTGCTTCGGCAGTCTCACACGATCCTCTATGCGAGAATTCGAGGGGTAGCGCATAAGCTTACACCGATTCCAGGGCAGGATCCGAAATCGGTTCTCCTTCTGGATCTGCAAGTCATCGAGCAAGTCGGTTTGCCGGAAATCGAGCTTCGCGTCGATGTTCAGTACGGTCCGTCGGACAATGGAGACCAGAGAGATATTTACCTGCGGCTTGAGAACATGGGGAAGATGTTCTACGAAGGGCTTCCTCAGGAGGTCGCCAATTACAGCCCGTTCTGGTGGCCGATCGATAACGAATGGGGGCGTATCCTAAACCTAGATCTCTCGAATCCGAACTACCTCTACGCCCCACTTGGCAACACCGAGCAATGGAAACCTTACGACGACTATTCGAATACGTCCGATACCGCCTGGGCGCTTCCTGCCCATGAGGCTCCGAAAACACCTTCGATTACTCAGCCCCCAAAGAACTGGAAGGTGGAGCGAGTTGGTAATTCCGATCCGGTCGATACCGGCGATCTTTCCGGTTCACGGCCCGATTCGGTAGGCTCATCCCAAGTGGTCGAATATCCGCAGACTCCCAATCCTGCAAACCAAAGGCCGTTCTCGGCAGTGGTTAGCCAGGCATTAAATGGAAGTGCGATTCCAGCGAACGAGCCCCCGAAGTCGATTCAGTCCACGGGGGTCTTCGACCGAAATCAAACGCTGGGAAGATCCTCGTACATCAGCTACGAAGCGGAGGTGATGTCCGACGGGGTCACGGGAATCATATCCATGCCATTGAGCAAGGCTCGCGAACTGGCCGGAGGTGCCTTTCGGTCATCGAACACAAGCGTCAGACCATCGGAAACATCCACGAGCATCCGCTTATTTGCTGGTTCGGGGAAAAGGGTTCTCAATGTCAAGGCGGAACGACTCAATGATTGGCCCGATATGCCTGCTCCCGCCGAGCAAATACTCAGGCAAGACACGATAAGCGGAACCCCGGTTGTCGCCTCGGTCGATCGTCTGATTCAAAAGAAGATCATTGACGACGCACCGCAACCAATCCTCTCTGGCAATGGTGTGGTCTACACGACGAATATGCAGCTTGTCTACTCGTGTTCCAGGCCGTGGTCTCCAAGCCAAACGCAAGCGGGTTACGCAAGCGATGAATTGTTTCCGATCGCCTTTAACGAAATGCTCAAGCACGACGCACAAACGCAAGCTGCGACCAAGCAACTCGCAAGCCAGCGATTCGTCACCGACTCGTATTCCTAGGCTACCAATCCGCCGGGGGCCTCCTTCGGTACGTCCAGATCTTCTCGTCGTGGAGAAACATTTTCAAAGGGAAGCGTTCCCGGAAATCCATCCCATAAATGTAGTGACCGCAAGACGAGCAGATCAGGTGCTTGCCAATCATGTCCTTCGATATGTGGCCGAATACCCCGCAAGCACAACACTCGACCGAATCGGTTGGATAGACTCCCTTGTCGAATTCCGCAACCGACGGAGGGCAGACGACGATGTCGGGATGTTGCCAAACCATGATCTTCTGACCTGGTTCTTCGAGGTCTTCCGGGATTGCTGGAGGATAAAGCCCGGAGAGCTCCGGTGGTGGTTCTGGGTAGTGCTGATTCGTCAGCATGCCACCTTGCGACCGCCTCTGCCAGTGGTGGATCCAGAACGATTCGGTGGACTCGGCCAAGCTTCGGTCGGCGGTGAGGGCCAGAAAGTGATACCACACCCCCTGCCCGGACTCGAGCAAGTGGGCGATCTCTGCGTTCTTCTCGGACGGGAAACCCTCCGAGCAAGCGTACCTTCGCGTCTCTAAGACATGATCCAGGGCCCGATCACGAACGCCTACACCGACGTAAAAAGGGATGCCGGTCGGATAGCACAGTGCATACACATAATTGCAAGGTTGCGAATAGAAACAGAACCGCCTTGCGACTTTTTGCGGTAGCAGCGGGGCGAGAGGACGAAAGTCTTCTGGGATCGGATAAGCAGACCCATTGCAGCGTACTCCGAATAATCCGCCGCAATGCGAGCAACTCCAGGGGGCCACGCGCTGTTGCCAAAACTCTGGGGGGTGCTTGATTTCTTTTTTGCAAAAATAACATATCATGTTTGCATACAGAGGGGTAAGTGAAAATGGCGTTCTTGAACAATCGACGCAGCAGGACAACGCAAGCTCAGGTGCTCACCGGGTTCGCCGAGCGACTAGCCGAAATCCCCGACCTAAACGCTGGGCTCGTCCTGATCTGCGATCAATCCATCCCCACTATGTTCACCAACGGTTTCCTCCAATTAACAGTCGCGCCGGGAGATAGTAGTTTTGAGGTCGGTGGTGCTCATGCTCAGGCGTTCCGGGATCGATGCGGCGTGATAGTGGGTATCTACTTGCTCAACCGACGGGACCGTCCGGGCAGAAGTGAATCCCGGTTGGTGGATAAAAACTCGCTGCTTTATTGGAAGCGAATGGTATTGGCCCACCTTGCGCTCGAGGATCCGAAGGCAGGGGCAGTGTCGAAACCCTGGGAGCCTACGATTCTCGAAGGGCAGGACCGAATCCCCATCCTTCGCTCGATTCCAATACCCACGAAAGCAACGAGCCCGCGCGACATCCCGGATCACGACTCGTGGATCGGAATGCAGATCTACTACCAAGTGGAATTCGATTGGGACTTATACGATGGCATCTTTGGATAACCAATACATATCGATTGGTGGCCAGCCAATTTTGATCGACGCGGATCGTCAATTGCAGGAGTTCTTGCAAAACTGGCTTACCACCGACATTCTCGATGTTTGCTTTCAGACGAAGTCGCAGTTTCAGGGGGATGGTGCTTATGTGGAGTCCTCGGCCTACGAAAGCATGTATCCCGAACTCCCTCCCCTGAGTGTGAACCAGTACCAGATTCCCACCGGTCTATCTCGCTACTCGCGTGGTTTGTTCTTGGTCGACAAGATTTCATTGGCAAAGATCGCAGCGCAGGCCTTCAAGGGGAAAGGCGAGGGGGATGTAGCCAATTGGTCCTACCAGCAGATGGTGGCTGAATACCCAGCCTTGTTTTCTAATTTTCCTGCGGCGAGCATTCCATGGGGCTTTCTCAATCGCCGTGTGATGCTGGATGTGAATTTTGAGAACAGATACACCGAGCAGGTGTATTGCCTTCGCCCGATTCGAATCCCCTTCGCATCAATGGACGCCTGGTTGCTTCCCGTCGTCGACTATCGGTACGAACTGCAAAACCTGCTTTTCACCAAGGATGACAAGCCACTGGAGGATCGCACGGGACATACCAGCTACCAAGAGTACATCGACTGGGCCTGGGATGCTTTGGGATTGCTTGACCCGAATAAACTTGCAGCCGCTTCGAGTGCTTACGGTATCCCAGATGAGACGGTCCTCAATAGCCGCAAGCCGGTATCGCTCGTCGTAGATGCAATCGCGCTGACGCTTGGCTATCGATACGTGCCGTACTATGGCCTGATGGATGTTGCGCGAGCGACTGTCTGTCGATCGAAACAGTTGCAATCCGATTTGATCATTGCAGGTGGCTTGAGTGGTCAATGCTCACTTCCAGAGAAGATTACGCTCGCTGCAAGGAAGGTCAGGGATTGGTTTGGGGGATACGACTGGAGGCGATTGTCGGAGAATGACTCGACGGATGCGTTTCCCGATCTTTACACGTACGACTCGGCCATTCGGATCGCAGGAAGCAGTACAAACCCCGAAGGGCATATACCCAGCGTTGCGTGTTTGTGGAACGTGAACATTCCTACAAGCCCCGGAAGTTCCCTTGCGAGCAAGGATAAGTTTGAGGTGTTCGCCGACCTGTGGACATTCCTAAGCTGGATCCCCTGGGTGATGGAATCCCTCGATGTTACTTACGCAGGGATTCCGGTACTGATCGAGAATGCGCAGGGGCCAGCCAAGACGTATCTGATTTGCGGGTTTGATGACTACGCGCTCGTTGATTTCTCTCTGAGCCCAACGGGCCAGCAACGGGCCATCACCCGTGTGCGGCCGATGCCGAATTTCTGGTACCCGAAGTTTCTCGTTGCCCAAGACCCTGAGGATATGACCCATTACGGCCCAGCGTTTTTCATCGCGGAGGAGGACGTACCGAAGGCCGTGCAGATCAGTGCCTCGGAGTTTCGCCATGGGCAGAAAAAAGCCTTTTTCATGGTGCTCAAACCCGACGGGGCGAACTGGCGGGTAAAGAAAACAGATGTCTATGCAAACGTCCACAATTCTCTCGGCAGCACGAAAGCGAAAGCCAATTGGCCGATGCAGTGCAAATTCATCGATGGAATCTGGATGATCGACGTAGCGGAGTGTGTACCCGAATAATGTTTGGACTTTGTACTTGCTGCAAAAAACCGTGCGTGATTTTCCATGACCCCTTTGATGGTTACAGCGATGAGCTGGGGGACTCTTGGTGTGAGGATCCTGCGCAGTGGAGAAAAGACGAGAGCTGTGCGATTTCCCAGACGCCCGGAGCGACGGCGATCTGCAACGCGAAAAATGAGCCACACACCTCGATGGTCGTTGCGATTCGAACCAAAGACGAAATCGACCAGAGCAATCAGGTGTACCGGGTGATGGTCAACATCGAGAAGGATGCCCCGCAAGATGTACTATGCACCAGCGAGAACTTTTACTTCGCCGAGTTTGTCCGCAAAGGAGCCAATGATTCGATCCTCAGACTTGGAGTTTGCTCCAACGGTGTTGAGATCATTTTGAAACAAGACACGATTTTTGGTTTGACGGGCTTTAGCCGGGTGTTTCGAGTATTCATTGCACCCAACGAGTTTTGCGGGGTCGTGACCAACGCAACACTCTCGTTGGTCAGCACGGCACCGGCTGCGATGTTTCCAGAAGGGTACCATGCAGGCATGATGCTCAGCCACGAAGAGATGAAGGTCGACGACTTCTGGCACGAACAACACTTCTTCACCAATAAGGACTGCGGGTTTTGTCTGTGCAAATGCAAGGACACTTACATACCTCCCGTGCTCAATGCACGAATCTATCCCGATCCTTTGCTCTGCGATCGACTCGATCTGCTCTCTGGCTGCTCGGTGAGGCTGGAGTGGAATCGCATTAATAGCGTCTGGCAGGGGGAGGCGATGTGCTGCAATAACCAGCAGCTATGGCGACTGAAACTAACCTGCCCAACGTACTATGGCCAGGTCGATGGCGATCCGTGCACGATGGTTCTGAGCATCGACATCGGTTGCATATCCTCGTGCGGGCCGGGGTGTATCGGACCGCAGTTTCCCGTTGAGTGTGATTGCGGTCCGCTTCGCTTGCGTTACGGCCCGTATCTGGTCACTCAATTTGACTTCACTTGCCCATGTTCAACGGAAACGAATCCCTTTAACCGTGGAAGCTGCAACTACTACATCGATGTCACACTGTAAAACAATCAGTCACGAAACGCAGTGGACTTGTCCGAACTGCAAAACCCATCGGAGTGCGAAGAGGATCTCTTACCCGGTGTACTGTATGTGTGGACTGGTCGAGGTAAGAAGAGGAGAGTTTACGCGCGTAGCGATCAATCCTCCGCCTGAGCCGATTGCGCCGGGGTTCGATCCAGACGAAGTGCTCAACCAGGCGAATCGGATCGAGGCCGCATACCGTCTTCTACGACGAAGAGAGGA
>JBJONT010000487.1:0-10835 GCA_046051705.1 Planctomycetota bacterium | reverse complement strand
ATTTGCTCACCGACAGATTCAAAGATTTCTGAAACCCCTCCGCGCCAAGCGTAAATCGCTTGTTTGGTATCACCCACGCAGAAAAACGAAGTCCGTTTCTTGTTGCGGTTCTGATTCGCTACGATGGCTTCTGCAAAGGGTTTCAGAATCTGCCACTGAGCTGGCGAGGTGTCTTGGAATTCATCGAGCAACAGATGATCGATCGGACTATCCATGCGGTGCGCAATGCTCTCCATCTCAGGGAGTTGATCTTTCGATTGGCTTTCTTCATGCTTTTCAACAATCGATTTCATCCATGCCGCAAGCCGTTCAGAGATATCGGAGAAGGTCACCACGCGTCGTTGTTGCTTCAGCCGGTTCAAGCATTTGTCATAAATAGCGAGGATCTCATAAGCTGCAATATTCTGCTTGCTCCTTATTGCTCCCAATACACTCAATGCATGCTGAATCAGCACCCGCATAGCGTGAACGTAGTCGTCTTGTAACTCGGAGCGACTGTATGTAGGTACCGGTTCCTGACAAGCTGACACGATGGTCTTCGCCAGAAAGCCTTCCCAATCCTGCGCCAAGTACATCGTTCTCGCGACTTCCTTAGCGTTAGTCTGGCTCTTGTTCTTTAACTCCATGCTTGCAAGAGCCGCTAGTGCCTTCTCAAGCCTCGCTTGTTCCGGGGCCGCTGGCGTCGGTAAATTTGTCCAAGCCTCCTTGGGGGCCTGACGAAAGAGCTCGTAGGCGTCATTGATCACATTTTCAATTTCCACTCGCACGCCGCGCACCGCTTGCCCTTTGGATAATTGAGCGATCAATTCCCGCAAGTGTCGATGTTCGATCGTATCGAATAATTGAGTGATAGCTTCGCGCTTAAGTAGCTCCTCTTGGGGAGTATCGAGAAGGGTCCAACCGGGCGGCATTCGGAGCTCGAGCGCAAAGGATTTCGCAAGCTGCGAATAGAAACTATCGAGTGTACTTACTCGGAACCGGTGTAGATGAGAGCACAGCCGCGCAAGTTGATATCGGACATGTTCTTTTTCGATTTGCAACGGTGAAATGATTCCACGAAGTCGCTGCAAACCGGCCTCGCTTTGGCTCCCCTCCGATAGCCAACCAAGAATTCGATGAAGAATCTCTCCAGCTGCTTTTCGGGTAAAGGTCGTCGCAAGAATCGAATCGAGTGGCTGGTTTGTAAACAACAACCGCGCGGCACGCGACGCAAGCTGATACGTCTTCCCCGTCCCAGCCGAAGCCAAAATCATGCTCGGTTGAAACCACTCATCGCTCGGTTCGCCCTCAGCGAACACCGGCTCGACGCTGATGCGACGAGGAATAATCGCAGATCTACCCTTAGCCTGTCTCGTCGCAGACCTCGATTCGGATTGCTCGGTCGCTGAAGCCTGACCAGTCGGTTCAACTTGTGTCGAGGTGGACTGTTCCCCCTGAGATTTCTCTAGCTTACTCTCTAACTCCCAACTCCAGGGACGAACCACTGTGCGTTGGGTGATGAAGCGATAGTCATCCCACTCCATATTAATTGAATTCTCAGGTGGCCAGAATTCACCTCTTAGGACTTTGCCTGCTATCTCCTTCGCAGAAGCTATCGCTTCAAAATGTTCTTGGGAACTAAAGTCTGCGAATACGAATTCGGTTTCGCTGATATTCTTAGGAAGCAAGATGTACCCGAACAATACGTTGCTCAAGTCGTGAATATCAAGTTTTGAAATCAGCGTTCCGTATAGGGGCAACTGCCAATCCTTCCACGTCCCATCTGCCTTGAGATGGTTTTTTCGCGGGATTTCCGTCGTATCACCGGTCTTGTAGTCCAACACGGCGTACTGCTTGGTCTCGATGTTGTAATCGATACGGTCAATGCGCCCGTGGAGCTCCATTCTTCCATCTTCAAGCTCCCAAATAATCCCCTCACCTCGCTTGACGGTATGCTCGATGTGACGAATGCGCCAACCTTGCTGCGCCCACTTGGCTTGATGCTCGGAGAACACAGCGAGTCGCTGCTTGGCTTGTTCAACCTGGATCGTTAATGCAGGAGGTAATGCAACACCAAACTTGCGTTCGACGAGAACTTCGAGTTCGCTTTCAAGCCAATCGCTGATCGCCTTCGGATCGGTGCTCTCTGCAACGGGGGAATCTTTGAGCCCTTCTAACAGTACGTGAACCATATCACCGAATCCTCCACCGTCGAGTTCCAGTGGAGCGTGTTTCACGTGCTTGGCTCTACACACCCTTTGCAAATAGTATCGGTAGGGGCAGTCATTGTATTTTTTGAAATCGGTGACAGCCATATCACCGACTTTTCTTTGGGGATCAGGTAAAGGAATAGGAATGTAAGACTGCCCCTGTCGCGCACTCCAACCATGAACCACTGGCCCATCATTTCCCGATTCGGAAATCAAATGGCCCACCCGGACTGGAAGATCCTCGGTCGGAACAGCCATCATCAAACGACTTGGAGTCAGCGGATCCCCTACGGCACTCAACCGATTCATAATGAATTCAACTTGCTCGCGCGTATGCAAGCAGGTCATCATCACATAAGCATCACGGGCATAGCGGCGAGCGTTGTCTAGCAGTCCAAGTTCGCTTCGAAGGCGATTCGGAAGAAATGCGTCGGAGTTCACACTTTCGGGGATCACACCGTCGTGCATCCCGGTAAGCATCAAAATAGGTGCATCATCAAGGGCTATATCAAGCCACCCTAACATTTCAATGCAATGCTCTGTGGGAACGGGGGGAATCTGCACTCCCCTTAACTGCTGCTGAACCCAAGCGAATGCTTCATTGAGTTCGATTTCCACGTCGAGATTCGGAGGAACCGTACTAAGTCGATCCAATACGCCGTTGATCTCGCGACACCCCCGCAGGATGAGATTACCTTCCGTCTCGTTGCGATCGATCTGCGTGCCGGAGGTGAGCTCCCCGAATAGATTTCGCAACGGATTATCCCATTGCGAAAGTCGGCGTCGACCTTCGCGAAGCGGTGCAAGCCATCGGTCGATAGCTTCTACGACTCCAACGAAGACCTCTCGACCTCGCCCTTCGGGCCACTTCGGCACCGAGACCGACCGCAGAAGAGTTTGCTGAAGGTAGTCATCGACGACGCTTAGAAAGTTGGTCGGTAACGATTGCGGCGAATGCGTCTTCTGATCCAACTGATTCTTAGAATCCAACTTCTCTGTGGAAGCTAACTTACTGTTAGAATCGGGCTTACTAGTGGAATCGGGCTTAGTGGTGGGCTCAAGCTGAACATGCTGCGCTAGCCATTGTTCAAGCCACGGTAGGCGGATGAGTCGCAAAAATGTATCGATGCTGGAATCGAGCAAATAGTCTTCGACGGCAAGCAGCACTTTCATCGGAGGTGATTGAAAGACTGGAATCCCGGGGCCATAGCGAAGAGGAAGGGTACTTTTCGCGAGTGTCTCTTGTAGTACTGGAACGAGAGTCGGATCAGGAACTCCGACGGTGATCTCTCGGACGGTACGCTGATCTCCAAGTTTCGCAAGCTGTACAGCGAGTTCATGCGCTGCTTCAGCCGCAGTTGTACGAACATGGATATGTGTTTGCTCGATCGGAATTTCCAAGTTTTGCCAAAACCCGCTTCGCAGCGTTCCGTCGCGGTCGAAGCCTTCAGCGAAAGACTCCGGCGCTCCAACGAGGACTTGAACACTCGACGAGATTGCGGCAAGAAATTGGCGTTGCGCACGGTTCAAGTCCACGGTTCCGACCAACACCACTTCGTGGCGATTGTATTCGGCAGGACCGTGTCCCACTTCGCCATGTTCGAGCGCGAAGCGGCGTGCGGATTGAACGTCCCACAATCCAGCTTCATGAAGTACGTCAAGGTACTTTCTTTGAAGTTTAGCGAGGATCTGCCAACGAGGTTCTTCGGCTGTGCCCGCTAGCTGTGCAGCAACATCTTTAAAGTCCAATAAGTCAGAAGCGAGTTCACGGTGAAGAGAGCCGAGCAAGCGAGCTAGATCCATCCACACTCCGAGTTGATCACTCGTGGGAACTTCGAAGAGAAGGGGCTGCAACTGATCCGATGGAGTGGAACGAAGGACTTGCACCCACGCCATGACTTGCGTCAATTCAGATGCGAACGGCAGCTTAGCTTGATAAAGCTCTTCGGGAAGCTTCCCAAGAGTAAGAAACCGTGGGGGGCGAAGAACTAGGTTATCTTCGGCAGCGCGCTGGGCTATGAGAACTTGCAGACGTCGGCTTGCTAAAGACCCTGGCAGCACGACCAAGACATGGTTCATATCCCAGTTCGTACCTTTGGCGTAGCGGTCCATCAAGTACGCAACAGCGGATTGGAGGACGGGTTGATCCCATCCAAGGAAGGAGAGTTCCATGATCGATCTTTCGGGTTAGAAGGTGGGTTGATGATCGTCGACCCGTGTGACACCTCTGGTCACTCGTCGGCTTCATTTGGGCCGAATTCCCAAATTGATTGATAAAATCCTTTTGCTTGGCAGTATTCGATCCATTCTTCGAAGAATGGGTTTTGTGCAAGCGTAGAGCTATCGCCGATTGCAATCAGTTTCCGCTTAGCGCGTGTCATGGCGACATTCATTCGTCGCTTATCGGCGAGGAATCCAACTTCGCCGATCGTGTTCGAGCGGACAAGGCTGATAATGACGACTTCTTTTTCGCGACCTTGAAAGCCATCGACGGTATCGATTTCAACGGCTGAGAAATCGCACCGATCTCGTATGTAACGGACTTGTGCCGAATACGGCGCGATTACCGCAATGTCTTCTTGTTTGATTCCAGCATCCAGTAAATCACGTATCTGCGCAATCACCCAACGAGCTTCCTGCGCATTGAACTTACTTTCCCCTTCGGGATCAATTTCCTCATTCCAATCCGCCCCGGCAGTATCCACAAACGAAACGGGAGCAGATGTCATCGGTGGCTTTGGACTAAACAAGAAGTCCTCGAGAGTGTGCTCAGCAACCGTTGGATCGGCGATAAGGGAACCGTTGTAGAAATGCTCCGAAGGGAACTGCATGATGTCTTGGTGCATGCGGTACTGGACAGTCAATTGACGAGTCGCAATATCGCGCCATTTCTCAACGAGTCGTTCCATCATACTTACCGAGAACCCTTGTCGGATCGACTCAGTGCTCAAGACCGTCGGAGGTAACTGGCAATGATCCCCCGCGAAGATCAATCGCTCTGCTCGCAACACCACCGGCCAATATCCTGGTTCCGTGCTTTGACAGGCTTCGTCGATAACACCTAAATCAAAGGTACGGTGTCCTAGTACGTCAGGATCATAGTTCGTCGTTGCACAAATGACATCCGCAGAGTCGAGTTTAGAATCGACGATCGATTGCTCTAGTAGTCGTGCATCGCTTCGCAACCGTTTTGCTTCAGCTCGCAAATCGTCACGAGCTCCAGGCACGGGTCGACCACGAGTCCATTTCCCCGCGCGATCGAGGATTCGATCCGCTTCACGCTGCATGTCTCGCACCACCCTCATCCCAGGATCGCTATCGACGAGTGCATCAAGGGTATGCTGTTGCAAGTTCTCCAGAACTCGGGCCGGGTGTCCGATCCGCACCGCGTCGACACCAAGGGAGATCAATTTCTCTAGTAAGTTATCGACACCGGTGTTGCTCGGCGCGCAAGCGAGGACTTTGTCGCCTCGCTCGCAAGCTTGACGAATGAGTTCAGCAACGGTGGTAGTCTTACCCGTTCCCGGCGGCCCGTGAATGATGGCGAAATCATTAGCGCTCAACGCATGGACAATTGCCTGTTTCTGCGATGGATTCAACCGTGTCTGACTCAGACGCGATTCGATTTGGCCGACATCTCGCAGGGGATAGAACTCCGGTTCACGATCTCCGATCAGCAGGTTGCGCCATTGCGAAAGTCTCGCTCGCCCCTCGGCCGCTTGCCGCATCGCCGCAGACAATCTTCTGCGCGTAACTTCGTCCGAAGAGAGCTCAAGTCGAAAGAATTTCGCTTCGGGCCAATCATCGAAAACCACGTCGATCGATGTGCCAGATCGAGCGGTGACGACCCCATTACCCACTTCGTGAAAGGATTCTTCGTTGGAAGCAACGACAGGGGCTCCAACACGAAAGCGATTCCACGGGAGAACTTGCTGCTGCTGGCGTTTCGTAAACGTCAGAATGGTTCGCCCACCGAGTCCTGTTCGATGGTCAGCCACCACCATATGCATCAACGTGTCCCCTCGGGACTCGATGACCCGCGCCGGCATTCCTCTCTCAGAACGACTAGCGCGTCGGGAAGCGAGCCGAGATCGCTCGGCATCGGCTTCTAGTTTCAAAAACCATTCCCATTGTTGGAAGTACTCTTCGTCGTTTTGGAACTGTCGCATTAGGTTCGTTGGATTAGTGTGTGGTAGCAGTCGAACCCTGGGAGTGTGGCAGTCGATAGAACAGCAAGATAGGGACGAGCAATGCGGCCATCATCGCGAAAACGGAACATACTGGCCACCCCATCGAGTCGGCGATCGCAACAAAAAGCTGATAGATCGGTCCTGCCAGAAGGATACCGGTAAAATTTGCAAAGTTCATGGTACCGATCAACCGCCCCTTGAGTTCCGCCGGCGGTCGCTCTTGCAAGAAGACCTGTAGAGGAATCACAAACACAGCCGCACCTATCCCCATGACGATCAACGCAATCAACGCTCCGTTGTAGCCGAGCACTAAGCCCCCACCGGGCTCCCAGAGGGAAAGCAATCCCATCGCTAGGAGCATGATACATACCCCCAAGCTGACTTGGCGATCTGGACGAAACCTCTTGAGTACCAAGTTTGCACTGACCGCACCGAGAATGATCCCGATGGCCAAGCCACCTGTGAGAATACTTGTTTTCATGTCGGACTGAAGCTCAAGCTGAGACTTGCCCAAGCGATTGACGACAGGCATCACCAATCCCCCGACGAGCCAAAAGAGACTCGATACGATGATCGCCAGAAGCAGCGGTCGATCTTTACCAAGAAGGGCTCGAATAGGTTCCGACGCGACAGCATCCGAAGTTTGAAACACCGCTTGAGGTTGAGCGGGCTTTGTTTTGCGAATCATGAACGACGTAAATGTTCCGACCATAGCAACCACGGTACACGCAAGCGAGCCGATCCATAGCCTGCTGAAATCTTGCGAGCCATCGGCATTGACCACCACCAATGCGTCCTTGATCCCACCAGCGAGCACAACCCCGAGAATAATCGCCAAAAAGGTGGACATCAAAATCAGTCCATTGGCACGCGGGAGGTCTTTATGCGCAAAAAGCTCAGGAAGGATCCCATATTTCGCTGGTCCAAAGAAAGTGCTGTGAATCCCCATGAGGACCAACACACTCCAAGTTCCATAATCGCCTACGCGACCGTAAAACAAGAACGCCATAACGGCCAAGAGCGTAATGCCAATTTCGGCGATCTTACAAAGAACAACTATCTTGCTTTTGCTGTAGCGATCGGAAAGAAATCCAGCGATCGAACTCAGCAACACAAACGGAAGGGAAAAGGCTGTTGTCGCCCATCCTTGCCGATCCCCTTGAATCAACGCCCCCACGCCTGGGATCGCCATCAAGAGCATCAATTGTTTGTATAGGTTATCGTTGAACGCTCCAAGGAACTGTGTTACGGCAATTCCCCAAAAGGAGCGATCTTTCAGCAAGCTCGGATCATCCTTGTTCATGGTTGGCACTTAGCCTACTTTCTCGAGCGCAAGCTTCTGAAGATTCCTCAAGTCGAGTTTTCCGGAACCAAGCATTGGGATCTCATCAACTTTGATGAAGCTATCAGCGTTTGGAACGTAGATCGAAGGAAGCCCGGCAGCGATGAGTTTCTTGACGATGTCCGAAGGCTCATGCGAGAGGGAAGTATAAAGGACCACCAGTCGTTCCCCTTTCTTTTCGTCAGGGACACCGCACACGGCGACCGTCGTCTTCTCGTCATCGTTTCCACCGACGAGTTTTGCTATTTCCTCTTCGACTTGAATATGCGGAACCATCTCACCGCCGATCTTTGAAAATCGGCTTTCACGCCCCGTGATGTAAATGAATCCGTCGGAATCGATGTGCCCGACATCCCCCGAAATATACCAACCATCATGCATGACCTTCGCAGTCATCTGCGGTTGATTGAGATAACCTGGCATCACGTTTGGACCGGTGAATTCAAGCATTCCAGTTTCGTTGTGAGTCAATACAACGCTGGAGTCATCGAGCGAGACGGTTCGAGCAAGCACGCCCGGGATGGGACGTCCTACGGATCCTTCGCGTGTCCCTAATTGAGCTTCCGGCGTTTTCGCTCGCTTGGGAGGCACATTGACCGAAACAACTGGACTCAGTTCAGTCGCTCCGTATCCTTCGATCGGGCGAACACCAAACCGTTCCTCGAAAGCATCTGCTAGTGGGATCGGCATCTTCTCAGCACCCACGACAACGACTTCAACACTCTTGAACTGCTCCGGTTCAATACGTTTCAAGAAACCTCGCAGAAACGTCGGCGTACCAAGAACAACCGTGCAACGATTGTCGTTAATAAGCTTGCCAATCTGCTTAGGTTCAAGCGGGTTCAAGTGATAAGTGCCGGAAGATGGGAGTGTCATCGCTCCCCATAGCGTTACGGTGTAACCGAACGAATGGAAGAAAGGAAGAATTCCTAGGAAACAATCGTTTTCATCTACTCCAATGATTTTGTCGAAACCTTGGACGTTCGATGCGATGTTATTGAAGGTCAGCGGAACGCCTTTAGGAACTCCGGTCGAACCCGAAGTAAAGATAATGGTCAACACATCATCTGGTTTATTTTTCCCAAGCTGGAAAATCGACGATAACATCCCCTCAGAGAAAAATTTCGACTGCATGAAACCAAAGAGTTTGTCCCAGACCATCACTTTTGGTAGAAGGTCTTCGATGCAAACCACTTCAGCATTGAACTTGACGTTAAACCGATCAAGAAACTTGCGGCTTGTGAGCACATGCTTTATGCCCGCTTGTTCGACACATCGATTGATGATGTCTTCGGATGCGGAGTAATTCAAGTTTACCGCGACTCTCCGCGATAAAGTCAGCGCCATGTTAGCAATCACAGCCGACGCCGTTGGCGGAAGAAATACACCTACATTCTTCTCAGTAAGACCGTTGGATCTAACTTTAAGAATTTCGCGATCAATGACTCTTTTCAGAACCAGCGTTTTTAGCAACAGATCGTTTCCAGAGAGCTTAAGCCCCATAGAATCGACGACCTTGATTTTCTCCCCCTTCGCGCGGCAAGCACGTATAAAGAGACGGGGCAAGTTCCAGTCCCATTGAAAGGAAGTCTTTGCCGCAGTTGGATTCGATGCATTCGGTGCGTTCATGAAGGCTCTTCGCTTGACGAGAGGATGACGTTGTCCTGTGGGGCCTAGGTCTGAGCGACCTGACCCACTTATTCTAACGATGTGAGCCCGCTTGTGGGGTGTCGGAACAAGGGCACTTATGCCCATACTCGAACTACCTCTTTCGCTTGAACTCTTCGGTCAGTTCAGGGACTGGGATACCGATCGCACCACGCCCCTCTTGGAGTCGGAAGTCGACATCCTCGCGAGTGTCCTCATTATCGATTTCCCAGTGAATCTTCTTCTCGGACTCGGAAAGCGGCTTATGGGATCGCACAAGCCGCATGCCGACCATGCGAGCTGGATCTGTAGTGTACCACCAAGGGCTCTTCGGAACGTTCGGATCGTAGTCTTTCCAGTCTTCATCGGCCGACCCAAGTCTAGCTGCTGAGCGAAGGCGTTCTGGAGGATCCTGCCAGCCACCACCGCGAACCGTGCGGCTATCTTTCTGCTTTGGCGGATCAAACGACTCTTGCGCTGTGAGCTTCTTGCCGGCTCGCTCGCCGTAGCCTTCCGAAGAGTGGTGATCAACCGTCCATTCCCAAACACTACCATGCATGTCGTACAAACCGAATGGATTTGGCTTTTTGCTACCCACCTTCGGAGCTCCCTCGGGACTGTTATCCGCAAAGGCTGCATATTGATCGAGGTCTGCTGGGTTGTCGCCAAATGAATAAGCCGATTTCGTTCCAGCACGCGCTGCGTACTCCCACTCGGTTTCTAAAGGCAATCGGTACTCAATGGTGGAGATCCCACTGAGCCACTTGCAGTATTGCTTGGCGGCATACTGAGTCATTGTCACCGCTGGTTGACGAGGATCATCACCATGCTCATAAGTATGGCTCGGTTCGTACAACGGTGTAGGTACAGTGATCGCATCTGCTTGCGCGAGTCCGGATGCTTTGCGCACCCCTTGCCGTGAAAGCCGCTTGAAAATGTCGTAGGTTTTCAAGAATGTTTTGTATTCAGCCCAAGTCAATTCGGTTTTCGCCATCCAGAACGGCTCAACAACCACAGTAAACTGCGGACCTTCATCGGCACCTCGGCTAGGCTCGCTTTCCGGCGAACCGATCACAACTTCACCCCCAGGGATAGGGATCATCTCGAATCGAATTTCAGTCTGGTCGACCGTTTGCACATAGGGAACCATAAACGTCCCATCCGCAAGCTTAACAAAGGGCCCTTCTTTCGGCTCCGAAGCGCTGATACCCGGAATGGTACCTGCTGCTGCAGTAGCTTCCTGACCTGCCGGCTCATTCGCGTAACCACAAGGCGTTGATAGAACGCCCACTGGCACACAAAGGGCCAACGCGGAGATGCGAAGGGAGTTCACAAACCAAGAATCGTTGGTAAACCGGAGGGACTTTCGGATCATAGGATGGGACAGTGCGGAGGTTCGAAAGGAAAAAACAACACGAAAATCGTCGCTTAAGACTAACTCGAAACGATGAAATCGCCTAGTGTCTA
>JBJONT010000486.1:0-5591 GCA_046051705.1 Planctomycetota bacterium | reverse complement strand
TTGATGAAATCGTAACAACAACATCTTCAAGTGGCTTGAAGAGGCTATTCCCAAACTCTTCAAAGGTAATCCCGAAGCGTCGTGCAATTAACCCTGCTCGAACGGGAACGTCAAACTGATTCAAAAAGCAAATCGCAAGATATATTTTTTTTGCTTTATTTGGAGCGAGTCTCGAATACTCGTCGTGAAGAATCTCCTCAAATCGCTTTCCCGATGTTGCTTCATGTAATGCAACAAGAAGCTGTCTACTTGCTTTTTTGCGAAGCTGTTCACGGCGTTCCTCTTGTGGTAGTCGCTCTAGCTCCTTGAGTGCTTTGTGCTGCTCCAGCTTTTCAATTAGCAAGTCGAGTTCTTTGTCAGATAGGTAGGGAAGAAAATGTTCGTCGGTTACCAGTGCTTGGAATGCCGGGGGAGCAACATTCCATTCGTTCGTCCTAGCTCCACCAATAATCGTGAGGTTTTCAATTGCTGATCCCATGCCGGAAATAAAAGTTTCTAGTTCGATTCGGTGACGCAACACATCATCGACGAACAGGTAAACATGTTCTTTCGTTGCATTGATAATTTCGTTAATGGATGCGGAAGATAAAGTTGCGTCAGCGGTCGCATAAAGGCATAAACGATCAATGTCTTTTGCGGCCTCCCAGGCCAATCTTCTCAGAAACACTGATTTACCTGCGCCTGCATGTGCCTTTACAACTAAAAACCTTTGTTTTCGAGGGCTGTCCTCGAGAAAATACTCTTCGAGGAGCGTGTCGTGTAATCGCCGTCGGACATCCAAGGATTGTTCAATTGCGACCCACCCCTGATTGACACCGCTATAGAACTTTACAGCATCACAGGTCGCTTCCGGCACCACTCCCTTCACATAATCGAGATCATTCTCAAGGGACTTTAGGCAAGGATCGCTCAGCACGTATGAGCTTGATGCAAACCGCTCGGAGATAGCAAGTGCGCCAGTTGGCGTCGATCTTCTGAGTCCACGAAAAGTCTTTCCAATCTTTGCGTCCAGCTGCCTCATGAGGTCGTCCATCGTCCCCTGGATTGCAGTAATGTGCCGCAACGACCAATATCTCTTCGTGATGTCATCAACATTTGGCGAGATCAAAAATGAATGGGGCCTACCAACCTTTTCTGTATCTAGTTGTTGAACCAACGAACGTATATGCGGGTCATTGTTGCTAAACCCAACATAACAAATTGGCTTTTCAGCTGCGAGTTCTTTGAATAAACGAAACAATCTGTTTCGTCCAACCTCAAAATGAATGTATTGCTCCGAAGATAGTATTAACGGACAACCTTCATCGTGAGTGCGGGTAATACAGCCATGCAGTTTAAGTAAAGGTACAGCGTCATAGTCACGCATCACATCGTCCCACCTGTCGGTGTTGCTATAAATGGGAACTAGTGATTGATTTGATTCATCGCGGTTTTGATACGCATCTTCCACTAAGCAATCGTAGTTAGTTGTAACTATTGCCCGCCAGCGGAAAGCTGGAATCGTTAAGTGTGATTCAGAGGGGAAGAATGGCAAGAATAGTTCCCGAATATAATCCTGAACCTCGAAGAGCGACGACTCGTTGATCGCATAGTCTGCAATTTGCGTTAAGGGAGCATTTTCATAGTTGGGCGTCAAGAATTTAGCTGCAAGTAATTTGCCTAGTCCAGTTGCGGACGGCGGGTGTTTTCCGTGTTTGTCTTTCGCAGCGAGAGATGCGCCGGCTCCCAATAGCAGAATTGCATTGCCATTTTCGACCGCTTCCAATAGATGTTTCGGTAAATCCATTTTTTTATACGCTCCCTAATTGTGAAAAGGTGATCGGTTGTTTTCTCTCGCTCACTGCACACCCAGCGCCTTAAAAACTGCGTCAACGGGATCAGCGTAGAAGCCTGTTTTGAACTTGGGCTATAGTTCGCCGGGGATTGTGGGTATGCCTCTAACGCTGGCCATGGTCAATATGATGCGATTGGCTCCTGCGTCGAAAGCTGCGGTTCTTGGAAGAATGGGCGTGTGTTGCATAATTTTTCTATCTCAGCTTTTCCGCAATCGCCGTGAACTGCTCCAGCGCTGTTTGAAGGTCATCGGCAATTTCTTGGGCCAGGATATCAGGAGCGGGTAAATCATCGGAGTCCTCAAGGCTTTGGTCTCGTAGCCAGAAGATGTCGAGGTTGACTTTGTCCCGCTTAATCAGCTCGTCGTAATCGTAGGATCGCCAACGCCCTTCTGGATTTGCCTCACTCCAAGTTGCTTTACGTAAATGACGTTTACCCGGGCGATAAAGCGATACGAACTCATCCAAGTCGGACCGCTGAAGCGGATTGGTTTTTTGCGTAAAGTGCATGTTGGTTCGCAAGTCATAAACCCACAATGTCTTGGTCCAGGGGTTCTCTTGAGCAGGCTTCGCATCGAGAAACAGCACGTTGGCTTTCACGCCTCCAGCATAGAATATCCCGGTGGGCAATCGCAGCAGCGTGTGAACATCGCATTGCTTCATCAGATTGCGACGAACGGTTTCACCAGCCCCACCCTCGAATAGCACGTTGTCTGGCACGACAATCGCGCAGCGACCATTCACCTTGAGTAGCGTCTTGATGTGCTGGACGAAGTTCAGTTGCTTGTTCTTCGTCGTTGTCCAAAAATCCTGGCGTTCGTAAGCATTATCATCCTTCTCTAAATCTCCCGCATCGTTGACTATCGAGATACTGCTCTTTTTCCCGAACGGCGGATTGGCCATTACCACGCTGAACCGTTCTCCCGGGTCACTTGCCAGACTATCGACACCGGACTTGATCGGACATGGATCAGCGTCAATCCCATGCAAATATAGATTCATGATGCAAAGGCGGGCGGTATTAGGGACCAGTTCCCAGCCTTTGACAAACTTGGTTCGCAAGTGCTTCTTTTGATCTTTGTCTAAGGTCTTGCCTTGATGCATCGCAACGTAATCGTATGCAGCCAAGAGAAAGCCCCCTGTACCTGCGGCGGGATCGCATACGGTGTCATCGACGGTCGGTTGGACACAATCGACGATCGCTTTGATGAGTTCGCGAGGGGTGAAATACTGACCAGCACCTTTCGGGCTTTCGGCAGCACTCTTCGAGAGCAAGCCTTCGTAGATGTCCCCTTTGACATCAGCATCCATCGACGACCACTTTTCCACATCGATCAAATCGACGATCAATCGTCGAAGCGTTGCTGGATTCTGAATTTCTGGACGAGCCTTTTTGAAGATTTCCCCGAGCATTCCAGGCTGCTTGCCGAGTTCTTCGAGAATGTGTCGATAGTGAGCTTCAAGCTCATCCCCTTCGCGCTTGAGTAGGCTTTCCCAATTGTATTTGGCGGGAATGATCGAAGGCTTGTTATAAGGTGGCTTTGTTTGTTCATGGGCCATCTTGAGGAACAGCAGAAAGGTGATCTGTTCCGTGTAAGCCATGTACGAGAGGCCATCGTCACGCAAAACGTGAGCGAAGTTCCAGGCTTTGTTGACGATTTGTTGGGAGTCGTTGTTGCTCATGTTAGCCAACCTGTTTCGTTCAAGCGTTTCCATGCCACTTCAATATGATGCCTGGGAAATGAATCGCGTTTTCGATCATTCCATGAGTGAACGAGTTCGGTTGCCTCTTCAGGGGTCCTGGCAGGAGAAGGCTCATACTTGGCAACCCAGTGCACGCTTCCCAATAACTCCAGTCCATAGGCTGTCTCGAATCCCTCCATCAGTTCTTCAACCCGGTTGAATCGAGCTAGGGTGGTTGCTCTCGATTGGTCATGTAAGTAGCGTTCCGCTTTTTCAAAAGCTCCAGGCATAGGCTCGAGTGGTTTTCCTGGCTCTTCTGACGCGTCACCGAATCCGGTCAAGAAATGCCCTTCAATAGCGTTCAGAACATGTCGTAAGTTCGTAGCGTAGGGGCCGTATTTTCCTTTGACGAATTGTAGTCGAAGCGATTCCCCCGCCTCCTGCATGAAATACATCAGTTTATGCAGTTCCAGCAGTGTTACCGTATCGTCCATGAATGGAACCATGTACCGTTTCATCAATCCCAGCAGAGCGGCCCGACCTGGGGTCAATTTTGGTTCGACCGTAGCGGGTTTCATTTCCTTGGCGTCAGGTGTTCCGGTTGGCTCAAACACGACCACTCGCACATTCGTTAGGTTGCCCAACGACTCCACGATTTTCTTGCGAACATCTCGCCAGTGAAGCCCACCGAGTCCGCACCCCAACGGTGGCACTGCGATTGACGTGATCCCGTATTTTTCAATCTCTGAACGGAGCGACTCAAGCCCTGTCTCGATGTACTCGATCTTCGAATCGCCTTTCCAATGCTTCTTCGTCGGGAAATTGATGATGTAGGTCGGTCCCGTCATCCCAGGGAGAAGTGATAGGCGAATCGTTTGAACTTGTCCGACGACCAGCGTACCGTCTTGGCATGCCGATTCGTAGATGGGCATGATTTCCGGAAATTGCCTACTGAATTGCAGGGCAATTCCTTTCCCCATCACTCCCACGGTGTTGACCGTATTCACCAACGCTTGAGCGTTGGATTCAAACAGATTTCCACTCGTGAATTCGATCATGTTATGTTTTATCTCCAAGTGGAGTTAGAAGTACCAGTCCTGCTTTACCGTCACTTCGGGCTGATGGTTCTGCAAGTTGAGTAATCTTTGAACGTCAGTTGCAACACTCTGATTGTAGACACCAATTGAATTAACGGCTGTCCACGGAAACTTCTGATGAATCAGAAACTCCGCTTGTTTTCGATCTTTGACCGTTGGATCGCTCCAGTAGGGGGCTTCCACTGCATCCCAATCGACCAAATTGTCCAATTGTGCAAGATCATTCGAGAACCGAGTGTATCGTGCACCTGCATTTCCGTCGGTAAAAGCCCAGGGGAGTCCCCCTGCGTGTTCGAGGGCGATATCTATCCGTGACACCAAGTGGACGATCCGCTCTTGGCCTCCCTGATAATTCAATTCTGACGCCCGTCGATGAATTACATAAAGCATAGGGGACCGTGGACAGAAATAGAACGGCACATAATGTCCCACAAAAGTCCCCGGATGGCATGAGACGGGCAGTACTTCCAGTCGCCGCTTTTTGATCGTGTCGAAGCCGATTACTGTTCGAGCGTGGGAAGTCATTCGGACGTTGTAATCAGACCAAATGTATCCGTCGGCCAGTATGGCCGGAAGATTGTCGATATGGGTGATATGGAAGATCAACCGTTCTTCCACGGGTCTGGTCATGACTTTTTCCCCCGTGGTTTGGAACGATGGGGGGTATCCGAACTTGGTCGCTTTCCATGGCCTTCATGAATCGCCTGTTTCGCCCGAATCTGCTCCAGCAGCACACTAGCAGGCTCATCGTTTGGGTCTTGAGGAACGAGTTTTCCTTCAAAGGCTTGTTTAAGGATGCTTTGACGAAGACGAGATGCACGCAAAAGATCATGGTCAATAGCATTTACTGTGGCCTCGATCTGAGACAGCGTCTCGGCGACTTCAGCAGCAATAAGTTGTTGTTCCATGTGCGGAGGGAGTGGCATTACAAACTCTTCAATTCCTGATCCGCTTATGTGCGGTAACTGAGTACCCGTTT
>JBJONT010000485.1:0-5756 GCA_046051705.1 Planctomycetota bacterium | reverse complement strand
ATCCATGCATGTCCATGCCTGCAGGTGCTGCGTCGTCTTGTGCGCTGCCTTGGACCCTGGTGAGTCGTCGAGTGAGTCGCCAGAGTCGTCCCCGAACCCTCGTTTTTCCAGGGAAAACATGCTGTTTTGTAGCGGAGGTGCAGGATTCGAACTAGGTGAGTTCGAATCGTAGTAGAATTCACTGCCGGAAACGAGATATTGGGAATGCTCGCGTCGTCCCTTGATACAGGATGCTTATGCCGAAACAGCCCGTCACCCAATCCATTGATTGATCGGCTCGCAAGTGACTGATATCATTCGACTTCGGGACGAGGCTAACTTGCGTGATAGGCTGCGTTGGTGCAGCCTACAGGGTTTAGGCGGATCCACATAAAAACAAGTTCGTCCGTAGAGGCTCTCGTGATCTTCAATCCTTACGACGCATCAACGTCGCTGGACGCAACAGCCCAGACAGACATTCGATCCGCAAACAACGCCATGACGATTGGAATCAAGTCTGCGTTGATCATTTTGGGCATGCTTCTGTACCTTTCAAACGTCGAACGCGACGCGCACTTTTATACAACGATCCTGCAAAACGAGGGATTTCCTACAAACAATGATAGTATTGCAGTTGGCATTGCCGGATCCGTGATTGCGACTGTCTTCTTCATGCCTGTTGCACTTTTCTTGATCTGGTTTGGAATAGGCCGTTGCAAACGTTTGCAAATTCTTCCGCGGTTCGACCGATTTACCATCGGATGGGGCGTACTCGCATCGGTCCTTTTTGTCTTGATGCTACTAATTGAGTCAAATTACCTCATTTATTCAATTCAACGCCCGCAGCATTGGAAGACGATCATTGCGACGGCACTATACGTCGGATACATTTACTTGTGGTGGTGTTGTTCACTTGCACATGGCGAAATACGGACGAACGAAGCGATCCACCGAAGTCGCGAATCGGCCGTTTCCTGATGGTGAGTTTTTTGCCCGCGACATCGGTGATCGCGGCCGTTCGTCGAATTGACGAAATCACAACATTTTTTGTGAGAGTTAGAGATGAGAACAGGATTCGATTTTCAGTTTGCCGGAAGATACCGACTAGCAATTGAGCAGTTCGAACAGCGTATAGCGCTTGCGGCTGACTTAATGCCGCAGGAGTTTGGAGGCCAAGTCGCAGTGGGCTACTTCTGCAATACCGATGGGACGATTGGGAGTAACCAAGATAGTCCGACAGGTGAGGGTGAGCCTGGAGTCACCGTGGGTGGAGATGGACCGGGGCAATGGACCTACCCTAACGAACCTGGATTGCCATCGTTTACTTGGGTTTTCGATGACGAAAACCATGTTGTAACGTTACAGGTGCATGTGCATGTCAATCCAGCAAACACCACCCCAGAGCAGGTGGAGGCATTTGAAGAACCACTTGAGACCCAAGTTGAGGAGCACTTCAACAACAATCCTTTCATCTTGGTCCCGAATAATGGCGGAGACATTTGGACTCCCCAGATCGACGTCATCATTGAAGTTGTTTCGACGGGCATTGACATTGAGCTTCACAATGAAGAAGTGCAGTCTTCTGTAAACTGGGACACCCCTGAGCAGATCGATGCCGTGATGAATATGGAGGACTTGCTTTACGGCGATGACGAGCAGGTTTCCGCAATACATGAATTCGGACACATCATTGGATGCCGCCATCCGGGAGAGCCAGGAGGAGATGATGAGTACACTGCTGATGAAGATAGCTTAATGGGACTCGGCATGGAGCTTCGACCGATTTACTTTGCAGCATGGGCAGTCGAGCTATCTGAGCATCTCCCACAGAATGGTCCCTATGGTGTTGGAGAACAACCATGATTCTCAGTCCCTACATTCAAACTGCTGTTGTTGGCTTTTCTGTTCTTATAGCATTCGGATCGAACGTCCTCGCAGCAGAATGGAAGCTTACATTCGACCAGCTTAGTGGGCATGAGAGGTCTCATCGAATAATTGTCGATTCGAATGGCGCCATAGCCGCTTTTGTGAAATCCCCAAAGTCAAAGGAATTTGAAAAGACAAGTGAGTCAATATTTCCATCGGAAGCTCTTGAAGAGTTGCGATGCAAAGTAGTCAAACTTCAAACAGTTCTTCAGATCGGTGATCTCAAGAAAAAGTCATCGAGAGATGTGGACATAAAGTATCGGATCATTTACGAGCACAATGGCGCAGAAATCGAGTTCAGATGGCTGGCAGGGCAAATTGGGAGCAACAATTCTGCCTCAGAAATCTATATGTCGATTCTAGATTCATTGAATCGCACTCGAGATTTAGATGTTCAGCTACGACCTGATCCTTTCTTAAAGCCTAGCCTTCGTGAACCTGGGAGAACTGATTCGCGTTGATGCAAAGACGAAATCGGGTAAGGACGGCCATTGCTGACCGTCCTCCCCACACCACCTAGCATGCGGGTCCGCACTAGGCGGTTCCGCGAAGATGAGCAAGCTCTGCCCAAAGGGTCTTCAGACTCAAGACTCCTTGCGAGGATAACCAGTTGTTCGTCATCCCAACGCCGCTCGCGATCGTCTTGGCCATGTGCCAGGGGCCTTTACGGCCCTCTAATCGAGCGATGTGGAAGGCTTATATCTGGTCACCATCCGTCGCTCCGATTGCCTTTGTGGCATTGGTTCTGTTGATCGGAATTGTTGGTGAAGTGTTCGGTATTGAAGTCAACCCGGCAAGCATGCTTATATTACCGTTCATAGCATTAACGATCGGCGTCGTAAGTTGCTATGTCGTAGCGGGGATAATTGGAATGCCAATAGCTTTTTATCTCCGTCGCGTAAACGCTTTGAATGTTTATTCGATTCATGGAGCCGCACTTTGCTGGGCCATTTTGTTTGCAGTCGGTTGCGCATTTGTCATGGTTGGAGATAATTGGAGCGAACTCCCCTTGGCACTCGGATACTTCGGCTTTGGCGTTATTCCGCCTGTATTGCTATCTGGGACTGCGTTTTGGTCACTTCTGAAATACTATTCACGATCTGAAGCTAATGCTGCGCGATGAATGATCGCAGGAACCATCACCTTCTGTTCCCCCGCCGCTTTGGCAAAATCATCCTCAGTCACCAGCAGGTAACTCTGCTGGGCGATCCGTGGTGAGTTGCCAAGCCAGGAACAGACGACGTGCAGCGGGAACTCGCGTTGCAATTCCGTCTGCCGGCTGGCCTGCATCAAATAGAACTATCGTGGCCAACCCGAGACACCGGCGCGGCGCAAGAGTCGTTTCATTTCACTTCGTAGGTTCGCATTCTTCCAACCCATCGCCGTGTTGGCTGCGGCGCGGTACTGCGGTGCAGCGACCACGTATTCGCTCTTGTCGCCAAAGAGCAGGGAACCACGGAACACACCGAACATACGGAATCAAATCCTCCCACCGTTATGTCATCTTTCCGTGTATTCGGTGTATTCTGTGGTTAAGAAAAACGGGATAGCGACTCAGCCCCAAGATCACTTGCCATACGGGATTGGCGGCAAAGATAGGATAAATGGCTCAATGACTCAGCGGAACGCTTTAACCTGTAGTGTCTCGATGATACGATTGGCGGTTATGGCATCAGATCCACGCAAATTTCTTCCCCTAGATAAATCCGACGTTATCAATACTCGTGCTCTTCTTGCACTTGGGTATCCAGTTTTGGCTCCGTATCTAAGGGAATTGCTCGAGTGGTTGCAAGACGGCAATTGGCCCATCTCTCGACCTATTGGGAAATTTCTCCTGACCATTCCCGAGGCTGTTGCTCCGTTCATTCAGGAAGTGCTTGAGGGTGACGACCATCCATGGAAGTATTGGTGCATCGTTCGACTGATCGGCGAAATGACACCAACGGTTGCCGAGCAGTATCGTATCGAGTTGTTTCGATTAGCTGTATGTCCGACTCTTGCGGAAGCACAAAACGAACTCAATGAGGTAGCCAAGGATGCTTTGCAGAAGCTTTGGCCATGTGAGCATCAATTCCGATCAACGCCGCTATTGAATAACCATGAGGAAGAAGGATGAATTCTCAATATGACGAGTCCGCTTTACTTGCCTTTGTAAGGCGCGAAGAAGATGGACGAAACAAGATTTGCATTTACGGGACTCCGGGTGGTCTTAGGAAACTGGCATCCGAGTTGGTCAAACAGTCGGAGGCCAACCAGGATCATCTTGCCGATTACGATACCGACCACACTCACTACCGAGCGACTCATCGAAATGCGATCTTGGCCCCAAGTTCCGATGAAGTTGTTTTAGGGAGACTGGACCTGCGTAACGGTGAATTGGCAACCTGGGCAAGAGAACGAATCGATAACCAACGGTTACCGCCAGTGGCAAAGATGTCGTTTCCAGAGGTACTTTCGGATCTTCAATTTCGACCTGGTATGTTTTTACGAAAAGTTACGTATGATTCCGTCGCTTCCTGTATCCAAGGATTCGATTTGGGAACAGGATTCGAGTTTCTAAAAGGCTTCAGCGAATGGCTTCGCTTGCGTGCAACGCATGGACACAACATGGGTTGGCCCGTCAAGGTGTTGTTCATCGCATTTCCTGAGTCCAAAACGCCATGGCGAAATTTGGAAGACCCCGAGTCTGAGCAGCATGCAATTGCGACATTGTTCCAATGTCTCCGTGACTTCTGTTCCGAAAGGTAGGACATCCTCCATGAGTTCAAATAAAGTGATCCTGCATTTCCCGGTCGAATTCGATGCGCTGTACACGGACAAAGGTTATTGGCCTTATGCAGTTGTCGAATTACCCAACGGTGATCTCTTCCCCGTTTATTTCGCGCAGATCTGCAGTTTCGATCTGCCTACAATGCACGACCCATGCTTTGCCCCTCCAGGGTTGATCATTGTTCCGGAGGTAACGATTCCAAACATGGAGCGAGCGGTTCAGGAATTGCATGAGTCGGGGCGTTTTTTTCCCTTTCTCAAGCCGATCGCAATTGCCGATCTGAAATCGATCGAACTCAGGAATTGGCCACCGTTTCCACCATGATCTTCGCCACGCCAGCCGCCTTTGCGAAATCATCCTCGGTAACGAGCAGGTAGCTTTGCTGTGCGATACGTGGCGAGTTGCCAAGCCAGGAGCAGACGACGTGTAGCGGGAACTCGCGCTGCAGTTCCGTTTGTCTGCTGGCCCGCATCGAATGGAACAATCGTGGCCAACCCGAGACGCCGGCGCGGCGCAGCAGTCGCGTCATCTCGCTGCGTAGGTTGGCGTTCTTCCACCCCATTGCCGTGTTGGCTGCGGCAAGGTACTGTGGAGCCGCGACGACGTATTCGCTCTTGTCGCCGAAGATCTCGAACGCTTCGTCGAGGATCGGCCGCAACTCTGGAAAGATCGGGCAGCTAAGAATGCCGCGACCTTCGTGGTGCTCGACCTTCGGCTCCGGGATACTCATCCGGTTCAGCTCCCAATCGATGTCGTCCCAGCGAAGCGACAACGTTTCCGAGGGTGTCCGAAGCCCACCGTAGCGACTTAGCCCCAAGATCACTTGCCAAACCGGATTGGCCTTCTTCATCAGCTTGTCGACCACTTCGCGAGGGAAAAAGCCGAACTGATCGCTTTTCTTTCGATGAATTGACTTTCATTTATTCCGCTCATTCGCAAGGGCTCTTCGAACGATGTTTTGGTAGAATGCGAAAGACCTACAGCTCGCCGAGAAGTCTCGTTTCGCTAGGATCTGTTTTGAATTTGTAGCCTTTTGGAAAAACCATCGACATGAATAAGCCATCGGTGTATTTCGAAACTA